>OMXV01000009.1 GCA_900315075.1 uncultured Prevotellaceae bacterium | reverse complement strand
GATAACCTAAAGCCGTGTGGCTACTCCATTTACTCCTTACCTCCGTAGAATTTCTTTCTAAGCTTATATAGTGGAGATGTTATATGTCTACGGAGGAAGGGAGGAGAAGGAGGTGACCTTACGGTCAAGGAGATGATGATAACCTAAAGCCATGTGGCTACTCCATTTACTCCTTACCTCCGTAGAATTTCTTTCTGAGCATATACAGTGGTAATGTTATATGTCTACGGAGGAAAGGAGGTGGAGGAGGTGAACTTACGGTCAAGGAGATGATGATAACCTAAAGCCATGTGGCTACTCCATTTACTCCTTACCTCCGTAGAATTTCTTTCTGAGCATATACAGTGGTATTGTTATATGTCTACGGAGGAAGGGAGGAGAAAGAGGTGACCTGGCGGTCAAGGAGATGATGATAACCTAAAGCCATGTGGCTACTCCATTTACACCTTACCTCCGTAGAATTTCTTTCTGAGCATATACAGTGGTAATGTTATATGTCTACGGAGGAAGGGAGGAGAAGGAGGTGACCTGGCGGTCAAGGAGATGATGATAACCTAAAGCCATGTGGCTACTCCATTTACTCCTTTCCTCCGTAGAACATCTTTCTAAGCTTATATAGTGGAGATGTTTAGATATTTAGTGTAAACCGCCACCTCTCACTATTTCTTAATCGGATAGAGGCGGGTGAGGAAGATCATGATGATGGCGATGACAGCCGGGAAGATGGAGAAGATAGCCCAGATCATATCTTTCACAGCCTCGGGATTGGTAATAGTGATGACGGCCTGGTTGGTGATGGGGTCGGTCGTGGAAGAAAATCCTGCAAACCCAAGGAACAAAGCCACCAATGAACCAGAGATAGCCGTACCGAATTTCTGCGCCATGGTACCCGACGAGAAGATAAGACCAGTGGAGGAAGTGCCGTTTTTCACCGTAGCATAGTCAGCCACGTCGGCATACATCGACCAAAGCAGCGGTGAGTAGAGACCTATTCCCACAGATGTGAGGACAACGATGGCGATGAGCAGCCAGATGTAAGCAGGGTCTTTGGGCATAAAGAAGAAGAGCGTGGAGAAAATCACACAGATGATAGCCGCCACAATAAATGCCTTACGTTTCGACCCCATCCACTGTGTGAACTTTGGTGACAGTCCACCAAAAATCATACAAGTGACCTCACCGAAAGTCATAAACACCGTATAGTTGATAATCAGGCTACTGATAGTGATTTCCTTGCCGAGGATATAATCGAACATATATCCAGCCACAGCGTAGCGGAAACCATTGAAGAAATTTGTGCATATACCAATGAGTGTCAGGTAAATCCATGGTTTGTTCCTAAACAAATCACGGAAAGGCTTAAAGGTGAATTTCTCTGCCCGCACTGGTTTCAGCCTCTCCTTGGTAAGCAGACCGCAGGCCAGGGTGCCAGCTGCCGCGATCGTACCAAAGATGATACCGATGACAGCATACTGATGTTGCTCAGAACCACCGACCACCTTCTGCACATATGGGAATGTGAAGAGGGTGATAAATCCCATGGCGTATGCTCCCACCATACGGAAGGAAGAGAACTGGTTTTTCTCGTTATCATCGTCGGTCATCACACCGAGTAGCGAGCCATAAGGCACGTTGACAGCAGTGTACATCGCCATCATCAGCAGGTAGAACGAATAGGCCCAGATACGCTTGCCCGTCAGTCCGAGGTCTGGCGTGTAGAGGAGCAAGGCGAAAATCAGTCCGAAGGGTATTGCTCCATAGATAAGCCAGGGGCGGTAGGTACCCCACTTCGACTGTGTGCGGTCGGCCAATGCACCCATCATAGGGTCGGTGACCACATCAAACATACGTGCGATGAGCATCAGCGCAGCAGTGTCAGCCACAGTAAGACCAAAGACATTCGTGAAAAACAGTGGGAAAGCTATGGACATGATTTTCCATGTGATACCACCGGCAGCGGCGTCGCCAAGGGCATAACCGATTTTTTCTTTTAGGTGTTTCATATTTTTTTAGTTGATAACAGACAGGGACTATAGTAGCGACAGATGCTACAAGGACTATAGATACGATACTATAATAACTAAAATATTGCTATAATATTGTGCGATTCTTTTCAATCAGTCGGCGGATGGTATCGACGGAGGCGGAGGTGGTGAGACCATCGGCAGGGGTGTTGAAGCAGTAGTCGATGAGGCGGTCGATGCTGGAGACAGCCACATGCATGCGGGTGTCGCTGGAAGCATAATAGATGAGCACACGTCCGTCGGGGTCGGCAATCCATCCATTGGCGAAGACCACATTCATCACGTCGCCGATGTATTCCCATCCTTCGGGAACGAGGAAATAACCGCCCGGCTGTGCGATGACACGTGTGGGGTCGTCGAGGGCCGTCATATACATATATAATACATACCGCAGTCCACTGGCACAAGCACGCACACCATGTGCAAGGTGCAGCCACCCTCGGTCGGTCTTGATGGGATGCGGTCCCTCACCATTTTTCACCTCCATGATGGTATGGTAGTGACGAGCATTGATGATACGCTCCTCGGTGATGACGGCATGGGTGATATCATCGACCAATGCCCAGCCGATTCCCCCACCCGACCCTGTGTCGATAAATCCATCTTGTGGACGGGTATAGAAAGCATATTTGCCATCGACAAACTCTGGATGAAGAACGACATTACGCTGCTGACTACGGGATTGTAAGTCGGGCAGCCGCTCCCAGTTGATGAGGTCGTGGGTGCGAGCGATGGCAGCAGTGGCGGTGGCTGCCGACAGATCGCCTGGATTTGAATCGTCGTGCCGCTCGGCACAGAAGACGCCATAAATCCATCCGTCCTCATGCTGAGTGATACGCATATCGTAGATGTTGGTAGCCGGAATGACATCATCGGGCATAACAATAGGTTCGGGCCAGAATCGGAAGTTGTCGATGCCATTGGGACTCTCAGCCACAGCAAAGAATGACTTGCGGTCGGCACCTTCAACTCGCACGACAATGACATATTTGTCGTTCCAGCGGATGGCTCCACTGTTGAGGGTGGCATTCATCATGATACGCTGCATGAGGAAGGGATTATCCTGCTCGCAGAAGTCATAACGCCACTCCAAGGGAGTATGCTCTGCCGTGACGATGGGATTTTTATACTTGGTGTAAATACCATTGCCCCACTCCTGCGGCTCATTGGGCCGGGAAAGGAGCTGCTCATGCCGCTCACGAAGAGCAGCGAGACGGGATTGGAACGTTTTTGACATTAGACGATATTTTTAGACTACGGATTAATCTGATATTACGATTTTATGGGGACCTCAATCATTACTCCACGATATCGAGGAGGAAGAGGGTATTGGGGGCGCGGAAGAGGGCTTTGAAATCCTCCGCGCTGTATTGGTCGGGGTCGGGAGCGAAAAACTCTTTTTTGTAGTTTCTCCAAGTGTGGAAATAGGAGATGGGATAGCGGTCCATGATAGGTTTGAGCACACGTGTCCACCATGTAGGATCAGGAATGTTTTTATAGCCACATTCTGTCATGGCGTATATTTTGCCATTTTTCTTACAGAATGCATCAAGGAAGTCGAGGTCGGCAGTAAGTGCCTTGATAAAATCTTGTTCAGTGCCCCACTGATAGGCATCCTCTCCGAGCAGTTGCACACGGTCGTTGCCTGGATAGCGAGCGAGGAATCGCTGTTCGTTCCATCCCCCATCGAGATTGGGCGAATAGCTCCAGAGGAGGTTGTCGAGCCCCTGTGCGCAAAGATAGTCCTGCAGTGTATTCCACAATGCGTGAAACTCTTCATCGGAACAAAGTTTTTGTCCCCACCAGAACCATGAGCCATTGTTCTCATGCCATGGGCGGAAGATAATAGGAATGCGCTGGCCGTCAGGGGTTTTAAGTTTTTTGAGGAAGGAAGCGACACGCTGCATCCAGAGAGCGAATTTCTCTTTCGATGCCGGGTCGTTGAGGATTTTCTGTACGACGGTATTATCGCTGACATCCCATGCTGTGCCCCCTGTTACAGGATTGCGTGGGTGCCAGCTGATGGTGATGATACCCCCACGCTGATGGTGACGGATGATTTCCTCGCGGATTCTTGTGAAAGGCACACTGTCGAGGTTCTTGGCATCACCCATCTCGATACCACCAAGGTCGAAGCCCATAACGGCGGGATAATCGCCGACGGTGGCAAGGATATCGCTCTTGCCTGCGTCCCATTCCCATTTCAGGCCATAGAAGGTATCATCCTGATGGCCAAACATATAGCCACGCTGCTGGAGGCTCTGCAAACGCTGCAAGAGCAGCTCGGCGATGGTGGGTGGCTGGGGTTTCTTAGGAGGAGCGAGGGGGGAATGGAGGGGGGAATGAAGGCTGCAACGATGTTGCAGCATAGGGGACACGCTGGCCGGTACAGCGGGAGTGGATGGGGCGGCACTGGTAGCAGTGGTTAAGGCCAGGGCGAAAAGGGCGATAGTAAGAATTTTTTTCATGATGGATAGTGATTGATGAGTGATGGTGATGGATGATAGTGATGGATGATAGCGATAGAGATGACAATAGATGATGGCGACTGCAGAACCGTCGCATACGGAGAAGGATAAACAATGATTATCTAAGGTGCATCTGTTTGAGGAGCCAGTTTTCCCATTCGTCCCACTGCTCCTGATACCAGAAGTGACCTGTCTGCTGATAGAGACTGATGGTCTTGGGGGCGGTATAGACATTATAGACCGACCAGGCGGAAGATGGAGGTACCACCTCGTCGTTGTAACCGAAGGAGAACCACCCGGGGCAAGTGATGCGTCGGGCGAAGTTAATGCCATCGTAGTATCGAGCCCCTTCGACGCGTTTGGGGTCGGGATTCTTCACCTGATAGAAATAATGCGGCCATCCGCAGGCTTTTCCTTTCAGCGCGCTCTCATAGTCGCACATGGCGTCATGGACGGCAGCCATATAGGTGACACGCTTGTCGAGGGCAGCAACTGCCAAGGAGAGGAAACCACCCTGCGAGGAGCCAGTGACACCCACCTCATGACCGTTCCACTCGGGCAGGGAGGCGATGTAATCAACCGACCTGACGGCACCTGTCACCACATGTCGGTAATAGTTGCGCTCGGGATTGTCGAGGTTGGAGTCCCAATAGCCGTCGAGAGCCCCATTGTGGAGGTTGTCATAGACCGACTGACGCATGGTGACGGGTATGCCGTGGATACCTATTTCGAGGGTTATCGCCCCCTGCGAGGCTGTCCATATATCACCTGAATAGGGTCGGCATCCTGCACCGGGCACACGGAGCAAGGCAGGATATTTGCCTGGCTTCACGGGCACACAGAGGATACCATAGACAAGCCGTCCCCAACGGTCGTTGTTGAATGACACCTCATAGACATTCACATCCTCGGTGCAACGGTCTGGAAGAATTTCACGGTGAGGATTGAGCGGCACCTGCCGGGCTTCATCGAGGGCCCGCTGCCAAAATTGGTCGAAATCTGCCGGACATTGCGTAGCAGGCTGAATCTGTTCAGGAGAAAAAGCAGCCGTACAAAGTCCTTCATAGTCTTTACCATCTACATGGGCGATGACCTTCAGCCGATAGAAGCCAGGCGACTTCAGCGAGCCTGTCCACTTCATGGTACCATCCTTGAGGGTGACATTCTTCTTAGTGACATCGGAATACATGACAGGCCCTGCCTCATAATCGACAGTGACATTGGGGATGGTGGTACCAGAGCGCAGCACCTGAACGATGAACTGAGCTTTCTCACCAGTCTTGTAATTCCAGTCGCGGTGGTCGGGGGTGACTACGACGGTGATGTTGTTGCCTCGAATTTGGGCAGATGCATCGGGATTTGTAATCCCGATGAACAAGGCCAGGACAAAGAGGAGAGGGAGAGGGTGTTTCATTTTATCGGAGTAATCGGAATAATCGGAGTAATCGGAGTGATCGGAGTAATCGGAGTGATCGGAGTAATCGGAGTGATCGGAATAATCGGAGTAATCAGAAAAACTATTTCCCTATTTTCGCCATACGGGAGACCTCGTTGCGAATGACGGAGATGGTAGAGGCATCAGTGGCGAATACCGAATTGAGCCCCTGGGCCTCTTGTGCCGGGTCGCCAGTATAGTCGTCGCCTACTTGCCACTGCTCTTCATGACGGGGATTGGCATAACCACCCCATCCCCAGAAATTGCATCCGGCAAAGTAGCCACCTTTCTCCGCATTGTCGCCCACGAGCGAGAAGACATAACGGTAGAAACCGTCGCGCCCCTGCGTTGGAGTGTCCTTTGAGAATTTGAATCCATCACGAGGATAGCCAAACTCCTCCATGACAAGAGGTTTCTTGATACGCTCACAAATGGCAAGATGACGGTCGATATAGTTTTTCGTACTGTCGCAGCTTGCCTGCAAGTCGTCGATGAGGTGGTCGGGCCTTGCCCACGACCAGTTGTATGGCCAGAGATGGATATTACAGTAGTCGATATTCTTATCGGAGCAAATACGCTCGTATGCGGCAAAGTCACCCTCACATCCCCAGGCGCCCTCGCTACCCACTGAGATGAGGTGATGGTGATCGAGGCTACGTATGAGCGCCGAAGCCTCGGCAAGCCATTTCTCGAACGCCGGCAATGCCTTTCGACTAAATGCCCTTGGCTCATTGCCTATCTGCCACGACATGATAGCTGGATCGTCAACATATTTCACACCCGTGTAGCGGTTTGTGCGTGTGAGGATGAAACGCACATAGTCATAGAAAAGTTGGTGAGCCTTTTCAGAATAAGCATATTTCTCGACAAACGACATATAGGCCGGATAGCCATCCTCATTGGGACGTGGTGCCTTGCCCTCTCCAGCATGTTCGAGATAGAAGCCATATCCCCCACTCCACTCCCAGGAATTGTTGAGATAAAGCACGGCCACCATATTGCGGTTACCCATCTCCTTGAGCAGGAAATCGAGACCGGCGAGGATGGTATCATTATAGACCCCAGGAGAAACCTGTAGTGTAGGTTCCACCTTGGTGGTGACCCCACGTTGCCCGTCGCTTCCCACAAGTATGCGAAGGTTGTCGATGCCCATCTCCTTGAGACAATCGAGTTCACGGCAGAGACGCTGTCGGTCGCCGCCCTGTCCTTGACTTCCGAGGATGGCTCCATACCAGAAATTTGTGCCGACATAATAATATGGTTTACCATCGCGCATGAAATGACCGTCCTCGACAGTGATATAGGGATGTTGCTTGTGTGGTGGCATTCCAATGGTTGCCTTCTGCTTTGTAGAGCAGGAAACAAGGATGGAGACTAAGATAAACAGGCTTAGAAAATGCTTCATTGAGATTGGAGATTGGAGATTGAATGGGAGTGTAAGAGACAATACTAAAAGATTTGAGTTTTGAGATTATTACGGCTGCGATGATATCGCAGCATAGGGGACACCCGGAGGTTGAGTTTTGACAGTGCAAAATAAACAAATATTTTTTAAATAATGTAGTATTTTCTTGTCAGATGTTTGTACTTTAAAAAATGAAAAGTAGTTAAAGGGTAGTTAAAGAGTAGTTAAAGGGACAATACTATTGAAGATTGAAAATTGAAAATTGAAAATTGAAGATTGAAAATTGAAGATTGAGAATTGAAAATTGAGGATTGAGGATTGAAAAATGAGGATTGAGGATTGAAAAATGAGGATTAAAAATTGAGGATTGAAAATTGAGGATTGAAGATTATGAGACTTTAGTATTTTGGATATGAAAACACAGAGGCACAAAGGCACAGAGTATTTTCCTCTGCGAGCTTTGTGTCTCTGTGTTGATTATTATTTAATCTTTACCCTCTCCATAAGAAGTAGGGCGTTTTACTCACTGGAACAATGCGTTGACGATGTCGATTTCGGTCCATTCAAGCGTGTTGCGGTCCATGAGTCCCATCCACCACAGTCCGGTGGTGTTGTACTGCTGGAACTTCTGTCGCATATACTGTGTATATTTCACACGCTCTGCCATGGAGACATGGGTACCACCAGCAGCGAACTCACCGAAAATATACGGCATTCCGAAGTCGCCGGAGAAACGTTTATCCACACGGGCGAAAATGTCATCTATTTCCTTCTTGGCATCATCGTTGAACATATAGATGTAATAGCTCTCGGCATTGGGATCGTCGGAGTCGTTGCAGAACCAATAGGGATCATAGCTGTGGATAGAGCACAAGATATGGTTGGGATGTATATCCTTGGGAGCCTGCATACCAGCAAGTTTCTCGGGTGTGCTACCGGCACCGTAAGGATTCACCAAGAGATTACGATACTCATTGTTGCCTCCCGTGGCACGTACCACATCGACGAAGTCCTGCTCTAAGAGGTTGATAGCCTCATAGCATGAGGGGTCGGAAGGATTTCCCCACTCCCCTTTCCTGCTGAGAATCTCATTGACAGCCTCGAAGACCAAGCGGTCGTCGTAGCCCTTGAAATGGTTGGCGATTTGTGTCCAGAGATGCTTGAACTTAGCGCTGATTTGCGGATAAGACTCCAAGTCGGCCAACAGCCAGTGAGCTCCGTCGCCACGGTTGGCGTCGTATTCGCTGGCATCGTGATGCACATTGAGAATGCAATAGCATCCCGACTTAAGCACCATATCGACTACCTCCTGCACACGGTTCATCCAAATGGGATCGACATTGCCGTTGGCATCCATGTGTGGGAACCAAGTCACCGGTACGCGTATGACATTGAATCCCTTTGCAGCGATGGCATCGATAATCTCCTGTGTAGTGAGTGGCTGTCCCCAGCAAGTCTCCCAGTCGGCAATGGTCTGTGGATTAAACCACTGCTGTACACTCGGATTGGTGATGTCGTGGTTGGCCTCCAAAGTATTTCCGAGGTTATAACCAAACTTGAGTCTCTCGACGAAGGTGAAGGCACTCATAAACGGGTCGTTGGGGTCGGTTCCTGTGCCCTTCTGCATGACAGTAACAGTCTTGGTGATGCCACCCGAGCGGAAGGTAATGACAGTGCTGCGCTCGCCGCCCTCGTTCTTATCCACCTCAATCTTGTTGTAAGACATTTTGTTGACATAGCCATAACCGGCATGCACTCCAAGATGGCACCACGACTCATCGCCCACCTCGGCAGTCCACTCGCCATCGGTATTGATGGCTATCATGGTATTTCCCTTGCCGAGGGAAAAACTGATGTCGCTCACAGGAGCATCATCCTTGAGGATTTCCATCATCGAGGCGTTGCCCGTGCGCTGGCCATTGTCATAATTTTGTTCGACGTCGCTGCAACTGTATAATCCGAAAACCGCCAATAGCAGTGTACAAGCAACGATAATATTATTTTTTTTCATCGATTTTTAGGGTTTTGAGGTTTTGAGGTTATAAGGTTATAAGGTGAAATATACTTATTATCCACAGCATCTATCACCTTAAAGCCTGCAAGCGAAGCGACCTAATAACCTCATGACCTATAGTTTTTATTTTTTCACATAAATAATACGCACATTGTCGAAGCACACATCAATACGTCCGCGTGCAGTTCCCTGGTTGATGGACTGGATGCGGAACTGGTTGATACCGTCGGCTACGAGGTCCTGATAAGTCTTACCCTTGTACTTTCCGAAAGCGCTGATAGGCAGTACGTGACGATACCACTTGCCTACAGGTGCATTGTTATCGATGTCGGCCAAAACCTTCATAGGATTAGTGAACGTGTTGGGATAGTCAACCCATTCGAAGTTGTCGTACTGATTTTCGTTCTCCGCAGCATCCTCGCTATCAGCCTGGAGGAAATACCTCAGATAACCAGTGAACACCCCATTGTTGTAGTCGGAGTTGTTGTTGAACACCTCCATGGCGAGATAGACATCATCGGTAGAAGCATCGGCAGGAATGATATCGAAGCTGGGCAGCGAGAACTTATTGCCATCCCAGTCCTTACGGAAGTAAATCATCTTTCCCCACCATTGCTGTCCCTCAGCACCCACAAACATGTGAGCATAGATGCCATCGGCAGAATAAGGTGGTTCGTCTTCATCTTCCAGCTCCACGTAGTCGCAGTTGGGGCTCCATCCATTGTCGATGGCATCGCCGTCGAAATTGGTCAGCAACGTAGAATAGTCGCAGAATCTCAGAGAAGCGCTTCCACCCGGTGTAGTGACAGTGAGCATCGGCTCACTACCCTTTTCGGGTGCCTTAGGCATGACAAAGGAGATTTGGTCTTCCTCTTCCGAGACAGTGAGTTGACTGGCAGGAACCACAATTCCTCCAAAGGAGACAGACTCCACCTGAATGAACTCACGTCCGGTGATGGTCACGAGTTCTCCTGGCACAGGGAAGTCGGTGTTGATGCCGACCAACACGGGCACACCCGGCAAGACAGAGAATGGGATGTAGGTAGAACCTGTGGCACACTGCACCACCAGCACACCCTTACCGAAAGAGACATCTGGTAATGTGACCTTGAGCTGTGATGTCGTCTCAAAGGCGTTGGTTTTGGCATTGCGATGGTGGTCGGTCACGACAGCCTCATAATTCTGCACATCAATCTGATTGCCCCCGATTGTCTCCCACTCAGTAGAGTCAAGCAATTCGGCAGATACATCAGAGATGTAAACCCGCTCAATATCCACGAGGTTGAGACCATAGACATTGAGTATATCGCCACCCTTACGAGGATAGGTGCCCTGTATGCGCTGAATGGAAGGCCAAGGCGCTGTAATCTTGAAAGCATAGACGGCTGTGCCATGCGAAGTCTCAAGGCGAATCTCATCCTTGAGGCTGCTGTCGAATGCGGTGAGAATCAGTCCGTCGTCCTCCGACGGTATTTGTATGATGACACTGTGGTCGGTGTTCATCGTGGGGTTGAAATACACCTGCTGGTCGTTGATGAATGCCTTCTGCACATCGCTGAGGTTGTTGCCGATGACAGCGATGAGCGAGCCGGGTCCAGCCTTGGTGAAAGTGCTGTCGGCCTTGGCAGGGTCGCAGGAGCGCACTGCTGTAATCTGCGGTGTCCCCATACCCACCTCATCGTCCTTACAGGAAATGACAGAGAGGGTGACCACTGCGAGGAGCACCATAAACAGCAATCTGGATATATGATATTTTTTCATTTTTTTGTATAGTTTTTAGGGATTCTAGGAATACTAGGGATACCAGGAATACTAGTTGATTTTAGAGATTATTCTCCGAAATTATATTCCTGTGGCGGCTGGTTGAAATAGGGATTCTGTATGACATCACCCTCGGGATAAGGCATGAAGATGTTGGCCTCGCTCAGCACGATAGGTGAATAGTCGGCTCCTTTCGACTCAGCCATTTCGCGGAGGTCGAAGGTATATCCCTGTTCCCGTGTACGCACGACAGTATTGTCGCTCTCGCTCACACGTGTACAGTCATTCCACATCACATTTCCATTGTCATCATAGAAATACCAGTTGTTGGTACCAGGGAACACACAGCGGTAGCTGAAGGTCTTGTCTTCGTTGAGCAGCACGTCGCCATTGTTGAGCATGAATGCACGGAACTGCTTATTGTTGAAGAAGTCGAGCATATACTGTGGACGCCAGCGATACCAAGTGACCATGTCGTACCAGTTGCAGTATTCGAGGCAGAACTCGATACGACGCTCACGGATGAGGTCCTCGAATGTGAATGAAGTCTTGGCAGGTAATTTGGCTCTGAGACGTGTGGCATTAAAAGCCTCCAATGCTCGGGGGTCGGAGGTTGACATATTGTTGCCCAACAAAGCCTCAGCCTTAACGAGATAGACATCGGCAAGACGCATGATATAAGTATTGAGTGGAGAAGCCTGCTGAGCGAGATGTCCGTCACAGTCGGCCTTAGTGCCCACGACACCTTTTTTAGCCTGCAGCCAGTTGCGGTCGTAGGTGTATCCACCCTTCTCGCTCCAGATATAGCTATAGTATCTTCCCGGTGAGAAGAAATTACCACGTAGGCGGAAGGAGTCGGCAGGTTCCTCGTTATAGTACTCAATCATATCGACGGAAGCGTGCAAAGAACCACCCCATACGTTGACATCGGTGACATCGCTCCATGCGAGGTCGGAGATGAGGTTGTTGCTGGATGCATACTCACCAAGGAGAGGGTCGGCCCACCGCATGGCAAGCAGTGTTTCCTCATTGTCATTGAACTGTGGACGGAAGAGGTCCTCGTAGTTGTCGAGCAATTTATATTGTCCGCAGTTGATAACCTCGTCACAAAGACTGACCACACGCTGCAGGGTAGCCTCGTCGCGTGTACCCCCCTTGTTCCATCCGCTCTGTGCGAGTAAAGCCTTGGCGAGCAAAGCCTTGGCCACATAGCGTGAGGGATGGAAATTAGCACCTTTCTCCGGCAGTAAATCAGCTGCACGCTCGAAGTCACGCACAATGAACTTCAGTACACTCTCCTCGGTGTTGAGTGGGCGTATGGGGTTCTGTGTGGCATCTACGTTGTCCTCGTAGAGGATGACCTCGCCCCATCCACGCAGCAGATAGAAATAGGCAGCTCCACGCATGAGCATTGCCTCGCCACGAGCCTGGTTTTTCATATTCTCCGACACACCGTCGGTGGCATAGTGGTCCATGTCGTAGATAACCTGATTAGCCATGGACACCACCATATATATTGACGACCATGCATTGATAAGCTCGGGGGTGAGACCAGTGATGGTGAAACGTGCGAACTCCCCTTGCAGATAGGGACTCCAGGCATCATTGGCACGGAAGGAGCCCATGCCCACGATGGCGCGCTCATTGTAGCCGTGCCATGCATAGCCATAGAGAGGTTCAAGTGCCTTGAGCACAGCCTCGTCGTTGGTGTAGTAGTTATCGCCCACGTATCCATGTTTGGGCGGACGGTCCAGATAGTCTTCACCACAACTGGTGAATCCCAATGCAAGTGTTGCAACCAATAGCATGGACCATATAGTGAATTGATGTTTTTTCATTTTCCTTATACTTTTAGTCGTTTAGAAATTCACTTTCAGACCCACATTATATATACGTGGTGACGGATAGCGGTATCTGTCGATACCCTGAAGGATAACATTCTGCCCGATGGAACCCAATTCCGGGTCGTATCCGTCGTAGCCAGTAATGGTGAAGAGGTTCTGCACGTTGGCATATACCTGTGCCCAGTCGAGTTGCAGGGGTTTCAGCCATTTCTTCGGTAGGTTGTAAGCCAAGGAGAGGGTTTTCAGGCGGATGTAGGAGCCATCCTCGATGAAGCGTGACGACACACGGTTGTTGTCGTTCTGGCTCTCACCGCTGACGCTGATACGTTGTGTCTGTGCTGTCTTAGGATTGACAACATATACATTTGAGATGTCGTTGAGCGAGCCATTCTCGTCGTACATGGCAATCTGTGCATAGTCGTTTACCATTTTGAGTTTGTTGCCCCAAGCCGTCGGGTCGGAATGGTTCATCTTGACGTAGTTATAAACATCATTGCCCACGGAACCATTGAAGAAGAACGAGAGTTCGAGGTCGCGCCAACGAATAACATTGTTCAGACCGAATGTAAAATCGGGATTGGGGTCGCCAATATATTTACGGTCGGCCTCAGTGATCTTGTCGTCGCCATTTACATCCTCAAACATGTAGTCGCCTACCCAAATACCACGTTGTGCAATGGGATAGAGGTCGCCGTTGGAGTCGGCAGGACGTGCTACGGGCAGTCGGTTGCCATTGGCATCGAGCATATACTCACCAAGTTGGTTTTTCTGATAGAAGTCATCTTCTGTGGTGAACATACCTATGACATTATAGCCATAGAAGCGTCCCACCGGACCTCCGATTTCTGACATGGTGTAGACGGCGCCATTGATGTTTCCAGGGATGGAAGCGTCGTCGGTATATAGTTTAGTAAGTTTGTTTTTATTGAAGGAGATGGTCGCTCCCGTTCTCCATTCGAAGTTATTCTTCGAGATATTAACGGTGTTGAGGGTGAACTCAATACCTTTGTTTTGGATGGCACCTGTATTGACGTAAGGTGCAGAAATGCCCATCCATCCAGAGTTGTTGACGATATAAGAGGGCAATGTAGCCTGCATGAGCAGGTTGTCGGTCTTCTTGATATAGGCATCAATAACCAGTTCGATACGGTTTTTCAGGAATGAGAGGTCGAGACCGATGTTATATGCCTTGGTCTCCTCCCATCGCAAATCAGGATTAGCGTAATTGCCATCCAAGAATCCTGTTCCCCATGCGGTGGCAGTGCTGTTCATAGCCACTCCATAGGCGTAGCTGCCAGCCTGCTGGTTACCTACGATACCCCATCCAAGGCGTAGCTTGGCATTACTGAGCCATTCAGCATCCTTCAGGAAGTTCTCCTGAGATATACGCCATGCAAGAGCGGCAGAGGGGAAATAACCCCAACGGTTGTTGGGACCGAAGTTGGAGGAGCCGTCGGCACGAATTGTAGCTGTGAGAAGATATCGGTCGAGGAGGTTGTAGTTGAAACGTCCGAAATACGACTCGATGGCCCACCATCCACCCTGTTCGCCGTTGGTGGCAGTGGTAGCATCACCCACGGCGAGACTCTTGACGGTATCAAAGAGATACCCTCTTCGTTCGGCTGATATATTATGCCAGTCGCCATCCTGTGACTCATGTCCTGCCATGACCTGGAAGTGATGTCCCTGGAATGGGTCGAAGTCGTAGGTGGCATATTGTTTGAATGAGTTGTATTTATTACGTGAAGTAGTCTTTGAGAGGCGTGACTCTATGGACTGGTGTGCCGTCTGGTAATTAGGCTGGAAGTACATATTGTTGCCCCAAGAGCGATTGCCACCATATTCAATACGTATGGCAAGTCCTTTGATAGGCTTGATATTGGCAAATACATTATAATCGAGTTGCTGATTTCCACGCTTATTGTCACGCATTTCAGCCTCGAAGAGTGGGTTGGAATTATAGTTGTGCTCGATATTGAGTCCGAAGTCGTAACTACCGTCGGGGTTGCGCGGTGCCATGTCGGGATACTGTGCCAAGGCTGTAGAGATGACATTGTTTTCGTCGAATGTAATCACCTGCTTGGTATTGGCGTATGCCATATTTACACCCACTTGCAGCCACTTGGTGACATCGGTGTCGAAATTTGCACGGAACGATGCACGACCGAAGTTGGAGCCCACACCGATACCATCCTGATCGAGGAAACCGCCGGAGATGGAATAGTGCATACCTGCTGTACCACCGTTGATGTTCACCTGATGGTTATGCATGAAAGCAGTGTCGAAGAGCACATTCTGCCAGTCGGTACCCTTTGTCAAAAGACTTGGGTCGAGGAGTTCCTCACGCTTGCCATAGCCGTAAATCTCGGCACGAACAGAATAGAACTTGGCAAACTCAGGCAAGTTCATCACCTCGAGTCGGGTGGGCAACTGCTGCCAACCAGCATATCCCTCGTAAGTGAATTTGGGTTTGGAGCCCTCTTGTCCGCGCTTGGTAGTGATGAGCACCACACCATTCGATGCGCGTGAACCATAGATAGCGGTAGCGGAAGCATCCTTCAGCACTTCAATACTGGTGATGTCGGAGGGGTTGATGGAGGCAAGCACACTGGTATTAGAAGAGGTCTGTCCAGACATGGCGATACCATCGACTACATACAAAGGCTCATTGCCATTGAAAGAGTTGATACCGCGGATTTGCACGGAGATACCACCACCAGGGGCACCAGAGTTCTGCATCACCTGCACACCGGCAATACGACCTTGCATGGCCTGCTCGACGGAGGTGTTGACACCCTGCTTAATCTGCTCCTCGCCAATGGAGGCCACAGAGCCGGTCAGGTCGCTGCGCTTCATGGTACCATAGCCCACGACGACTACTTGGTCGAGCGTATGCGAGTCTTCCGACAACCTGACGTCGATGCGCCCTGAACGGGGAATTTTCACTTCGTGGGTAGTATATCCCACATACGAAAACTCCAATGTCTGCCCCACCTGAGCATCTATGGTATAATTACCATCAATGTCGGTCACGGCACCCACATTGGAGCCTTTCACTTTGACTGCTGCACCGATGATAGGTTCACCATTGGTCTCATCGGTCACTGTACCTGTGACTTTGACACTTTGGGCGAACGCCTGAATCGGCAACAACATCAAGAATAGCAGCATTACCTTCATCAGACGATGAAAGTGATGCATAGTCTTAGATTTGGCTTGATTCATACGATATTGTTAATTAAGTATATATTCGAGATTGAGAGTGCAAAAGCTAATGTGTTGGGGTGGTAGTTCAAACTGTAATTATCATGGTAAAGTATTTATCTTTTAGGACATGAATTATCATCAAGATTAAGGTTAGCACTCCTGCACTCAGGGGAATCAGTAAGTGGTTATTTTAGACAAGAATGTCCTTTTTAGGTAAAAAATGAGGGTGGCGGACATGCCACCCTCATTTATAAAGATAGGAAGAATTACTTCTGGATGAACTTACGACCATTCTGGATAACGATACCCTTATAGTCTTTTCCAACCTTCTGACCAGCGAGGTTGTAAACAGGTGAGTTGGGGTTGAAGGCACCCTTTACGCTCACCACCTCCTTGATGCCGTCGGCATTCCTAACGAGGTAGATTTCGGTGATGATGATGGTAGCGGGTGCAGAGGCCTGGAGAGCAACTTGGTTGACAGCCGACACATCCTTGCCCTCAAACGGGCACTCAAGCATGGTGATGCCTTCATTGCCCCACCAAGTGATGTTTTCGGTAGTGGTCTGCACGAAGCCCTGCGTGTTGACCGTGGTGGGCTCAGCATAAACGAATACGAGTTTGGTGTAGCCAGACCAGTCAGCAGGTCCATTGTCAGCCAACCAAGCAGCAGCTCCACCCCATTCAACAGAGTTGAACGTGATGCTGCCATCGGCATTTTGAGTGAGAGTCTCACCCTTTTCGGCACCCCATGTGTTGGTGAATTTGTCGATGATGCTCTCCTTGTCGCCCTCAGGACCAGGAGCTGAGCCTTCCTCATATTCCACGGCGTTCACCTTCACGGCCATACCTTGCACACGGAGTCCGCCATTACTATTGATGACAGAAGCATACTCTTCGGTGATGGTGAAGGTAGCCTTGCCAGAGGCACCAGGAACGAGAGCCGGTCCAAGGTCGCTCCAGTCAGCATTGCTCTTCGGGAGAATCTGAGGTCCCCATTCCCAACCAGCAACTTCAATCGGCTCGCAAGAGAATACGAATTTGTCGCCAGCCTTCACATCGGTCTTCTGGATGAGGAAATTGGCATCCCAAGAGTCGAATGTAACGGGAAGAGCGGGGTCTGTGGTCAGTCCACCCGGCTGAGGATCAATATTTCCACCCTCTGCTGTGAAGACACATCCGCCGAAACTCAGCTTGGAGCCATTGCAGAACACGTAATATGTCTCGTTGGCCACCACGTCGAACTCGATAGTACCCGTGGTTTTCTCATCCACGGTGTAATCTTCGTTAACGTTAACGGTCTCTGGCTCATCAGCATCCTTCTTGATGACGAAATCGCTGATGGGGAGGCATGTGCCGTCGGAGCCCTTTACAACGTAGATGTTCTTCGATGCATTGAGCACGATGAAATTCACAAGGTGACCGGCTTTCTTCGGGGTAATCATAAAGTAGCAACCTGCCTGAGGAGTATTGGCTTTATCAGGGCTATAACTGGCACCGGTGGGCTTGTCACTGTCATCAAGGGGACCATCTTTTGGGTTGTTACCACCCACAACATAGACCACACGGGTCTTGTTTTCCATCTCACCAGTATCGGCATTTTGCACTGGCACGGTCTGTCCGAAAAGTCCTGCGCAATAAGCTTTTACAGAAGCAAGTTTCAAGTCATAGTTCTTGGTGGCACGGTCGTTACCGAGCACCACAGTCACGTTGTCTGAAGCCAATGTAGCACCATTGGCATAGGTACCATCATTGGAAAAGAGAATTGTCTCCTGTGCATTAGCACCTATTGCCATCATGGCAACAGCAAAAAGAGTAAAAATTTTCTTCATAAGCTTTAAGTTATTGGTTAGAAAAAGTTAAAACATATCCAAATACATATTCAAGGCACAAAGGTAAGCATTTTTTTCTAATGACCTAACATTTTTTTTATCTAAGATTGATACTATTTTGCTTTTTTATTGGGAATAGTCGGAATAATCGGAGTAATCGGAATAATCTGAGTAATCTGAATACTCCGAGTAATCCGAGTAATCCGAGTAATCTGAGTAATCTGAGTAATCTGAGTAATCCGAGTAATCCGAGTAATCCGAATACTCTGAGTAATCCGAGTAATCCGAGTAATCCGAGTAATCCGAGTAATCTGAGTATTCTGAGTATTCTGAGTAATCTGAGTACTCTGAGTAATCTGAGTACTCCGAAAAATCCGAGTAATCCTAACTTAATAAATGTTATTTATTTTGCATTTAACTCGGTTTTCATTACCTTTGCAATTCAAAGTGAAAGAAATATGAGGAAACTGCTTATTATCATTGGATTAGCGATGTTTTCGGTTGCAGTCCAAGCTCAGGAACTACAGGCAAAAGTGACCATCAACCACAATCAAATCCAAGGCACAGACAAGAGCGTGTTTGAGAATTTGGAAGAGACACTGACACAATTTATCAATGACAAACAGTGGACAAACCTGCAATTCCAAAAAAACGAGCGCATCGTATGCAACTTCAACATCACCGTGACAAAATACGATGCTTCGAGCAATGTGTTCACTTGCAATGCATTGATTCAGGCTAACCGACCCGTATGGAATTCAGCCTATACCACCACCCTCTACAACAACCGGGACAATGACTTCAGCTTTGAGTTTGCACAGTTTGACCAACTGGAATTCAACGAAAACGTCATCGACAACCAATTGGTGGCACTCATCGCCTATTACGCCTACCTGATTATCGGCCTCGACCTCGACAGTTTTGCGCCTATGGGGGGCGAGGATATCCTACAACGGTGTATGAACCTGACCAACAATGCCCAAAATTTAGGATTTCCTGGCTGGAAAGCCTTTGACAATGACCGCAATCGCTTTGCTATCATCAACGACTACCTCGACGGAGCTATGCAACCTTTCCGACAGTTGCAATATGACTACTACCGTAAAGGACTTGACGAAATGGCCACCAACGTGGAGCGTGGGCGCACAAACATCACAACAGCACTGGAAGAGTGTCTGAAAAAATGCCACGAAGACAAACCACTGAGTATGCTGCCACAAATATGGACAGACTACAAAAAGGACGAGTTGGCTAATATCTATAAGGGTAAAGGCACTGCCAATGAAAAGGAAAAAGTCTATGACATCCTCTTCAGCATCAACGCTTCACAAAATAATACGTGGGAAAAAATTAAACAATAAGTTGACAAGTTGACGAGTAAACAAGTTGACGAGTTATATGTTGTTTCATATTAAGGCTTAAAGTCTAAAGTCTTATCACTATAGAATATGTTAAACCAGCTATATATCAAGAATTTCACGCTGATTGACGAACTGTCGCTTGAATTCGATGGTGGGTTTTCGGTAATTACCGGAGAGACTGGTGCCGGCAAGAGTATCATGCTCGGTGCTTTAGGATTGTTACTCGGACAACGCGCCGACACCAAAGCCATCAAAAACGGGCGTGACCGCTGTATCGTAGAGGCACACTTCGACCTCAGCCGCTACGATTTCGAACCATTCTTTACCGAAAACGACATTGACTACGATGCTACCGATTGCATTCTCCGCCGAGAGGTGACCAGCAGTGGCAAAAGCCGGGCATTCATCAACGATACCCCCGTGGCACTGACGACGATGCGCGAATTAGGGTCACAATTAGTCGATATCCATAGCCAGCACAAAAACCTGATGCTCAACAAGGAGGACTTCCAACTGAACGTAGTCGATATCATCGCAGATAACAAAAAGGAGGCAGACGACTACAAAGCCGCCTATCGACAATACCGAGAGACACTGAAAGAATTGGAAGAACTACGTGAGCAAATGCGTCGCAATCAAGAAAACGAGGACTTCATCCGATTCCAACACAACGAACTGGCAGAGGCAAAACTCGTGGATGGCGAGCAAGAGGAACTGGAGGAAGAAAGCAACATGCTCACACATGCCGAAGAAATAAAAGGTGCTCTATACGAGGCCGACCAAGCGCTCTCGGGCGACAATGGTGTGGTGGAACTGCTAAAGACAGCCTCAAACTCTCTGGACTCGATTCGACGAGTATTTGGCAGCATCGAGGAAACAGCCGACAGGATAGAAAGCTGCTACATTGAAATAAAAGACATAGCTAACGATCTGACGAGAGACGCTGAACGCATGGACTTCGATCCTGTGCGCCTTGAAGAGGTTAACAACCGTCTCGACACCATCTACCGGCTACAACAGAAATACCACGTTCAAACCATCGGCGAACTGATAGAAATCCGCGACCGTCTGGCAGCACAGCTGAATCAGATTGACGGAAGTGACGAGGCATTGCAAGAGCTGGAACAACAGGAACAGAAACAGAAACGTACCTGTGAACAACTGGCTAAGACACTTTCCGACACACGTACCAAAGCGGCACGGAAGGTAGAAGAAGAAATGAGCCGCCGACTCATTCCACTAGGTATTCCCAACGTGAGATTCAACGTGCAACTGACAGAGAAACCACTTTCGGCCGATGGATGCGACAAAGCAGCATTCCTTTTCAGTGCCAACAGCAGCACCCCTCCGCAGCCTGTGGCACAAGTAGCCTCCGGTGGGGAGATTGCCCGAGTAATGCTCGCCCTCAAGGCGATGATCAGTGGCATGGTGAAACTGCCCACCATCATCTTCGACGAAATAGACACCGGCGTGAGCGGTAAAGTGGCAGAAATGATGGCAAAAATCATGGAGGAAATGGGGCACAACAATCGACAGGTTATCAGCATCACACACCTGCCGCAAATCGCTGCCCGCGGACGTGCCCACTACAAAGTATATAAAGAGGAAACCGCCGACGGCACTGTCAGCAGCACCCGACGCCTTAGCGACGAGGAACGAGTGACAGAAATTGCACAGATGCTCAGCGGAAGCGATATCACTGCCGCTGCAATCAAAAATGCGGAGGAATTATTGAAGATTGAAGATTGAAAATTGAAAATTGAAAATTGAAGATTTCCTCACTTCTTACATTTTAAAAATTATGCGAATAATCACAACACTTCTTATTCTTTTAGCCACCCAACTACAGATGGTGGCACAACCAGCTGCAGTGAAAAATGCTGCCAAATCAGTCTTTACACTGACAGCCTTCAACAAAGACGGTGACATCACAGGTTCCAGTCATGGAGTATTCATCGACAACGATGGAACGGCCATCAGCGACTGGTCTGTTTTCGACGGTGCACACCATGCCGTGGTCATTGATGCCAACGGCAAAAAGATGGATGTAGATTATATCTTCGGTGCCAACGAAATCTATGACATGGCAAAATTCCATGTCAAGGGTAAGACCACCGGCGCAATATTGGCCTCAAATAATGCTGCGGCAGGAAGCACCATCTATTTGGTTGGTTATGCTCTAAAGAATCCAGAAATAAAAGAGGCAAAGGTGAAAAGTGTGGAAACATTCATGGAGAAATATGCCTACTATCTCATTGATATCGAAGCTCCCGACAACACGATGAACTGTCCGTTTGTCAACGCTCAAGGACAAGTGGTCGGCCTCATGCAGATGTCGAAATTAGACTATAAAATCAATGCCACCAGTGCCAACTACGCCACAGACTTCAAGGTGATGGGATTCACCGTCAATGATCCAACACTACGACGTACGTCTATCCCCACTGCCATTCCCGACGAGGTGGAACAGGCAAAAATCTCACTCTTGCTCGCCGGTCAGGATGCCGACAGCGCCAAATACGCTGGAACTATTGAAAGTTTCATCGCTAAATTTCCCGAACTCCCCGAAGGCTACTCCACACGGGCACAGATGAAAATGTCTTACAATGATTTCGCCGGTGCGACACGTGACATGGAGACATGCATCAAAAAGTCAACTGAAAAAGATGATGCTTACTACACCTACGCACGTATCATCTATCAAAAAGAGGTTTTTAAACCCGACATGCCCTATGCCGCATGGAGTTACGACAAAGCCTTAGAGCTGGTGCAACAAGCATACACCATCAACCCTCTATCGCTCTACAAACATCTCGAGGCGCAAATTCTCTATTCCAAGAAGGAATTCGACAAGGCTCACGACATCTTTATCAGCTTAACAAAGAGCGATATGCGTAATCCAGAATTGTTCTATGAAGCAGCTCAGTGCAAGACTCAGCTCCAAGCTCCTAACGAGGAACGGCTGGCCCTCATCGATAGCGCTATCGTAATGTTCAACAAGCCCTACCCCACTGGCGCTGCTCCCTATTTCATCACACGAGCTAACATTCTCGAGGAAATGGGACAATATCGTAAGGCCATCGCAGACTACAACCAATACGACACGCTGATGCTAGGACGCCATGATGCTGACTTCTATTACAAACGTGAACAGTGTGAGGTGAAAGGAAAGCTTTATCAGCAGGCTCTTATCGACATAGAAATTGCCACCCGTATCTCACAAGAACCACTCTATGTGGCAGAGAAAGCCTCATTACTGTTGCGACTAAACAAGAATGAAGAGGCATTGGAAACTGCCGAATATTGTGTGGCCATGGATTCGGAATACGCAGAAGCCTACCTCATAAAAGGAGTGGCGCAAATACATTTAGGCAAAAAGAAGGAAGGTCTCGAAGCCCTTGCCAAAGCCAAAGAATTAGGCAGCGACCAAGCAGATGCACTTATAGCGAAATATAAGTAGGTCAGGGAGTTGGGGACTCGAACCCAAGACACATTGCGTTTTGGTCGGGGCGGACTCGAACCCAAGACACATTGTGTTTTGGTCGGGGCAGGTGGAAATTAAAATAGAGGACACCGTAGCATCCTCTATAAGTGATTCCGTTGGGACTCGAACCCAAGACCCACAGCTTAGAAGGCTGTTGCTCTATCCAGCTGAGCTACGGAACCATCCTGATTTTTGAAATCGGCTGCAAAGGTAGCACTTTCTTTGCTGATATCCAAATATTTTATGTTATTTTTACTTAACACTCTTAAACTCCCATTTTGGGTTTCCCCTTTTACATTATCTTAGTCGTGATTTGATCCATTCCATCTGCTTGCGGTTGGTGGCTTCGGAAGTCCAATGCTCGTTGATGGGGGTAATGAGACATTCCTTCTCGCACGCGAGCGTATTCCATACGGAATAGGAGGTGGTTGGTGGACAGGTATCGTCATTGAATCCCCACGTTAGGTAAGTGGGACACTTGATATGCCGTGCGAAGTTTACCACATCGTAGTAGGCCATTGTGCGCATATTGGCTTCGGTGTACATACCTTGCTCGGCCTTGAAATGCGGATAACCACTGGTTTGCCCCGTGCTGCCCGCCGCCATGTCGCTCAAAGCAGGATGATTGGCCACACACAGTGTGACACGGCTGTCGAGTGCGGCGGCGATGAGCGAGAGCGCCCCACCTTGGCTACCTCCCATCACGGCAATATTCCTGCCGTCCCACTGTGGAAGAGAGCAAAGGAAGTCTATACATCTCACTAAACCGAGATACACATGCCTCATATAGTAATGGTCGGGGTTATCGAGTCCCATTTCCAGGTATTCACTAAAAGCAGAGCGGATGTCTACAAAGTCTCGCTCATCAAGGGTTGGACGAATGCCATGGATTTCGGTCACAAAACGTATCATTCCCTCCTGCTGATAATAAGGGCGGGAAGTAACCTCTTTGATAGTTTTCACACCAGCACCAGGAGGTGTGAGCACCACAGGGTGTACACACTCTTTCATATTCTTTGGTGTCAACAAGTAACCATAGAGCCAATGACGGCGGTCCACACGTAATTTGATGAGATAGGCATCTTGATTGTTGTCGCTCATCTCCTCAACTTTCTCCGATGTATATTCCATAGGAATTTTTTGGTTCTCTTCCACGGCTTCCCTCCAAAAGGATAAGAAATCCTTTGGCTCTTGGGTAAAAGGTTTGATTTTCTCTGGTGAGAACCCAACTTTCACATGGTGAGTATAGACAGTCCCGTCCACCTTGACAGACAACTTCAGGTCACGAAAACCAGGTGTCTTGCTTGTTCCCATGTTGATGACAGCTCTGCCGTTTTTTAGCATCACTTTACCACTCTTGTCGGTTTTGAGCATATCGCCGCCGACACTGTATTCCACTTCCGCATCGCGAGGGATGCCGTATTTGTAGAACTGCACTTCAACCTTGGCTTCCTCGCCAGTATTGTACAACCAATTGGGATGATCGGGAACGGTCACCCACAGGCAGTCGCTACGATAGGGATAGTTTTCACCTTTCATGGAGATGGCGAAGAAAGTCAAGAGCAATAAAAGTAATCCTGTTTTCGTTGTCATAGTCAAAAGTAGTATTCAAATTATCCACACATATCAGCAGATGCGTTCCCTATTTAATCCCTATCTATCGACTGAGTCTATTGACATATTTCACAGGCTCAGCTTCTTGCTTTAGAACATCAGCGAACTGCTGTGGCTTAATGGTTACAGGCCCTCGCATAAACTCTGGAACATTGTAGCTCTTCAGCAACTGACGATGGTAATCGGGATTGGCACAAGGCAGTTCGAACGGCTTTGTAGCATTTCCGTTATTGTCGATATGAGCGATGAACGGACGTGTGTAGTTGCTATCATACCGACGACTACTGAAGACCACCCATCTGCCATTGCTCGACCATGAATGATAACTCTCTGTATCAGGTGAGTTGATTTCCTTCATGTTTCTCTTTTCCCCTGTTTGCAAATCCAGCAACCAAAGGTCGGCATCGTGGTGCCAGATATGGAAAACGCCATATTTGGCAAGGGTGAACATCAAGAATCGGCCATCGGGTGAGATGCGTGGCAGAGTAGCACTCATATCCATAGAATCTGCATCAAAGACCAGCTCCCGTGGTCCGAACTGCAAGGTTTCAGGGTTGAAACTCTTCTTATAGAGATTGTATTTTGCCTCTTGGGTTCGTGTTGTAAACTCTGCTCCCTTTTCAATAGTGTCATGATACTCGAAATGAGCGCTACAATAGTAAAGTGTCTTGCCATCGGGTGCCCAGAAGGGGAAACACTCCATCTCGTCAGGTGCGTTCTCGATATTAGTCACTTCGTTTTTCTCTACATCATACGCGATTAGATCACTCTCTGAATCGAACACTTCAATCTTGTTGGGATTGACGCTATGGAAAATCTGGCCCGTCTTATTCGTGGAATAGACGATGAGTTTGAGCCAGGGATGCCATGTGGGATAGACGCCGGCAGAAAGGATGGAGTCACCCTGCATACCTATCTTCTTGATGGTTCCATCGTAAGCAATGATAGTTCCGCCCATGTTCTGACGAGCATGGAACTGCATCCTCTCTGGATTGTATTGCTGATAGTTATGGCAGTTGATACACTGTCCTTCTGCTCCTTCCGAACAAAGCAGATTGTTGTAGATGACATTTTCATCGTAGTTTTCCAGACAGCGCTGATTGATGGTCAGTTCCTCGTAGGTGACATACGAAGGCGGTATGAGCCTGTAGCTGATATATGGGTCTATGGAATCGGGTGAAACATAGATATTGAAGGGTTTGAAGCGCGTCCAGCTATTGTTAAGCTCTGCATAGACCTCCACCTTTATGGCATTGCCCTTTGCTGTCTCGGCCAGTCGTTGCCAGTCGTCGGCATCGGGCTGAATCTGGTAGCCTCCACAAACGATTTCTTCATTGCCAGAAGTCATTCTGACTACCACATCATCAGCTTTGCCGTCGATTTGGAAGGTCAGCGGCGCGATGTTGATAGGCACCGTGACGTTGGTATAGTCAGGATAGATGTTTGGGAGCTTGTCCGACTCCCAGAATTTTTCGGGTATTTGGTTTCCACATGCCACCAGCAACATTGCTACGGCGGTGAATAAAAGCAATCTCTTCAT
This sequence comes from uncultured Prevotellaceae bacterium, assembly GCA_900315075.1. Taxonomy (GTDB): domain Bacteria; phylum Bacteroidota; class Bacteroidia; order Bacteroidales; family Bacteroidaceae; genus Prevotella. The sequence continues at coordinate 134,852 of OMXV01000009.1, read as the reverse complement.
ATCAATAGTAGGTGATGTCTTTTAAGAAAAAGTATTCGAAATAGTAGGTAGAGCCAAAACGTTCATATAAGCCTTGCCTTATAGACCCATCGTGCGTTTTACTAAATTGCTGCATCTGTTGCATAAATACGTTGAAGTTCTCCATTACCCCTGGCTCAAGTGTCCATTCGTCAAGGCCTTCCTGACCTTCCATATTGGCGAAGAGCCAAGCTGCCTCCTGGAAGATGCGGGGTATATTTTCACTGTTTTTCAGTTCTACATAATGTTCGAGTCGCGGCCAGAAGAGGTTGGGGTCTCTTGTCCATAACGCGGCAATGACGGCTTGCTCCTGGAAGTAGAGGTCATCGGCATCTTGTTGTGCCAAAGAATTCATAAGGAATCTCTCCACATAGCCTTCTACCGCATTCAGTCTATCGGTGTAGTGCATCATGTGGGTGATAGGTCCTGTCTCTTTGTCATTTGCCAATTGTTTCGGGTCGTTGAGCAGTGTCTCCATGCGGTCGGCCCAATCACCATAATAACTTGTATGGCGGAGTAAGTCGAGAAATTTCCTTGCAGCCTGTGTCTCTTTGTTGAAGATAGCACAGCGAGCCATGTCTTTCAGTTGTTCTACGTTCCAACCATATTCCACACCTTCCTCCATGCACATACGGTGGCACTCGTTTATGGCACCATATTGATAGAGCATCATACGACCTGCAACATTGTACATATAGACGGGGAGCTTTGTGTTGGATTTCTTCGAACCCTTTGGGAATTTATACATTTCATTGCACTGTCGGCCCAGTCGGCCCAGCGCCAAATTGTGCATCATCACGATAGATCTGGTAGGCTCAATTTCCTGCTTTGTACCTTCCTCTACGACACCTTCCCAGTCGGCCTGTTCTATGCATCGTTGCATTCTCAGTTCGTGATGGAAGTTAGCATCCTTGAACCAGAAACAATAGACTAAACAAGCAATAATACAAAGAGAGACGAATGATAAGAAGAAAGGAAGGACATGTAAGTTATTTGTTTTCTTGGACTTCAGAGATTTCTGTTTTTTCTGAGATTTCTGAGTCTTTTGGGGTTTCTGTGTCACCTTCGCTATACGCTCTTTGCGGTAGAATATTGCCATCACCAGGAAGCAGATGGCTAACGCATAGTAAGGTCTATAGTATTCGTTGTAACTCTCAGAAATAGTAAAAGATGGTATAGCCGCCCGGTAGATGTCGTTAAGGTTGGTACTGGAATAGAAGAACCGATAACATAGCAACGGAACGGCAATGATACTTAGCAATGCGACAACACTTAAAATTATACGAGAAGTGAGGGATGATGGATGCGAAATCCACTCTAACACAACCATGAGCACGACAGCCGCCAATGCATAGACTCCCATGAAGGGATAGCCTATGATTGTCACTAACACAATGAATGTGGCGCGTATCCACATTTTTGCTGGTAGGCAGCGATATGCCCATAATAATGCTACTGCCGCCGTGGTACCAATAGTAGCCACATAGAAATAGCCCGGCAACTTGACGAAGTAGATCCAATAGCCCATATCCATATTGGCAATCAATAGAATAGCTACAGGAATTAGCGTCACCACTATCCACTTTTCCGGGATATTGAACGTACGTTTCGCCAACCACATCAATAGTAGCCACCAACAGCAAATTAATATCACGCCCACCCAAGGATAATAGAAATGCTGGGTGAAATATGCTCCTAAATACGAAAGCATACCGCCTGGCACAGCCATCATCTGATGGAAGAACAATGATGTGTCAAGGAAAACATTGTGTTGTTGAACCTTCCAAAGCAGGTCGGTTTCAAAGAAAAGCAAAGCAAAGGCCACCACAATCAGTGGTATCAGCCAAAGTGCTATAAGATTTGGTAGTCTTTTCATCATCAGTCTGACATGAGATGGTTTTCGGGCTGTAAAATTACGAAAAAAACGATAAAGAGAAATGAAAAGAAATCAATTTCTTTTCTGAGTGTAAGAAATATATCAAAAAGCTGAGCGAAAACAGCCTTTATGCCTTCCATAATATATACTTCTATTGTAAAACACTGACGAGATGCCACTAAATGTCACATCTACGAAACAATCCCTCTAAAGAAAAACAGAAATAATTGAAAATAAATTTGGAACGTATCGACGAAAACATTATCTTTGCGGTCGGAAATGTACATTAACACCTGTTTATTATGATACCCATCATAGGAATCGTCGTAATAGTCCTTGTCCTATTAGGATTATTACGATACAATCAGCATTTGAAAAACAAGGCAAAACTATGCAGCAAAGAAGCCAAGCGTTTTCATGAGAAGCTGCAACAATTGTCTGCACCCGACCGCTTCTTCACTGACGAAGAGGTGAGGAATCTGAAAATTGAATTCGCCCCCATCTTAGAAGACGTAAACGACCTCTACGATAGTCATTTCATCTCCAACGAATACCTTGATAAATTGGGACTTGGTGATTTCATGGAAGAGCGTAAACTGCTCAACCACAAACAATATATCAATAATAAGGGGAAGAAATAGGGTTATGAGGTTTTGAGGTTATGAGGTTATAAGGTGAAATATGCTTTTTCCAATCACATCTCACCTCATAACCTGCAAGCGGAGCGACCTAATAACCTGTAAGCGGAGCGACCTAATGACCTTATTCACTCCAGTCTTCTCAGTTGCACAGTAAAATGTCGCATGAGTGGTGCCTCCCACTCTATGGCTACTCCTCGTGTGATTTTATCCCGTCGGTCATAAACATTTTTGAGTGCTGCCGCAATTACGTTCATGTGATTGTCGGTATAGACACGCCGTGCGATGCAAAGGCGCATCAGATCGAGTCCACCAAAACGATTCTCGCGTGTCACAGGGTCTCGGTCAGCTAAGATATAGCCAATCTCACAGCCACGGATTCCAGCCTCAAGGTATAGTTCACAAGTAAGTGTCTGTGCAGGAAATTCCTCCTTTGGTACGTTGCATAGCACCTTGTCGGCATCAATAAAGAGTGCATGACCGCCCACTGGCCGCTGATAGGGAATGCCATACTCATCAAGTTTGGAGGCGAGATACTGCACCTGATGAATACGTGTTTCCAACATGTCAAACTCAGTATTCTCGTCCAATCCCTGTGCAAGGGCATTGAGGTCACGTCCGTTCATACCACCATAAGTGATGAATCCTTCGAATGGAATACAGAAAAGCTTTGCGCCTTCGTACCATTCTTTATTGTTGGTAGCGATAAAACCACCCATGTTCACCACACCGTCTTTCTTGGCCGACATAGTCATACAATCTACGTAGGAGTACATTTCACGTGCAATCTCTTTGATTGTCTTATCAGCATACCCCTCCTCACGTGTCTTGATAAAATAGCTGTTCTCAGCGAACCGTGCAGAGTCCATCACCACGGGGACACCATACTTGTGACAAAGAGCACAAGTCTCCCGAATATTCTTCATTGAGACAGGCTGTCCGCCCACGGTATTGTTGGTGACAGTGAGCACCATGAAGGGCACGTTTCCCTTGTTTTCGAGGAGCACCCGCTCAAGTTTCTCAAGCGAGACATTTCCCTTGAAAGGTACTTCGAGCATCGTGTCGCGAGCCTCGTCGCAGGTGACATCAATAGCCTTGGCTTTCCTGGCCTCAATATGCCCTTTTGTGGTGTCGAAATGGGCATTCCCTGGCACCACATTCCCTTCTTTCACAAGATAAGAGAATAACACATTCTCAGCGGCACGTCCCTGATGGGTGGGTATGACATACTGGAAACCGAAGATTTTCCTCACCATGGTTTCAAACTTGTAGAATGATGTGGCACCGGCGTAACTCTCATCGCCCAACATCATCTCGGCCCACTGGCGGTCGCTCATGGCCCCGGTGCCAGAATCGGTAAGACAGTCGATATAGACCTGTTCAGCTTTAAGCATGAATACGTTGTAATGGGCTTCCTTCAGCCACTGTTCTCTCTCCTGACGTGTACTCTTACGGAGCGGTTCGATCATTTTGATTTTCCACGCCTCGGCAAATGGTAATTCCATGTGTTTTTGTGTTTTGTGTGTTGTGTTTTGATAGTTGTTCAATTACTACAGCCCATGTCTTTTTTCCTTCACAGGTATCTTGACATCATACATATATTTATGTGTAGTAAAAAAAATTTAAGGTAAGGTTGGAATGGCGCGCCACAAAAAAGACGCAACAATCATTATGTCAAACATTAAAGTGCAAAATGGTCGCGCTCTTTAATGTTGATAAAAACATTAATAAATGGAAGTATTAATCTCGGTTGTGTCATTCTTAGTCGTTTAGTGAGGCAAATATAGGCAAAAAAGCAATATCCTCCAAATATTTTTGAATATTTTTTGCATATTTTTTTTCCACATTCAATCAACAGGTAAAGCCATTCCCTTTGGCAATATGCTGTTCTTTTGCAGAGAATGAATACCCACCATAAAATACTAACAGGCCTGCCACGAAAGATAGCAGGCCTGTCAGTATAATCGTCTTGAGGTGATTAAAGCTTATCGGATGCGGTGTAGATCCAGTTGTAAATCCAGTTGCAAAGACCGAAAGCTAAGATACCTAAAGTGCAAATAGCCAATGAGAGCTTCGTATTGAAGTCGCTCTTGAATGTAGGCAGCGGTGTCTCTGTCTTCTTGATATACATGGCTTTGACGATAAGCAGATAGTAGTAAAGGCTCACCACTGTGTTGACCAATGCGATAAATACCACTACGTATGCCCATACGCCAGGTGTGGTTTCGAACGTATGTCCGCTCACACCAGCCATAAAGACGAAGAACTTACTGAACATGCCGGCGAAAGGTGGAATACCTGCCAGTGAGAAGAGCGCGATTGTCATAAGGAATGACAACTTGGGATTAGTCGTATAGAAACCATTGTAGGAGTCCATATCCGTTGTACCCCCATTTTTCTGCTCCACCACATTAATGACCGAGAACACGGCCAAGTTGGCAACCACATACACAAGTACATAGAATGAAAGAGCTGCCACACCCATGGTCTGCTCACCCACTGCAGCCAACATGATATATCCAGCCTGTGAGATAGAGCTAAAAGCCATAAATCGCTTAAGCTCCTTCTGGCGCATGGCAAAGAGGTTGGCAATGGTGATACTGAGCACAATCACGATGTAGAGGAAGTAATGCCACTCCACTGAAAGAACCGTGAACACCCTGAAGAGGATGATGAGGAATGTGAAGGCTGCAGCACCCTTAGATGCCACACTCAGGTAGGCTGTAACCACCGTAGGAGCACCTTGGTAGGTATCAGCTGTCCAGAAGTGGAAGGGCACGAGAGAAATCTTGAATCCCAATCCACTGAAGAAGAACACCATACCCATCACCACCATCGGTGTGTTGGTGATATGCTGTGTGATGTCAGTGAAATACAATGTTCCGCTGGCCCCATAGATGAACGAGAGGCCGAAAAGCATCACACCACTGGAGAACGCAGCAGTGAGGATATACTTGGCAGCACCCTCGGCTGAGTCGTTGCGGTGCTTGTCAAGTGCCACAAGACATGCCATGGGGATGGATGCCATCTCGAGTCCGAGGTAGAACATGAGGAAGTGCCCAGCAGAAACCATCATAAACATACCCAGCAGAGTGGAGACGATGAGCATATAGAACTCACCTTCCCTACCCTTGTTCTCGTTCTTGCTCACCCAATTGCGACTCATAATAACCACAATAAGTGATGCTAATGCGAGGATAGCTTTCATCACATTGACCGCTGAGTTGGTGACATACATGCCACCGAAAGCCTCACGAGGTGCCAAAGGTAATGTGCAAACCAGTGTTAGCACTCCCATCATCAAGCACACGAAAGGATTAAATCCCCGGCGCTCCTTGTCGTTGGACGATGCAAAGTCGACCACGAAAATGATAATCAGTATGGCCACGAGCATGGCCTCTGGAATCATATTTAGAAATTGACTGTAATTCATGTCGTCTAAGTTTGTTTATGGGTTTACTACACTGAGAATTGGCCCGACGGCGTCGGAAATCACATTACTTGCCCACATTGGCATGAGACCTAAGCCAGCGACACAGAAGATGAGGCAGCATACAGCCACTCGCTCATCCCATGTGGCATCGGTTAGTTTCTCGAAGTGTGGGTCGGGCACACTCTTGAAGAGAATCTTGCCCACCACGCGGAGGATATACACCGCTGTTACCACGATAGAACCGCAGGCGATGATGGTGCATACACGGTGGAAGGTGTCGGCATTGTCGAATGAACCCACAAAGATGGACATCTCAGCCACGAATCCAGAGAATCCCGGCAGACCGAGGTTTGCCAAACCAGCGATGACATATCCCACCGCCAGGAAAGGCATGATTTTCATCAGTCCACCCAGTTTCCTCACGTCACGAGTATGTGTGCGTCCGTAAATCATACCGATGAGTGCAAAGAAGAGAGCTGTCATCAGACCGTGAGAGAGCATCTGGATAATGGCACCTGTGCATGCTGTGCGCTGCATCATAAGGATGGCGAAGAGCACCAGACCGCAGTGCGATACCGACGAATAGGCATTGATATATTTCAAGTCGGTCTGCACACATGCTGAGAGTGCACCATAGACCACCGAGATGGTAGTCAGAATAAGGAATATCCATGAAAGTTCCTGTGCGGCATGAGGTAGCAGATACATGGCGATGCGGAAGCAACCGTATCCTCCCAATTTCATCAGCACACCGGCATGGAGCATAGACACCGCCGTGGGCGCAGAAGCGTGACCATCGGGGCTCCATGTGTGGAACGGGAAGAGTGCGCCAAGTACACCGAAACCGATGAAGACAAATGGGAATAGTACATTCTGCACATCATTCGGGATATGATTATCCATGCCTATTTTCACGACATCCATCGTGGTAGCACCATTGAAGAAATAGATGCCGAGGATACCGAGAATAAGCAGTGCAGAACCACCCATCAGCATCAGCGTCAGTTTCATGGCTGAATATTCCTTGGCACCACTACCCCAAACGCCAATAAGTAGATACATCGGGATAAGAGCCACCTCGTAGAACATGAACATGGTGAACATATCGGTGGTGATAAAGAAACCAAACACACCAGAGCTCAGGAGCGTAAACCAAAGGAAATACTCCTTGGTGAGAGGCTTCAACTGCCATGAGGCAAAAGTACCAGTGAACACAATGATACTTGATAGCAGCAGCATAACCACTGATATACCATCGACACCAAACGAGAAGTGAATGTTGAGCGGCTTAAACCACATATAGGAAGCCGTATAGAGCATAGGATCTGTGACACCTGCTGCCCTCTGATGTATAAAGTCTATTGTCAGATAGATGGAAAGCGCAAGCAGCAAAGTCGAGCCTACCACCATCACGCCACGTACTTCTTTCAAGTTGCGTGCCAGCCATAGGCCGAGCAGCATCAGTACGGGTATTACTATGTAAATTGCTAATATACTCATATTTTCAGTCTTTTACAGTAGGCATAACAATATTAATGTAAGGGCCACGGTGCCGGTTATGAACCACACAGCATACTGGCGCACATCGCCACTCTGCCAGGAGCGGATGCTCTCGCCACCCTCTTGTGCACCCCATGCCATGAAATTAAACGTGCCATCAATGACGTGACGATCGAACCATGCGATGGGTTTGGAGACAAGGTTGAAGATAATCTTATGGGTGACAAACTGCCAAATCTCGTCCTGATAGAAACGCTTGTAGGCTGCACGATGCAGGCGTGGGAATGTAGCGTAGAGTTTGTCGGCAATAGGCTGACGCTCGCCCTTGTAGATATAAGTGGCCAGGCAGATACTCACAATGGCTATGATGGTAGAGATACCAGCCACAACGGGGTCGAAATGGATGGTGTAGTCCTGACCATCGGCGGAGACAAAGCTTCCGAAGGAGCCTCCCCATCCAAGGAATCCTGCCAAAGTGGTGTAGATACCCACGCCCACTGTAATCACAGAAAGTACGATCAGAGGTATGGTCATCGTCAGAGGTGCCTCATGCGGTGTATGGTGTGCATGAGCTTCCTTGTTCTCGGTACCCCAGAAGATGCCATAATAGAGGCGGAACATATAGAATGCCGTCATAGCAGCAATACCTGTCATAATCCATCCCACTACAGGACTATAGGCCATACATGCCGAGATAATCTCATCTTTGGAGCTGAAGCCCGAGAAGAAGGGGATACCGGCGATGGCCAGACACGAGATGAGGAAGGTGATATGTGTGATAGGCATATACTTGCGTAGTCCACCCATCAGTGCCATCTCGTTGGAATGTACGGCGTGGATAATACATCCAGCACCGAGGAAGAGGCATGCCTTGAACATAGCATGTGTGAAGAGGTGGAACATACCAGCCATATAGCCCACACTACCCGGATGCTCATGACCTGTTGTCATCTCGGTACATACACCGAGTGCCACCATCATGAATGCAATCTGTGAAATGGTAGAGAAGGCCAACACACGTTTGATGTCGGTCTGGGCACATGCCACGGCAGCGGCATAGAAGGCAGTAATAACACCTATCCAAACGATGATGCTCAGCTGTCCCGGTGCATATGTTATCCACAAGGGGAACATACGAGCCACCTGGAAGACGCCTGCCACCACCATCGTAGCAGCATGGATAAGAGCAGACACAGGTGTGGGACCCTCCATGGCATCGGGCAGCCAGATGTGCAACGGGAACATGGCACTCTTACCAGCACCACCAATGAACATCAGTACCAATGCCGTGGGCAGGATAAAGCCACCAGCTGCCACGGCACGTGCAGCATCACCTGCAACGAATGGGGTGGCGCCTGCGCCATATTGAATATTCTCGACAAAGGAGAAGCTGAACGAACCCGTGTAATAACCGAAAATCAGAATACCGATAAGGAAGAACATATCGGCAAAACGAGTGACGATGAAAGCCTTCTTTGAAGCTGCCACCGCAGCGGGCAGTGGATAGTAGAATCCAATGAGCAGATATGAGCTCACACCCACCAACTCCCAGAAAAGGTACATCTGGAAGATGTTGGTAGCCACAACCAGTCCGAGCATCGACATGGTAAAGAGCGAGAGGAAAGCATAGTAGCGCTGGAATCCCTTCTCACCATGCATATATCCAAAGGAATAGATGTGTACCATGAAGCTGACGGTGGAAATCACTATCAGCATGACCACCGAGATGGGGTCGAGCAGCATGCCTATATCAAAATTGAGCTTGCCCAGAGGCAACCATGTGAAATTGAAGGGCACGATGGCATTGAAAGTTCCGTCGGCAGCACGGTCGGCACCGAAATAGGCGAATGCAGTGATATAAGACAACACAGTGACAATACCCAATGCAGTAGTGCCGATAAGGCCAGCCACCTTGTGCGACATCTTCATTCCACAAAGTCCAAGTATGAGGAATGATATCGCCGGCAGCAAAAGTATCAAAAATGCATAACTGTAATCCATGTTTCTCGTGTTTTATAGTTTCATGTTTTCAATACTGTTTACCTGGTCGCTCTTGAACCGACGATAGACATTAATAATAATAGCCACTGTCACAGCGGTTTCTGCCGCACTGACACCAATCGAGAAGACTGAGAAGAACATACCCTCAAGCTGACCTGGATAGAGGATACGGTTGAACACAGCGAAGTTCATATCCACAGAATTGAGCACAAGCTCAATAGAGATAAGCATAGCAATGAGGTTTCGGCGTGTGACGAATCCGAAAACACCGATAAAGAACAGCAATGTGCTGAGTATCAGGAAAAATTCTACTGGTATCATATTACTTGTCCTTTCTTGATATTACGATTCCACCAATGATACATGCCAAGAGGAAGAGCGAGATAAACTCAAACGGCAGCACATACTGATATTTGCCGGCTCCCACCATGGCTGTACCTATTTCCTTCATAGGAACCTCAACATCGGCAATCTCATTGCTGATGAACTGATGTTTCCAGATAATAAAGAGCACCATAGCACATCCCACGATAGCTGCTATGCAGCCTGCCAACACCTTGCTGCCATGCAGTCGCTCGGTAAGTCCCTGCAGCGTCTGCTTCGACACCAATTCGATGGCAAAGATGTAAATCATGGTGATACCTCCAGCATAGACAGCCACCTGGGCTGCGCCGAGGAATGTATAGTCGAGCAGGAAATAGATTCCTGCCACACCAAAGAGCACGAAGAGCAGGAATGTGGCAGCTCTCATAATCCTCTTGGTGCACACGCTAAGGATGGCCGATCCGAGGATGACCACCGCGAGAATGCAAAACATTACGATTTTAGCCATATTCCTTATTTCGTTTTAGTGTTAAACTTACCGATTGTCAGAGGTGCACCACCATCGATGAGATTGGGCAGCGACCCACCCTTGTAGATTTCCTTGTCGAGATGCAACACAAGAGCCTCACGACTGAAAGTAGCATTTTCAAAATCGTTGGTGAACTCTATGGCATCGAAGTTGCACGCATTGGTGCAAAGTTCGCAGAACATGCAGTCGCCAAGGTCGTACTGATAGTCGAGCAGGAAACGTTTTTTCTTTCCTGTCTCCTCATCGGTACGCATCTCGGAGACAATCTTTATCGTACCATTGGGGCATGCCTTCTCGCACATCGTGCATGCCACACATTTGTGTGCGCCATCCTCGGTGCGCTTGAAGACCAGCCTTCCACGGTGCCGTTTAGCCACATGGAGCGTGGTCTTGCGGTTTTCGGGGTATTGTTCGGTCGATTTGGGTGTGAAATACTCTTTCAGAGTGACTTTCATTCCCACGGCGAGCGTCTTGATACCATGAGCTAAACCGCCAAAATATGATTGGTTATTTTCCATTATTTTGTTTTCTTTTTATCTTTAAGAATTGTAAATTCTTGCAATATCAGAAATGAAGTTTGAAAGCCACAATGACTGTCATCAAGACAATATTGAGCAGAGCGACCGGCATGAGGTACTTCCACTCCAGTTTCAGAATCTGGTCGATACGGAGGCGGGGGAAAGTCCACTTAATCCACATTAGGAGCCAAACGACAAAGAAAGCCTTGCCAAAGAACCAAATGAATCCAGGGATATAGTTCATCACATTATCAAATGCCTCAATACCTATATTAACAGGAGCCCAGCCACCCAGGAATACTGTGGTGGCCACACCAGCGATGATAAAGAGGTTGAGGAATTCTGCCAAATAGAAGAATCCGAATCCCATACCTGAATATTCTGTGTGGTGACCAGCTGTCAGCTCACTCTCTGCTTCAGCCATATCGAACGGGCCACGGTTGGCCTCGGCATTACCTGCGATGAGAAAGATGAGGAAAGCGATGATGGCAGGGATGTGTCCCTTGAAGATGAGCCAGTTCCATGGACCTGTCTGTGACTCCACAATGCCGGAAATTTGCATCGTACCTGTGAGGATAACTGCAGTGATAAGGCACAAGCAGAGAGAAATCTCGTAGGAAATCATCTGCACAGCGCCACGCATAGCCGATACCACGGAGTACTTATTGTTGGAACCCCATCCTGCAAGGAAGACGCCCACCACGCCAATAGAAGATACGGCTGTCAGCAAGAAAATGCCCACATTGAAGTCAACCACTACAGCGCCCTTGTTCCATGGCAGGAAGCCGAACGCTCCTACCGAACCAATAATGACGAGGAATGGTGCCACGATATAGAGGAATTTATCAGCCTTATCGACAAAGAAAATCTCCTTGATTAGCATCTTAACCACGTCGGCGAACACCTGCAGCAGTCCCCAAGGTCCCACACGCATGGGGCCTAAGCGACACTGGAAGTAGGCGCACACTTTACGCTCCATGAAGATGAGCGCAATGGCAATGAGCGCATATCCAGTAAGGATGAGCGCTCCCACAATGACACACTCTATGAGAATCGCCCAAAAGTCTCCCATACCCAAAGTAGTGCGGAGAAATTGGTCGAACCATTGTGTTACTATAGAAAAATCGAACATAAAGTATTGCTTTAGTCTTTATTCTTAATTATCTGTCAATATCAGGGATTACGAAGTCGATGGCAGCACCCGTTGTGACGAGGTCGGCAATCTTCTGTCCACGCAGCATGGGGTCTAAGGCTCCCACCAATGTAAGTCCCATGGGGCGCATCTTCATCCTGTAAGGCGACTTGTCGCCTCTTGAGTCGAGATAGACACCAAACTCGCCACTGGCACCTTCGACAAAGAAGTACCACTGTCCTTCTGGCACACGGATAATGGGTTTCTGCTTCACATAGAAGTCACCCTCCGGGATATTGTCTATCAACTGGTCGATGATGTCGAGACTTTGATAGAGTTCCTGTATATGTACGAGGTAACGGTCCATGGAGTCGCATCCCGAAAGGGTAATTTGCTTCCATTCCACCTTGTCGTACATGTCGTATGGATGGTTTTTACGCACATCGTTAGCCCATCCTGCGGCACGTCCTGCAGGACCAGTAACTGCATAGTTGATGCAGTCTTCACGATTCATGACACCAATATGCTCAAAGCGGTTGTGTGTGATGACGTTATCACCAAACACATCCATATACTCCTGAATAATTGGCCGCAGGTATTTCGTGAGGTCCTTGACGTTCTTCACGAAATTGGGGTCGATGTCGTCCTGAAGTCCACCTATTCTATAATAGTTCTGTATGAGCCTGCCACCAGTGGTCTCCTCCATGGCGTTGAGCACATGCTCACGGTCGCGCATACAATAGAGGAATGCAGTAAGTGCACCGAGGTCCTGCGCACAACATCCGCAATAGAGCAAGTGATTGTCGAGACGCTGAAGCTCATCCATGATGGTGCGTATATACTTGATGCGGTCGGTAAGCTCGATACCCATACCTTCCTCGATGACACCCACGAGTGCATGTCGATGCATCATGGCCGAGAGATAATTGAGACGATCGGTGAGGGCGAGTGTCTGGGGGTAAGTCATGCTCTCCCACATCTTCTCGATACCACGATGGATATATCCCACATGAGGATAGATGCGCTTCACTGTCTCACCGTCGAGCACTGTCTGCAGACGTAGCACACCGTGTGTGGAGGGGTGCTGCGGACCGATATTCACGACATAGTCGTTTTCATTGAGCAGACGGTTGCGTTTGCACTGCAAATTTCCGTCAGCATCGAGTGAATATTCATTGGTGAAGTCGCTCTCAGGGTCATCATCCAGAGTATATTTGTCGTTGAATTCCCAATTCTTACGGAAAGGATAGCCCTTGAAATCAGTACGGAGGAAGAGTCGCTCCATATTGGGATGCCCTAAGAACTTGATACCATAGAAGTCATAAACCTCTCTTTCGAGCAGATCGGCAGCGTGCCACTCGTGGATTACGGAAGGAATGACATAGTCGTCGCCAATCTGGCGAGCCATTGTCTTGACACTGATGCGTTCGTGTGTCTCTGTGTTCTCGAGGATATAGATACATCCTAACCCCTCATCGCCAAAATCCTCACCAATGATGGTGACCAGATAGTCGAAATGACGTTTCTCGCGCAATTGGCGCATTTCTCCAGCAAAGCTGTCGAAGCTGATTACCTGACTGTCGATTTTCATTTGGCGTCCTCCTCATTTTTAAGTTGTTCGACGAAATCGGCCGGCACGTCAGTGACAACCATCGGACTGCGCCAGCCTGAGGCGATGGCGTTATTCGATAGTCCAAGCTCACGCTCCTCGGCAGTCTGTTTGTGATTGGCTCCGCCGAAGAATTTCTCGACTTTCACCTTGCGTTGCAGCTGCATCATACCATACATGATGGCCTCGGGACGCGGAGGGCAGCCAGGGATATAGACATCGACAGGAACGATTTCCTCGATACCCTTCACGACATGGTAACTCGACTTGAACGGACCGCCAGAAATGGCACATCCACCGACGGCAATGACATACTTAGGCTCAGCCATCTCATCATATAAGCGTTTGAAGACAGGGGCCATCTTGTGGGTGATAGTACCTGCGCACATGATAAGGTCGGCCTGACGGGGAGAGTTGCGCGTCACTTCGAAACCGAAGCGTGCAAAGTCGTATCGGGCACATCCCACAGACATAAACTCGATACCACAGCATGAAGTGGCAAAAGTCAGTGACCACAATGAATTGGCACGTCCCCAGTTAATCAACCGGTCGAGATTGCCTGTGATGACCTTTACCCCACCCTCGTTGAGTTCATCGATGAGTTTCTCCAAACCCTCATTGTCGTTGAACTCCTCGTAGGGAATACTCTTGATTTTCGGCTTTCTTATTTCCATTCGAGCGCTCCTTTCCGCCAGGCGTAAGCCAGGCCAAATACGAGCACGAGCAGGAAGAATCCGATGCTGGCAATTGCCTTCACACCAAACTCATGCACCACCATTGCCCATGGGTAAAGAAAAACCGTCTCAATGTCAAACATCAAGAAAAGGATAGCGAACAGGTAATAGCCTATCGACACGGGTAGCCATGAACTACCGTGTGTGGGAATACCACATTCGTATGGTTCTCCTTTAATCTTGTTGTATGACCTTGGTCCTATCAACTTGGCTATGACATAAGCTGCCAATACCAAGACAACAGCCGTTACAATAACGGTTACAAACAAAGTAGAATACATATATGTGTGTTATTTTGATTAAATGCCTCTATGAAGCATAGACTTTAAAGCGAGTGCAAAGATAGCAAATAAAATGCGAAGTCTTGTCTAAAAACAAGAAAAAATCTCCATTTCATGATTTTAGTCAAGAAAATGGAGATTTTATCAACAATAAAATATGTAGGTAATCAAAATTATCTGCAACTATCATCTAATTTTGACTACCTACGTATCAAGACATACACTGTTTTGATATGATGTTAGATGGATTAATCTTCGTCACCACCCATGAAATCCATGATTTTTTCAAGAGATTCGAGTGATATTTTACCTTCCATCACCAACATCTGACACTCCTTTTCGTCGGCAGAAACAACAATAATAGCCTTGGCATTGTCTTCATCGCCATCAATAAAGATGATATTTGTTTCATCATCTTCATCGCTCTCTATCAGTTTGTTGTACTTTGACTCCATCTTGGCTGCTTGAGCGAGGAAATCTTTCTTGATTGCCTCACTACACTCTGTGAGTTCAAGCACTTTCATGCTCTCAATATTTTTCATGACAGCCTTAGTCTGAGAGTCTGCCTCGGAAAGGGCCATGCTCAACAGCATTTTAGGGATTTCTGTAAACTCAGCGCCCTGCTTGTCCTTGAAATTGTTGATTACGTCTGTGTAAGTCTGGCAAAAAGCCATCTGGCAGGTGAATACCAATACCAGCAATGCAAATAGTTTTTTCATAATTTTTTAAGTTTATAAGTTTGTGAGTTTATAAGTTTGTGAGTTTATGTATTTATGAGACAGATATGAAATGTCACATCACTACTGTTCATTAGATTTTTCTTTTTGGGGTTCTGTTAATTGGAATTTCACAGGCAGGGTATAAATTATTGGAACCCACAGCAAAGGATACAACCACTGTTCCCTGGATACCATTCTCCTGGGCTTTGGGAGGATATTGGAGGTTCATACCCAACCACTGATACATGGCAGGATCGCCACCTTTTCACCTGTTTGGCAGAATGCCATATGAAAGGTAAACATGAAAAACTGCAATATGAATATTCTTTTCATTGTTTGAGTTTTTAAGTTTGGGAGTGTTATTTGTCGATTTCCCATCCGATGGCCGAGGCTCCCAACACAGCGGCATTGGCATCGTCGAGACCGCTGATAAGGAATTGAGGCTTGTTTTGGTACATCGTTAGTGCATGTTCGTTGTATGACTCCCTAACAGGTTTCATGAGCAGTTCACCTGCTTTAGTCAGTCCACCAAAGAAGATGAATGCCTCGGGGCTGCTGAAGGCTGCGAAGTCAGCACAAGCCTCACCAAGCAGACTACCTGTGTATTCATAGATTTCTATAGCCAGTTCATCACCTTTTTCGGCAGCGATAAAGACATCTTTAGAGGTGATTTCCTCTGGATTCAGTTCGCGCAACAGACTCGGGCGGTCTGTGGTTGCCAGCCATTCCCGAGCAGTCCAAGCCACTCCTGTGGCCGAGCAGTAACATTCGAGGCACCCTGTGCGTCCACAGCCACAGGGACGCCCCTCCTCACCACGTACGATGATGACATGTCCCAGTTCTCCCGCCAAACCGTCGTGACCATAGAGCATTTGCCCATTCACCACGATGCCAGAGCCAATTCCTGTGCCTAAAGTAATGACGATGAAGTCCTTCATGCCACGCGCCACGCCATAGAGCATCTCGCCTAAGGCAGCGGCATTGGCATCATTTGTCAATGCCACGGGGAGACCATTCAGTTTTTCGCTGAACATCTTTGCCAGAGGCACAGAGCGGTCCTTTGCCCAGCGTAAGTTGGCGGCATACTCGATAGTGCCTGTATAATAATTGGCAGCAGGGGCACCGATGCCCATAGCCTCGATTTTTGCCAAACCACCTACCTTGTCTATCATAGGTAGAAGAGCCATAACACATGCATCCACATAGTCTTCGACATTCTCGTAATTGCCCGTTTTAATTGTTGTGGTCTCCAAGATGTTTCCATATGCATCCACAATACCAAAAACAGAGTTGGTGCCTCCTAAATCCAACCCTATCACATACGGTTTTGATTTGCCAGGCCCACTGCCGGAATCGTCGTCGTCATTGTTGCATGCTATCAATGCTATTGTAGAAAGCACGATGCATAATAGTAATTTCAGATTTTTCATTATTATGAGTTTTGTATGTTTTTTTGAGTTTATACATTTTACTTAGTAGGTAATCAAAAATATCTGTAACTATCATTCTTGTAGGTGTCGTATAGGCTTTTATGTTTATGCAAAAATCTGCATCCAAATATATCATAAAATACTATCATCTAATTTTGATCACCTACTTATTTAATCACTTCACCAGTGATAACCACTTGATGCCTATATCCTGTGGGACCAGGCTCTTTCTCCACCCAATTGTCATCTTTAATCACTGCACGATTGTTACTGTCTTTGTGAATATGGCGAGTTTTTGTTGGTATTTTTAACCTTATAGTACTACCTCTTATATCCTCTCCCGTAAACCAATCTTTTCCACCATTGCCTTCATAGATACATTTCATCGTAGTGTTGATATATAAATAACCTTCCTTGAAGAAACTATCAGGACGCTTCAAATACTCCTTGAACTCCATCGTACTTGGACTTACCGACAGTTTGTCAATATTAACGCTATACATTTCTAAATCCTTATATACGTTTACTACAGGTGTCGAAGTGACAGTGACTCCTGGTATCTCGAAGGTATAATCTCCCCACTTTAAATTATGAGCTGGAACCGTGAGTATAAAATGGGTCTTATTCAAGGTGACATGACCTATCACTTCATTCTCTTTATAAGCATTTTTAAGAGCACTATTGTCATCACGAGCATCACCTATGTCGTCTCTCCAGAAATAAGTGACTCTGAAATCGGCATTTATGGCAGTATTCCTCATCGGTTTCGACTCGGTGACATCATCCTCCCGAGGCTTCACGGGTTCCTCCTTCACCGGCTCTCTTTCTCTCTTGCAAGTCACCGAATCGGTGTAGGGGCTGTAATAGTACAACTTCTGCTCCTCGTTGCGGTAATACCAGCGGGTGGCAAACGACACTTCATAATCCCGGTCGAATTCTGACACGCCTACATTGCGGTATAGTATTTCTTCTGATTTGCCACACTCTCCATTTTCTATTCTTTTCACATATTTCCGGCCTGTCTTGACATTACGGGCTAAGATTTCCAAGCCGCTGACATAGCCTTTTTGAACAAGGGTATTCTCAGGTCTGACGCGAGTATCGACAACAAACACATTTTCTTTGTCGTCTGCTCGCACTACAGGCTTCTCCTCCGGTTCAAAAAGTGTCACCACATCTACCCACCACTCATTCGTCATCTCAACACCACTTATGGTAGGACGGTAGAACAATACCACATTGGAAGGAACCACACTGTCGGTGCGACTGGTCTTTATCTCAGCAAAAAACGGTTTACTGTCATTGTAATTGTATTTCGAATCAAGTACGACGGTCTTCAACATGCCCTGGCTGATGACAGGAGATGGGTATATAAACGTGTTGTACTTCAACTTGACACAGTCCTTGTGAGGAACAAACTGGAACACCTTCGTGGCATAAGCACCGGCTGTGTAATCGCTGAACGCACCGTGACCTTTCACGTTCATCGAAAGATTGCTGAAGCGATGAACGCTGTATCTGGGACTTACAGACACCGGATTGTCGAGCAAACCGCGTTTATAGGCCATATTATTGGCCTTCACCTGTTCCCCCACGATTTCTTTCATGTATTTTTTGCAAAAGTTCTCGTATGCCAGGGCAAACTCAGAATCACTCTTAAAACCGAAGTCCTTCATAAGCATGCCATGGAAGCCAAGACTGTAGTCGTAGTCCTCCCATATTTTCTTAAGGGTGACCTTACTGTCCTTGGTATCGAGCAAGAATTGGATAAACTCGCCAAGCATATAGCCTATGTCACAGTTGAGGCGACCGGCGGAGCCCATAGCGACAGAAATAGGAGTATCATCATCGTCAGAATTTGCGGGCAAGGGCTTTTCAAGTGTCCAGGAAAGCCACTCACGGCCCTCGCAACTGGTGAGAGCCAAATCTGCTCGCTTATTGGGGTCGGACAACCCCTGTGCCTCCAAATAATCGGCAAACTGACGCTCAAGTATGATGGCGGTAGCCTCGCACAACCGGTCGTCCTTGGTAAAATTGGTCGAAGCGATATAATGATATTGTTTCATATGAAAGGTCTCATGACAAATCGTAACGAGCATCTCATTCGCTCTTTCCTTATTGTAGAAATACTTGCCACGGTTAAAGCCCACCAACATGGAATTACGAAGACATATAAAAGTGAAGAAACCATCATAAGCCATCGCATACGCCAGCGTCGTATCTGTAGATTTTTCGTTCATAAAATTGTCGCTGGCAAGGAACACGTCAAAACAATACCAGGTCTTCTTCAGCTCCTGTTTATCGCACAGGTAGCGATTGCTCAGACATTGCATGTCGATCACATCGTTTACACTTTTAGGGGTCTGGAAAAACTTGTCCAGAAGCAACAGTTGAAGTTCGCTGTCTTTCTTGGCCAGCTCATCGAGTATGTCGTCCTGGGAAATACGCTTCTTGGCTTCCTCTTTCTGGTAATGGCTTTGGACAATATTGCCAAGCCAGCTGGGATTGTCGTTCTTACCGGCGTCTTCAATGCGACGTTCATATTCCTGCTTTGCCTTTACCTCAAGTTCTTTGTACTTTGCCTCGACCTGCTTCATTTTCAAGTTGCCATTTTTGTCCTTGGGGCCTGCATCCTGATTCTCGCTTTCCTGCTGGTCGTAATACAGCGTGAACTTACCCCATTCGTCGGTCACCTGAATCCACGACGAACTTTCGTCGGGCAACTTGGGCATCAGCTTGGACCTATTAAAATAAAAAATACCGTAGTAAATTGGGGCGGCTATTGCTGTATAAATTCCAACCTTCACTCCCACTGCTTTGGCAAACCAGGGGCCGAACCATTTGAGAAGGCCCAATACAGCCACTGAGTTCTGGGAACTCTCATAGATGAGTTTTCCGTCCTTCACCACGGATGCAAACTCTGTCACCTTGCCGTCTTCCGCAACACGATAACAGGACAAGCGGCTCCAAAGAGACTCCGGGATGTCGAGCTTCTTAAGGTCGAATTCCACCTGATACACACCGGGCATCACCTCGTCATCCCCGAGGCCTGCGTCAAGATGATAGGCAAGCAAGGGCTCGACGTGGGCGGGCTTGAATGCCTTGTCAATGGCCTCAAACTCCTTGTCGCTCACACCGGTAACGGAAATCTTTGTCTCACGGGAAAAGGCATTTTCAGGCGCCGTCACATGCATTCCCACATCAGGAGTGATGTCTATCGCGCTGCTGTGGCCTCTGTAGTGGTGGCTTATCTCACCGGGAGACCGGAAGCTATTCATAAACTCATCTGTAAGCTTGTCGGTAATAGCACCAGTGCCGGCATCATCCTTGCAACCAATGAGCGCAGCAAGCGTAAAGAACATCGCCAGAAATGTATTGAATCTCAACTTCATCATAAAAATGCGGAGTTATTGTCTTACGGTTATTGTATATCCAGAACAAAAAGCAGGCTATATTTTTATCTTCGTCAATCAAGCTATGATATATGAAACTCTATGAGTCCCGGCATGGGGTTTTTAAGTATTCTATCAATTATATATCCTTCCTGCGCTGCTGCCAATGTGAGCCACTTGCTATAATATGAAGCTACGCTGCCCACCGCCCTGACAGGCAAGTCTCTACGATGATATTGGGTGAGGTTGCGACGAAAGAACTGTCGGAAACTATCAATCACCAATTCAGATACTTCCGGCACATCGATATGCTGCAGGATATATTCCGACGTGTGAGCCAAATAGCGATTGGGCAACGGCTTACGATAGACTGCCTCAATGACATCTGCCACAGCCTGCCCTGTCTGCCGCTCATAATCCTCACGCATATCACTGGGCATCAGCCCTTTAAATAATGCCCCAAGAAACAACTTACCTAAAACAGCACCACTGCCCTCATCCCCGAGGATGTATCCCAACGGCGGGGTATTGGCAACAACATCTCTGCCATCGTACAGGCCTGAGTTGGAGCCAGTGCCCAGAATACAGGCAATCCCCTCATCGTGTCCAAACAATGCCCTGGCGGCACCCACAAGGTCGGAATCTACCGTGATATGCTCCACATGCAGCACTTCTGCCAGCAAACGTATGATTCGGGGTTTCATCTCAGGCCTTACCCCTGCGCCATAAAAACACACCTCTTCCAGCAGAACACTCCCCCACTCGATGTTGTCAAGCAATTCATGGCGGAGAATACAAGCAATCTGCTCATCCGTCTGATAAAAAGGATTGATTCCTTGTGTGAACAAGCTGAATGTTTCACCATCTTTTCTTACTAACGACCATTCTGTCTTAGTGCTACCGCTATCTGCAATGAGGAGCATGTTTTTAGGAGTTTAGGAGTTTGGGAGTCTGGGAGTCTGGGAGTCTGGGAGTTTGGACATTACATCACTTGCCTCTTACCTCTACCATTGACTGCAAAGGTAACATTTTTCTATATTATAATAATAAAATAAAGTAATTATTTTGTCTTTTTTCCCAAAAACCGTAATTTTGCAGAATTATTCATCATGCATACGATTTGGAAATGTCCATAGTCCCCATTATCAAAAAAATATCGTTGGTTTTGTTGTTTGTCATCGGTATCTGCCTACCCTCCCACGCAGTACTGAAGGAGGCCGATTTGGAACAGACGCTCTCTATCCTTCGCCAGGAGATGACCAATTTCTACAACGCCCTGCTTAATGATGTAAGCGGGAATAAACGTATGCGAGAGCAAGTCATCGGTAAACTGATAGCTATTTCTCGCAAAAGTAACCAGACTGAATTGATGCTCTATTCACAGAAGCCAGGATACGTTTTCGACATGACCTACGCATGCAATGAAGCCACCAACCTCTACAAAGACTATCATCGAACCATCCTGCCTTTTCGCAATGGTATCAACCAGATTGATACAGAGATAGCACGCTATGACAGCCTTGCCACCAGCCTCAACCATATCAGCACACGTGGACTCTCGGAACAAGCAAAGACCGACTGGAATGTATGCCTGACACTTAGTGTGAGCATTCTCCGGACTCTTCAGGAGAACAGGCAGAGTATGAGCGAGTATATCGAAATCTACAAACAAACCGAAGAACGTTTGAAAAGCCTTAATGATTATGCCAACAAGCGTTTTGAGGAAATTCAAAGCAATATTTTCATCAATGGCGGAGAGAATTACTTCAGCATTCTCAAGAATATAGGCAACCACTGGTCTCAGACTAAAGAGACTATGGTGGAAAAATACGAACCTTACAAGAAAGTGCAGTCGCAATGGGACAGTCGTGTCATTATTGTGCTCTTTGTCACCATCTTCCTTTTTGGTGCACTCGCTATGATTGTGAATTTTATTGCACTGCGCTATTTGGTTCCTCAACGTCTGCGCACAGAAGAGTTTGTGGCAAGGCGTACATGCATCATGATGACAACGACAGTCATCACTTTTGCCCTTATCCTCCAGGTGCTTCGTATGACGCTAAACCAGAATTTCTTCATTATGGCCAATGGCTTACTCACGCAATACGCCTGGCTACTTAGTGTCATTTTGATATCATTGCTACTGCGCCTCAATGGTAGTCAGATTAAGAGTGCCCTACGCATCTACGCGCCTTTAGTAGTCATCGGATTTATTGTCATATCATTTCGTATCGTATTGATTCCCAACGAACTGGTAAATCTGACATTTCCACCCATCCTATTTTTATGCGCCATCTGGCAATGGCTTGTCATCAAAAAGTACAACCACAACATTCCCCGCTCCGACATCCTCTACACATACGTGTCGCTCATTGTGTTCGTGGTATCCGTAGTGAGTTCATGGATTGGTTATACTCTGCTCAGTGTACAGTTGCTCATTTGGTGGATTATGCAGCTAACATGTATATTGACCATCACTTGCTTACGTTCATGGATTAAGAGATACGGTGAGAAACATAACTTCAACGACCAGCCCGTCACAACTTCATGGTTCTATCACCTGCTCTACAAAGTACTGCTACCCTCCTTAGGTGTCATCTCTGTATTATTGGCCGTATATTGGGCAGCGTCGGTTTTTAACTTGAGCGACACTACCTGGCAAGTATTTACCTATCGCTTTATCGACTCTCCCAATATTACCATCAGTATCCTCAATATTGCCATCGTGGTGGTGCTCTGGATGCTATTCTCATGGATAAATCAAACTGCCAAGGCCTTGCTGAAGCACTATTATGTGCAGAAAGACCCCACAAGCGCCGAGAGCCGTTTTGTGATGGGAAAGAATCTGATACAGATATTGGTATGGGGACTTTGGCTGATTGTGAGCCTTGCCATCTGCCACGTTGACAACACATGGCTGGTAGTAGTGTCCGGAGGTCTCTCCACTGGTATCGGTTTTGCATCCAAAGACATTCTGGAGAATATCTACTATGGAATCTCATTGATGACAGGTCGTCTGAAAGTGGGCGATTTGATAGTCTGCGACGGCATCCGTGGCCGTGTAAACTCCATCAGCTATACAAGCACCATGATTGAAGCCATCGACGGTTCGATTATCGCATTTCAGAACAGCCAGCTTTTCAACAAGAACTACAAGAACATGACCAAGAATCATGGCTATGAGATGCATTTACTCAACGTAGGCGTGGCATACGGGACAGATATCGAAAAGACACGCAAACTGCTGACAGAGTCAGTTTCGCAGCTCGACTTCATTGATAAAACACATGATGTGAGCGTGCTTCTACGTGAATTTGGCGACAATAGTGTCAATCTGCAAGTTCTGGTATGGGTGCCTGTGCTTACACAGTACACCAACGACTGTCAGATTATGGAATGTATATATGACACTCTCAACAAGAACGGCATCACCATCCCATTCCCACAGCGAGACATCAGAATCATCGAGAACAAAGAAATTTCATAAACCACCAAAAACATCCCCCATATATCATGCCAACCATCATCGCAGGTCCATGCGTCATTGAATCTGAGGTTCTCCTCCAGACTGTCGCGGAAGAGATCACCCGTTTGAACTCGCTCTATGACATCGACATCATTTTTAAAGCCTCATTCGACAAAGCCAACCGAACCTCTATCACCTCCTACCGCGGACCAGGACTGGAGCGTGGTTTGCAAATGCTCACAGACATCAAGTCGGCATACGGGCTTCGCATTCTCACCGACATCCATGAGAGTTATCAAGCAACACCAGCGGCAGAAGTGGCCGACGTGCTGCAAATCCCAGCCTTCCTATGCCGTCAGACCGACCTATTGACAGCCGCGGCTCGCACTGGACGCATTATAAATATCAAGAAAGCACAGTTTCTCAGCGGCCGCGACATGCGCTACCCCGTGGAAAAAGCACTCGATGCCGGAGCCAACGAGGTGTGGCTTACGGAGCGGGGCAACATCTACGGTTACAACAATCTGGTAGTAGATTTCCGCAACATAGCCGACATGCTCGATATCGTGAGCACAGTCATTATGGACTGTACACACAGTGTACAGCGTCCAGGGGCTGGAGACGGACGCACAACAGGCGACCGTCGCTTTGTACCACAAATGGCAATGGCAGCCAAGGCATTTGGTGCCACTGGCTACTTCATGGAAGTCCACCCCAACCCTGACCATGCACTTAGCGACGGTCCTAACATGCTACAGTTGTCAGACCTTGAAAACGTTGTCAAAAATATTCTCAACTAAAAACATGCAGCATCAATCTATCACAGAGCGCCTGGCCATGGCTCGCGGCTTCGCCATCCAATGCCTCACGGACGAGGCACACGCTATCAACGATCTCGTCGGACAATTGGACGAGAATTTTGACCATGCAGTGGAGATGATTTTCCATTGCAAAGGCAAAGTCATCGTCACCGGCGTAGGCAAAAGCGGCAACATAGGTGCAAAAATCGCTGCCACACTCTCCAGCACTGGCACACCAGCATTCTTTATCAACCCTTTAGACGTGTATCACGGTGATTTAGGGGTGATGACTCCCGACGACATTGTGTTGGCACTCAGCAACTCTGGACAGACCGACGAACTGCTCAGGTTTATACCCATCGTCCTTCACAACCATATCCCTATCATTGCAATGACAGGTAACCCTGACTCGTTGTTGGCGAAATATTCCACAGCACATATCTTAGTGAAGGTTGAACGCGAAGCATGTCCACTCAATCTCGCCCCCACCAGCAGCACCACAGCCGCACTGGCCATGGGCGATGCCATTGCCGTGGCATTAATGCAAGTACGCGACTTCAAACCTCGCGATTTTGCCCAGTTCCATCCAGGTGGTGAATTAGGCAAACGGCTACTCACCACGGCACAAGACGTGATGAAAACCGACGAGCTGCCCATCATCCCCTCTGATATGCACCTGGGTGAGGCCATCATCCATGTAAGCAAAGGCAAATTGGGTTTAGGTGTGTCGTTATGCAATGATAAAGTGGAAGGAATTATCACCGATGGCGACATCCGCCGGGCAATGGAGAGGTGGCAGTCGGAATTCTTTGACAAAACAGTCAGCGACATCATGACCACCACCCCCAAATGCGTTTCACCCACCACAAAAATCACTGAGGTTCAGCGCATCATGAATAAATACAAGGTGCACTCTGTGCTCGTTGTAGATCAGGAGATGCATTTATTGGGCATTGTCGATCATTATCGCTGTATGCTATAATATTTACAAGAAGAAGCATGTTACGGATACATTACGCCATGAGAGACATTGCTAAAAGAGCTGCCACATCTATATTTTTGTTTTTTTACACTCTCTGTGCTTTATCACAGGGAAGTGATTCACTTATTGTAGCACAACTACGCGACGAGGGTATTACATTCTCGCACAACAACTCCGTCACCCTGCTATTGAATGGTCAAGAGAAATTCGACGATATGTTTACCGCCATCCGCCAGGCTAAGAGCAGTGTCCATTTAGAATATTTCAATTTCCGCAACGATTCCATCGCCCGTCTGCTTTTCAATTTACTTGGTGAGAAAGTGAAGGAAGGAGTGGAAGTGCGTGCATTGTTTGACGGGTTCGGCAATGACTCCAACAACCAACCACTCCGGAAAGAACACTTGAGGGAAATCAGACGTATGGGAATAGAGATTTATGAGTTTGACCCTATCCGTTTTCCATGGATCAACCATGTCTTCAGCCGCGACCACCGAAAAATCGTCGTCATCGATGGAATGATAGCCTATACAGGCGGTATGAATGTGGCCGACTATTACATCAATGGCACCGAGGTGGTGGGTGAATGGCACGATATGCACTGCCGCATTGAAGGTGAGGAGGTGAACACCCTGCAACGCATTTTTCAGAAAATCTGGAATCAAACCAGTGAGAACAAGTTTGATGGTGAGCAGTATTTTCAAGGTAGTGCCAACGATGGACATATCACAAACTTGAAACCCGACACATCAGTCACCGCTGGCAATAAAATGGTTGGGATTATTAACCGAGAGCCCCGTATAACCAACAAAATTATCAGGAAATTCTACGTCGATGCCATCAACGACGCCCAGGATAGTATCAAGATTATCAATCCGTATTTCACCCTGACACATAGTGTGAAAAAGGCGCTTCGCAATGCTCTTAAGCGGGGTTTGAAAGTGGAAATCATGCTATCAGCCAAGAGCGATATTCCTCTCACACCAGACTGTGGATTCTATAACGCACACAAATTGATGAAAAAAGGTGCAAATGTATGGATTTACGAACCAGGATTCCATCATACAAAAATCATGATGGTAGATGGAAAATTTTGTACTTTAGGCAGTGCCAATCTCAACGCCCGCAGCCTGCGATGGGACTATGAGGCTAACGCCGTGATGCTTGACCCCTATACAACGCGCGAAATGGATAATCTCTTTGAGCGAGACAAACACCATAGTTTCCGTCTTACACAAGAATCATGGAACCAATTCCGCACCAGATGGCAAAAGACCCGTGCATGGTTTGCACACCTGCTCAGCCCTTGGCTATAACCCCAAAACATACATACTAAACTAACGCCCTCAACAGGCTAACGATACGTTTGAACAAATTTCACCTCATAGCCTCATAACTTAGAAGTTGAGGATTTACGAAACTTCAATATTTATCTTTCGGCTGTTTCCCCATCTTAATTTTTAACTTACCCCCCTTTACCACATCCGAGAAATAGATGTGCGGATCGGTGACTTTCTTGCCATTGAGACGATACTCTTGTACATATATTTCACCGTCCTTGGGTATAGCTTTGAGGGATTCATAAGTGGTTATTGTGAAGTTCTTACCAGAGTAGTATTTATCGCTTAAGTGAATGGTGATTCTATTGAAAAGCGGACTACCCAGTGAAAAGGCAGGTTTGATGTCATTGAGACCCGACACGCTGAAGAGTCCAATACTGGAAATGACGTACCATGCGCCCAGCTGTCCCTGATCCTCATCCTGTCCGTAGCCATATCCGTGAATGCCATCGGTACCATAAAATTCATCGAGGATAGCACGAACCCATTTCTGGGTTTTGGATGGGCGGTTAGCTTCATTGAAAAGCCAGGAAATATGGAGACAAGGCTGGTTTCCCTGATTATAGAGAGTTTTCAAACCAGCAAATGCACCCACCTCGGTACCACCGCTGAAAATTTTTGGCTGTGAAAGGGTAAAAATGCTATCCAGACGGGCATTAAATTCTTCCTCGCCAACTTTTGCCACTAATGCCTTGGCATCATGAGGCACATAGAAGGTATATTGCCAGGCATTGCCTTCCTGAAATCCACGCCATACCTCCATTGGGTCGAAATTGGGAATGAAATTGCCTTCAGCATCCTTGGGGTGCATGAAATTTTCCCTATCATCGTAGATGCGCTCCCAACCCTTGGAAAGGCTCATCAATTGTTCGTATTCGGGTTTACCAAGCGCCTTTGCAAGTTGAGCCGTAGCCCAAGATGTGAAGGAATATTCCAATGTGTGAGATGCTGAGAAACGGAACTTCTCGGCCGGTCCGTCGGCATTTTCCACATGCGGTACATAACCATACTGTACAAACTCCTTGGTATCTGATTTACCTGCTCCAAACGGGCGGTCATCGCCATCCAATTCATTCTTTCGGCAAGCCTCGTATGCCAGGTCCACATCGAAGTCGCGGATACCGCACTGGTAAGCCGCATTGATGAGAAGCGGTAGTTGATTGGTTCCCACCCCCGATACATACCTACAGTTAGCCAAGCCATCACCCATCCAACCAGCATCCTTAAAAAACTGTAGATGAGAACTAATATAATCTGATGTGTATTCAGGATAAGCCAGAATCCACAACTGTCCCAAATTCCATTGACCACCCCAGAATGCATCAGTATTATACATATTATGTATAGGCTTACCATGCTTCATGGGTAGCAGACCGACGCTACCGTCGTGACGAGGATAAGCTCCGTTCACATCACTGCAAAGGCCACGACCTAAAATGGCATGATAAAGACCAGTGTAAAATTTCCTCATGTCATCCTCTTTGGCGAACCTGACATCTATTCGGCCCAACATCTCTTGCCAAATTTTTTGGTTTAGTTCACGAGCTTTATCGAATGTCATATTCTTAGCCTCTGTATCGCGGTTCAGACGAGCATTCTCAATAGATGTATAGGAAATACCCAAAGCTACAGTCACCTTCTCGTCCATTTCAGTGGGAAAGGTGACATATACACCCGCACCAGGTCCGTTTGCCACTCTCTCACCCTCGCGAACGTTCCTACCATTGAAAGCACCAACAGCTGCAATATCCTTATCGACAACAGCAGAAAAATAAATGGGTACTTGAGCACCCGGCTGATATTTCTTGACATACTCTGGCAGCGTAATGACATACCCTTCTATGGTCTTGCCATCCTCACTGACTTTAACGTATGCATCCTTCACTGCACCACTCTCACCAGAACGGTTGCCTATATCAAAAAGGATTCGGCTCTCTTCCGACTTAGGATAGGTATAACGCTGGAAAGCGACACGCTCGGTGGCAGTCACTTCGGCCTTGATACCATAATCCTGCAACATGACAGCGTAATAGCCGGCTGTGGCGACTTCCTCGCTATGTGAGAATTTGGAACGATAGCCTTCACCATCAGAACCTACAGCCCCTGGTACGGTTTTCAGTTGGCCATTGGTTGGCATCAGTACAATGCCACCCACCTGAAACTCGTGGGTACAAGGGAAACCTTCAATGGAACCGTCACGATAGTCATAGCCAGTTGCCTCCCAACCATCCTTGTTGCCTAAATGTCCGTTGGTGCTGGGACCTGGCTTAGCCATTCCGAAGGGCATGGCGCCAGGGGCAAAATGGAAGTAACGACAATGAGCCGTTCCGATACGCGGCTCTACAAAGCGAGGATACCATTGAGCAATGGTCTCGGGTGTATCACAACTTGCCATAGCACCCATCATACAAGTAAGAATCAACAGAGATTTGAATGGTTTCATATCTTAAAGTTATTTACAATATCTATATTAATGGCAAAACCGTATGAATCAAAGCTGATGATCCCTGTTCGAATACTCCAATAATGGCTTTGCTTAATGAACATTTCAAGACTCTACTTTGATTATACTACAAAAGTAAATATAATAATTTACATTACAGCATAAAGCACAATGTATCTTAAGAAATAATTAGGATTAGAATATTACATACTTACTGTTGTTGGGAAAATCTCAGTCAATAATAGCACCTACATGATGAAGAAATTACCCCATCTCACAAAATATATCCCGAAAGAAATGGTTTTATCAGATTTATTGCTTATCTTTGCCATGTCATTGATATTTTTGCTTCTCTTATATTGCAGCACTAAGATAAGCGAAAACTCTGACATAAGCAAATAATGTGACAACATTTTGTCACTCAAGAACTTATTATCATTATTCAACAAAAGTGCTGCAAAATTTAGACTATAGTTAAACCATGCGAAGAATAACTAAAAGCTATCTATTACTGTTGGCATTGTTGCTACCAACAACTTTATTTGCTCAGTTATCTACCAACCCAGACAAGTTCTTGGGAAACATCACTACAAGAGGTAATGTGGATGCCGGAGGCGGGGTACCTGCCTACTATACACTTTGGAACCAAATTACCTGTGAGAACGAGTCAAAATGGGGTTCTGTCGAGGGTAATAGAGGCAATTTCAACTGGGGCTGTGACAGAGCATTCAACTATGCCAAACAGCATGGCTTTACCTACAAATTCCATGCGTTGTTGTGGGGAGCCCAATATCCCAACTGGTTGCCAGACTTGACACCTAAAGAGCGTTTTGCCGCTATCACAAATTGGTTTAATAAAGTAAAGGAAAAGTATAATACCCTGCCTATGATTGACGTAGTAAACGAGGCCGTGGGCAGGCATCAGGAAGGCAACCCCATGATAAAAGAGTCAATGGGTGGTGGTGGAAAAACCGGTTATGACTGGCTCATCAAGGCTTTTGACATGGCTGGGCAACGTTGGCCTGATGCCATTTTGATATACAATGACTATAATTCCATACGTTGGGATGTTGACAACTACATCACATTGGTGCAGACTTTGCGCGATGCCGGCGCACCTATTGATGCCTACGGCAATCAGTCGCACGAATTGGGCGACATTAGTGTCAGCGAATTGACCAATGTGCTGAAAAAGCAACAAGATGCACTCCAGATGCCTATGTATATCACTGAATTAGATATTGACAAAGCTAATGACAGTCAACAGAAATCGCAGTACGAAAAGATACTCCCAATAATGTGGGAAGCCCCCTATTGTGCGGGTGTTACCTTGTGGGGATATATCCATGGGAGCACTTGGGTTGACAACTCCGGTCTTTACAAGAATGGTGTAGAACGCCCTGCGATGACCTGGATAAAGGAATATATGGCCACCGATGCCGCCAAAAACGCAGCAAGTCCATTCCCCGGCATGAAGAAAGAGGCTTCTGTCTATATCCGCCCTGCGGCTCTGAAAGTTGTCAGGGGCGACGTGCTACCCATCAAGGTAAATGCCCGTCTTGCCACCAAGACTATCGAGAAGGTGGATCTTTATGTTGACAATGAACTAATTGCATCAATGACTGAGGCTCCTTATAAGACTGATTATATAGTACCATCAAGCATTTCTTCAGGTTGGAAGACCACTAAGGCTGTGGTTACTGCTACCGACGGCTCAACCTACGAGCGTTATGGCCGCTTCAGCGTGGTTAGCGGAAGTTCAAAGAAAGAACCCTACGGTGAGGCTCCTGAACTTCCTGGCACCATCAAGATTGATGAATACGACAAAGGTGTTTCAGGCATATCTTACTACAACGCCACTCGCAATACAACAACTTCTACAAAGACAGACCAATGGATGGACTACACTGTCGATGTCAAGGAGGATGGCCTCTATTCATTTGATGCCACTGTGGCCTCGACAATGGCCAACGGCAGGTTCCATTTGGCAGAATATGGTCTCGACAGCCTGACATTCCTCACCGAGTTTATGGAGGTGCCCAAGACAGGCGGTGCCACTGAATGGAAAACGCTACATGGTTACCTGACAACTGAGCTAACAGCAGGCCGCCATGTTTTCACTCTGCTTGTCGATCAAGGGGGCTTCAACATCAAGGATATCACTTTTAATCGTTACGAGGAAGCTGATGGGTCGTGTGTAATGAAATCTTTTGACGACAGATATGGAGTCGGCGACCACGTTACAGTCTCAGCCAAAGCAACATCGAGAACAAGTACCATTAGTGAGGTGAGGTTTTATGCCAACGGCTTGCTGATAGGTACAGATACAGAGAAGCCATACCAATGCGTATTTATACCTACAGAGAAGCGCACATACGACATCATGGCTGTCTCCTTGAATGCCGAGGGCAAGGAAAAAAGATCGCAAATATATCCATTGCAGGTTACCAGCGACACTCCGTTGGCCATCCAAACCATCGAAAGCGACAACGAGCCCGACACGCCAACCTACAATATCATGGGTATGCCTGTCGATGCCAACTACCGTGGTATCGTTATCAAGAATGGTAAAAAATACGTGATTAAGTAACAATGTGGTAAATTACCACAAATTGCACATGAATTTTCTGAAAACACCTTCATTGTTATTCGAAATAACAATGAAGGTGTTTTCATATCATATTTCCTCTATCCCCACATATCCGTTCATGACAGCATAGATAGTGAGGGTGGAAACACTTTTTGCTGCGAGTTTCTCCATGATGTTTTTCCGGTGTGTGATAACTGTGGGAAGGCTGATGTTGAGTTTGTCGGCAATTTCTTTGTTGATATAACCTTTGACAATTAAACGCAAAACATCGAGTTCCCTTGTCGATAACTTTTTGGGGGAAGAAGACGCTTTTTGTGTTGGTAATTCATTCATGTGATGCCCATTGGGATGGGCACTTTGCTCCAATGCAATAAATGCCTTGACCAATTGTTTTTCAGGTAGCGTAATTCTTAGACAGCGGAAATCAGACATCTGACTCGCCTGTTCATCAAGAGTGGTAAGTACGATTGTCTTTTTTCTTCGTTCAAGAAAAAAGGGTCGATTACTGAGCAGGATGCCAACATAAACAAAAAAATGGACATAATTCTCCTCCCCTGCCATTTTTAATTGCTCGACAGAGTCGAATGACTCGACTTCAATGGCAGGCATAACACTTTGAAGCATCTGCCTTAGTCCCATCACAGCCAAGGTGTCCTGACATAGGATGGCCATTAAAGGTCTCATCCTCTGTCCGCTCATCTCCAGAATCTGAAAGTGATATCCTTGAAATAGTCGCCGGATGCTTTTTTGTAGAGTCGCTGGTTAGTTGTACGCTCCTTCAGGCATCCAAGGTGAGCAATATATGGCCCAACTTTGATATAATCGAAGTCCGACTTTCTCACGACCGACGGAATACGCTGGCGCCCACTATACCATGCAACCTTGTATTTTGGATGCTCTCGATGTATATAGCGCGCCAACGTATTGATGTATGTCGGCTCAGAGTCACCGCCCATGAAGGCGATGCAAGTGATGTCACCGTCGTATTCACTGATCATTCGCTCTATCACCATAGGCGTTAGTGGTGTTCCAATGTTTTCCCATAGGTACTTGCTATGGCAGCCCGGGCAATGGCATGGGCAGTTGGCAATATTGATGGCGAGTGTCACCTCGTCAGGAATTTCCTGAAACACCACACTTGTGTTTACGTACTTCAACATCTTGATGAATTATTTATATTGTAGGTTATGAATGTGTCTGATGAATGTTATTCTGAAAGTTTCTCTGCACCAGCATAGAATCTGCGTGCAGCTTCCTGCTGTCTGGGTTGTGAGAAATTGCTCACCCGTTTGAGGTATCCGATGATACGCGTCATATAATCTACGTTTTTGGAATGGCAGTGCGGACACTCCTTTAGATATCGCTTATCTATGTATCCACAGTCATTGCAGATGGTATTGGGGATATTGAATGTGAAATAGTTGCAACCTTCCTTTGCTGCAACTCGCAACAGTTGGCGGTATTGTTGTTTGGATAGGTGCTCGTCGAGATTCATGTGCAATGCAGAGCCACCGGTGAGGTGCTCGATATAGGGCGCGCCATGCAACTTAAACTTATCGATGATATTCAGCGAGTCGTCCTCGACAATGTAGAAATAACTATTATAGCAGTCGCGAGGTACAAAATATCCATCCTCACGGTCCCACTTAGCATGCTTCACACCCACATTTTCGGCGGGTATCATCTCACAGTTGAACAATATATCCTTTGTACGGTATTGCTTGTTGTATTTCTCAACAAGACCTAAGACGGTCTGCACAAACGAGAGGTAATCTGGGTTGTCAGTAATACTAAGCCCCATAAACTCGGCAGCTTCCACCAGACCGTTGACACCAATAGTGAGGTATTGTCTTCCGATATTGATGTAGCCAGCATCGAAGAGTGGCAACATGCCATGCTTCTGCAACTCTTTCAAATTCTCATTGTATGCCAGTTGCACCTTATGGCAAAGGTCGATAATATGCGAAAGGAATTCTTTATAGTCCTGTCCCTTATTGACAGCATACTGAATGCAACGGTTAAGGTTAATGGTAAGTACACTCTTCGACCCCGTTGACACGCCACCAGCTCCCAAAGTGTAGCTGAAGCCATTGTCTTGTATTTCGTTGCGCAGTCGGCAACATGAGCTTAGCGAGTCGGCATTATCGCTCATATAGGTAAAGAAAGAATGACCTTCTGAATACATCTCAGCTGTGAAGTCCCCCCACTCTTTATCGATAACGTCACCATCTTTGGTAAGCAGTGCCATTGTTTCCACAGGGAAGGTGAGCACAGTTTTCAGTCGTTCGCTATTGAACCACTTCATAAATCTCTTTTGCAACCAAGACAATCCCTCCCAGTCGGGTTTTGTGCCATCGGGGAAGTAGAAGTCTCCAAATAGACTCTCGAAATAGGGTTTGTCATAATAGGCAATATTCCAGAACACAGCCTGATAGTTTCTTGCTCCCGTAGGCTGGTTGATGGAATAGACGATTTGCTCAAAACAGTCGGTAATCATCTTATCGATGGTACGCTTTTTGAGCGATAAATCCACAACCTTGTCGGGTTCCTTCCAATACTCCTTGCCATATTCCAAACCTATGAAATAATTGAGGTACATGAGGAACTCTGGTGTGGCGCATGCACCACTAAGCATACTGGACACCATGAACACCATGTTGACGAATCCACCGCAGAATGACTTGAGGTTAGTAGGTGCCGTGGAATTGCCGCCAATTGACATAGTGCCACCAATAAGCCAGGGATACATGGTGATTGATGCACAATAGTTGGCCAATGAAGTCTCATCATTCTTGTAAATGAAATGATGTGTGAGCATGTCGATGTACTCTTCGGCCAGAGCTTTTCCGTACATTATTTTAATACGGTCTGTTAGCAAACGACGGTTGAGACGAATAAAACTTGATTTAGGTAATTCACCTATCAAAGTTGCAATATTTTTATGCTCGACATTTGCATTGGCATCATACTTTGAACCAGTTGCCGCATTAGCAGCATCTACATAGTCTGCCAAAAATTTCAACCGCTCC
This sequence comes from uncultured Prevotellaceae bacterium, assembly GCA_900315075.1. Classification (GTDB taxonomy): domain Bacteria; phylum Bacteroidota; class Bacteroidia; order Bacteroidales; family Bacteroidaceae; genus Prevotella. The sequence continues at coordinate 100,071 of OMXV01000009.1, read as the reverse complement.
ATAGTCTCACGGTCTTCAGTATGCCGCTGTCGGTATAGCATAAACGACTTAGCCACCCTAAAGTGCCCTTCCTTCATCAGAGCCTCTTCCACCTCGTTCTGAATATCCTCAACTGTGATATTATCGGTGATATTTAAGTGGCTGATAATCTTTGATATAGCACCTAAATCAGCTGTCTCATCCACAGACTGAAAAGCCTTGAGAATGGCAGTCATAATTTTGTCGAGTGAGAAGCGATCTGACGAGCCATCACGCTTCTTGATAGTGAATTCTCTCATTTACCTTATTCTATTGTTTTGGATAACTTTTCCTCTCATGATTTCAAAAAAGTTTTCCATTTTGGATAACTTTTTAAAATTCCTACGCTTGGAAGTTTCAAAAAATGTTTTTTGAAATCGCTTACAAAGTTAATACAATTCTTTGCAAAGTTGTACGTTTTAGGTAATGAAAAATGCTTTTATTAACGAATTTTAATGACTCTTTTTTTACACTTAAAATTACATTTATTGAACAAAAATACTATAGTTGTTGATGCATAAGTATTTACATACAAAAATTGCACACTTAGAGAAAAATCCCCCTAAGTGTGCAATTCTTCAATGTGAGATATGTTCTTCTTTCACCATGTCAGAGACTGACATTTGAGATGTCAACCAGATGGTTGACAATAGCGTAAATGGTCAGTCCGGCCGGGCTATGGATTTGTAGTTTTTTGGCAATATTTCTTCTATGGGTGATAACAGTATTGACGGAAATGCACAAATGATCGGCAATTTCTTTGTTCGACATACCCTGCACGAGACTGATGACAACATCCTTCTCTCTGTCGCTCAGAGCCTCGGAATTATCAGGATTCTGGTTAATCATGCTTGAGATTTTCGTCGACACATCATTTTGCTTGGTCCGCCTCTCCAACCACCTGATGGCAGGTATGAAAATCGACTCTTCAACCTCTGCATGCATTGACAGCCATTCCTCATTATTATATATATCATAGAGGCAGGCGGAGAGTTGGTTGTTGTGAAGGCCATCGCTGGGGAGGTATTTGATGATGATACTCTTGAGTTCACGGAGCAGTCCGTCGGTTTGTCCATGATGCTTTGAGTAGGTATCAATATCGTAATTGTTAGACACCTCATTCCTCAGCAGCGATTCAACATATGGAAACACCGTCTTCTCTTCGTATTTCATGTGTGAACGTACAGCCCGCGCATAGTCATCGTAGAGTTTGAGAATAAGTCTTGCCAAATTGTCGTTCTCATCGAGTGCCTCCACTAATTCCTTTCTGATGAATGGCAGCTGGAACCCCAAAAAATATTCATGGCTGGCTTTCAAATATTGCAACAAGGTAGGGATAGACAATTTTGAGAAGTCGCTGAGCTCACGATACCCGTTAATTGTGAAATTTACCACAGCCAGATAAGTATAGGTGTCCACACCCTGCTCCTGGCAAACCTCACTAACGGTTTTGTCGCCAAAGCCCAAATTGATACCGAAACTACCGAGACTCTGCAAAAGACTATAATTATCGCGTATGAGTGAAATCATCCGGTCGTCAGCCTCATACATTTTATGATTTTTCATAAGACACAATATTTATGGACTGCAAAATAACTAAAAAAGCATGATATTGCCAATAGCAACTATTAGGTATTTTCATGAGAAACAAGGAAGAATATGGATAAAAATATCCCCAAAATAAAGTACAGAAAGCTATTGCGGAGAAAAAAACATGGTAAAAGAAATATATTTTATATCTACGCAGAAAGGCTGCGCACTTGGCTCCTACCTTTGCATCAGAAATTTGAAAGCGCTCTTTGATAGACTTCTTAAAAACCAAATATCTTCATGCCACAAATTCTTTTGTGCTGCGGTGAAACATCCACGACACAAACGGTCTTGGGACATGGAAAACGGCGGGCTTCGCGTCGTCAGAATAAAGCAGTAATGCTATAAAGTGACCTTCCTACCTTTCCCAAAAAAAGGAGGTTGCGCAGGGCAAAACCTGTTCACCGGAAAGCCATCACGTACGAGTATCCTTCGGACTAAGGTCGGGCAGACCCCAAAGCAGGGTACGTTGGCTCTTGTCAAGTCAACTTGGATGGTAACATCGACAAAGTACGGGGTGAAATCGACTCCCAAAGATTGCCAGTCTTAGAGAGTGGATAATCATTGGTTCTTATCCTACAACCCGCCCAGGGTTGATTGTGTGTGGCAGCACGACCTGGAAACAGTAGGATGCACAGGGCCTGTGAAGTCAGTAGGCGTGGCAGCCGAGGGCAAGGGGGTGTTGGTTCTAAGGTACTTAAAAGGTACGAAGGACACAAGCACAACCGCATCTCCTATAGAGACACATTGGGAAGGTGGACCATTCAATCCATACTTCATTCGTGAACGCAAAAGTGTTGTGCACTCTCGTACGAAAATACGGTTATTCCACTGCAATACGTGGATGGAGTTAGTACCGCAAGGAAAGCTTCACTCTGCATCCGCAAGAGCCAAGGGTGAAAGGAGTACTTTACATAGTGTGAGAGTAGTGTTTGCAGGTTTTCCAAACCTGTCCGTATGCCGCCTACCTATAGAAACATGGGTGTGTCTAAGTGCCAAAAGGAACGAAAACGGCGGTAGGAAACGGTCAGAACTCAGCCGATTTTTCAAAAATCCCCAGAGGTTTTAGAGCCTCTGGGGATTTTTGTATTTCATGTTATGAAGTTATTGTTATGCTTAGCCGATAGAATTTAAGTCCAAATCGTCCAAACGATGAAATAGGTTTGCATGACAGCACAGATGGTCAGTACAAGCCATCCAACATAACGAAAGAGCGTGTTGTACTTGATGTCTTCCTGTTTCTTAAAAAAGCGCCAATAGGCCAACATTGCCAAAGCACAAAGCAAAAGACCTGCGACATGCCCCCATAAATTGAACCCTATGATGGAATCAAGGAGCATGACCGCCTTGAACACCACAGCGCCATACACAGGATAGATACAATTATAAAGTGTTTGACGTGTGCGCTGGTTCTGTCTCGACTTGTCAATGCAAAATACAATCAACATAGCCATGGCTAAGATAAGTATAACCTCCTGAAGTATCGGGCGTTGTAACATGGGTATTGTATGTCAACTAATATAATAGAAAATTAAAAAGGCGTACACGAGGTACGCCTTTTATTGTATTGTGAAAGATTATTTTGCGTAAGCAACAGAGCGTGTTTCGCGGATGACGGTGATTTTAACCTGTCCCGGATAGGTCATCTCGTTTTGGATTTTGTTGGCAATCTCGCCAGAGAGAGCCTCTGTCTCTTTATCATCCATCTTATCGGCACCTACAATGACACGCAGTTCACGACCTGCCTGAATGGCATAAGTCTTGGTGACACCTGGATAGCTCATGGCAATTGCCTCCAAATCGTTGAGACGTTTGATATAAGCCTCGACGATTTCACGTCTTGCACCCGGTCTTGCACCAGAAATGGCATCGCAGATTTGCACAATAGGTGCCAGCAGTGTATTCATCTCCATTTCATCGTGGTGTGCACCAATGGCATTACAGATGTCGGGTTTTTCCTTGAACTTCTCTGCAATCTTAGCACCATAGAGTGCGTGTGGCAAGTCACTCTCCTCGTCGGGCACTTTGCCAATATCATGGAGCAGACCAGCACGCTTTGCTTTCTTGGGATTAAGGCCAAGTTCAGAAGCCATCACCGCACAAAGGTTTGCTGTCTCGCGTGCATGCTGTAAAAGGTTTTGTCCGTATGATGAACGATATTTCATCTTTCCGATGATTCGTATCAATTCTGGGTGAAGTCCATGAATACCCAAGTCGATGGCAGTACGCTTTCCAGTCTCGATGACCTCGTTCTCTAGTTGTTTTTTCACTTTTGCCACCACTTCCTCTATACGCGCAGGATGAATGCGTCCATCGGCAACAAGTTGGTGGAGAGCCAACCGACATACCTCACGGCGAATGGGGTCGAAGGCGGAAATGACTATGGCCTCAGGGGTATCGTCAACTACGATTTCCACACCTGTAGCAGCCTCAAGTGCTCTGATGTTTCTACCCTCTCTACCGATGATTCGTCCTTTTACCTCGTCGTTGTCAATATGGAAAACGCTGACAGAATTTTCAATAGCTGTTTCTGTGGCTACACGTTGGATGGTCTGGATGACAATTTTCTTGGCCTGGGCATTTGCATTGAGTTTTGCCTCGTCCATAATCTCATTGATATAACTGGCTGCAGCTGTACGAGCCTCGTCTTTCATGCTTTCAACCAGTCGATTCTTTGCTTCCTCTGCACTCAGACCAGAGAGTTCCTCAAGCTTCTCACGCTCTTGGTTCTGCATCTTCTCAAGTTCCTCCTGTTTAATGAGGAGCAATTTTTTCTCGTTGTCAATTCTTTTCAGACCTTGTTCAACTTCCTGTTTCCGTCTTCCAAGTTCTTCTTGTCTTTGGTTCAGTGATATTTCACGCTGTTTTAGTCTGCTTTCGCTTTGCTGAAGTTTTTGGTTTCTGGATTGCACTTCTTTTTCGAGTTCAGCCTTCTTGTTGATGAATTTCTCCTTCACCTCAAGTAGCTTTTTCTCTTTGATCACTTCGGCCTCATTTTCAGCTTTGCCGATGATGTCGTTATATTTACCCTTGACTACATGCATGAAAGCCAAGTATCCCAAGAAGCCTCCAAGCAAGAGGCATACAAAGGCTACGATTACTGTTATCATTATTATTTTACATTAAATTAAATATATAGTAGTTGATGTTATTCCCATCCGCATACTATATGAGTTTTCACGTGAAAACCTGCGATGACTTAATGATTATCATCGCCTAATGATTGCTCAATCTCTGAAGTGATTTTTTCGAGAATATCCAAATATGGCTTTGTATCATTCCTCATTGACTCCTTTTCATACTTAAGAGCCAAATCGACAATAGCCATATACAAAATATCTATAACGCTCTTTTTCCCGTTGGCTTGAGCGGTATAGGCAGCCACGGTGTTGGTGGCCCTTTTTGCTGCTCTACGATAAATTTCTTCCTCATCAGCATAAATAGTGATGGGCAATTCTATATCATAGACATGCAGTCGTATTTTTCGTTGTTCTCTTTTCTCTTCAGACATTGCTCACGTTATTTCTCACTAAGTAGCGTGATACATTTGTTGACGCTTCTGATGAGTTTCGACAGTTTGGCCTTTGCGGCTTCCATGTCCGTGTCAGACACCTCAAGCATCTTAGCTGTCTTCAGCGACCTGTAATTCCTCTCGGCGAGTTTCTTTTCACGCTCAAGCTGGGCGATTTTCTCATTGAGCTTCACTATGGTTTCTCGCAGACAAGCATTGTCGTTCTTGCACTTTTCATAATGGAGCATCATCTGCCTGACTCTTGTGGTGAAAATAGCAATCGTTTTCTCCTCGTCGGTCATGTCCTTACAATTTGGATGCAAAATTACATTAAAAAATTATAACAACCAAACAAAATGTCTATTTTTTAGCATTCTGGTCGTTGTCGCCATCCTTTTTCCTAGGCTCTTTTTTCGCAAGCATTACGACCTGATAGACAAAATCCGTGACCCATTTCTGTGAGAATCCAAGCTTCTGGTTGTACTGTCTCACAGCATGTACGGTTTTCATCACTCCGGCATCCTTATAGTCGTTTTTGTGGAACACGTCGTCAACAGTCTTTTCTGTCATTGCATAGATGGCCTTCTTGAAGAACGACGGCATTCTGATTTTAAACTTCATAAGGTTGCCCATAAGCATCATCAAGTCTTGAGAGAATCCTTGGAACACATACATAAATGGCTGTACGTCTTGCAATTTTCTACAATTTTTCTTGAGAGTGGCATCAATCTCCTTGAAAAAGTCGTCGTCGCATTTGTATATTTCTTTCATCATTTTTTTACAAAATGATTTCTCTCCTACCCCAAGCTTGTTGTTCTGCGTAGGAACTTTCAGCGTGGTTTTGAATGTCCTAAGGTCTGGAAGCAACCCTAAGTTTGAAATGCCCAGGTTTGAAGCCAAAGAAGCTTGAAAATATACTCTTATTAGGGTCATGTAGTCTTCCATTCCCCCAACTTTTGTTTCCTGTTTTTTCTTTCCAAATATTTTTGCTAAAAAGCCCATATTGTCTAAATTATTTAACTGTTTATACGATACGAGTTGCAAAGATATGAATTTTTATTGTAACCACAAAAGAAGTTTTGAAGTTTGTGTTTTTTTAGTGTCTCTGAGGCACTTTACAATCATTCCAAAATGGAGATAAAAGCACTCTGCGGACATAATTTTATAATGCCAAAGTCTAAACAAATAATAAAAGAATGAATTTTTCACATTTTAGTTTCGGTATTACAACTTTTATTTATACCTTTGCAGCCTAATTCAAGTGAATAAGCATCTATAGAGCAAATATTTCTTAGGAAAAAAGATTGAAGATGAAAGGAATTGTATTGGCTGGCGGTGCTGGCACCCGGTTATATCCTATCACGAAGGGTATCAGCAAGCAACTCATCCCAATATTCGACAAACCAATGATATACTATCCTATATCAGCATTAATGCTTGCCGGAATTCGGGACATCCTTGTCATTTCAACACCCAATGACCTGTCTGGCTTCCAGCGGCTTCTTGGCGACGGCAGTGACTTTGGTGTGCATTTTAGTTATGCAGAGCAGCCAAGTCCCGACGGACTTGCACAGGCCTTTATCATTGGCGAGGAATTCATCGGTAACGATGATGTTTGTTTAGTATTGGGCGACAATATTTTTTATGGTGCAGGTTTCACCGGCATGCTTCGCAAAAGTGTAAAGGATGCCACAGCAGGCCATGCTACAGTTTTCGGCTACTTTGTCAATGACCCTGAGAGATATGGTGTGGCTGAATTTGATGCTAATGGGAAATGCCTAAGTATAGAGGAAAAGCCTTCCCACCCCAAAAGCAACTATGCTGTTGTAGGTTTATATTTCTACCCAAACAGTGTGGTGGAAGTAGCAAAAGGTGTGAAGCCCAGCGCACGGGGTGAGTTGGAAATCACCTCTGTTAACCAAGAGTACCTTCGTCGTGGTGAGCTTCAAGTTCAAACACTTCCCCGTGGGTTTGCATGGCTCGACACTGGTACTCATGACAGTTTAGCCGAGGCAAGTACATTTATTGAAGTAATAGAGAAGCGACAGGGGCTGAAAGTGGCATGTCTTGAAGAGATTGCCTATGACAACGGATGGATTTCAATCGAGGAAATTGCACGTATAGCCCATCCAATGCGCCACAATGGATATGGACAATACCTGTTGCGTAAGATTGAATTGTGCAAATAGTTAAGAAATCATTAATAATTATTAAATAGAAAAATGGAAGAAAACAAAACCACCCCAACAGTGGAACAAATTCGAGAACAGGAGGACAGGTCGTTCTTTAATTTCCGTTCTCTGTTTGAAACTTTTATCCTCAACTGGCAATGGTTTGCCCTGTCGTTGATAATCTGCTTAGGTATCACCGCTATTTATCTGCGGTATGCGACCCCCAGGTATCAGCAGGTAGCTAAGATTCTCATCAAAGACGAAGAGAATCGCGGCAGTCGCAATACACTTGCTAACATGACAACCCTTGGTATCATGTCTAACAGTGAGGGTATTGACAATGAGATGGAAATTCTCTCGTCACACATTATCGCTGCTGATGTAGTAAAGGATCTTAAGTTGTATGTCAGCTATAAGAGAAAAGGGCGTGTGAAGGACATCGTGCTTTACAAAAACCAACCGGTAACTGTTGATATTGACGAAGAACACCTCGACAAACTTAACTCACCAATCAATCTTACCATTGAATGTGAAAAGAATGCCAAAGGTAAGAAAGAATATGTCGTTAGCTATCGTTTTTATTTGACCGACGAAGAGGGAATATCTTCTGGCCCTTATGGTAAAAAAGTAAAGATTCCCAGCGATTCTCTTCCTTATATTTTACGCACCAAAGCTGGAACACTGACATTCTCAAACAATGGGAAAAACACTCTTTCTGTAGGAGGAACGATGTTTGTGACAATCCAGTCACCCTATCAGGCGTCTTACAAATATCAGAATGCCTTCCGCGTGGCACCTACTTCGAAGAACACCACCATCGTTCGTACTTCAATTACCGACGAGGTTCCTCAGCGCGGTCTTGACTATCTGCGCCAAATTGTCATCTGCTACAACCGTCAGGCCAACGAGGACAAGAACGAAGTAGCCTATCGCACAGAGGAATTCATCAACACTCGTCTTGAGAAAATCAGCGACGAGCTTGGTGAGACAGAAGGCCAGTTGGAACGTTACAAGAAGAGTCAGGGCATGACAGAACTTAGGATGAATGCCCAACGTGCTATGACGGGTTCTGCTGAATACGACCAGCGTCTTGCAGAGGCTAACACACAGATGGCTCTACTCAACAGCTTGCAGTCATACATGAATGACCCTGCAAACAAATACCAAACACTTCCCTCTAATGTTGGACTTGGCGATGGTACCGCATCAGCCTTGATTACCCGATACAACGAGATTGTGCTACAACGCAACAAGTTGCTTGGAGCATCCTCCGAAGAGAACCCTGCTGTGATACCATTGACAGCACAACTTGACGAACTCAGTTCAAGTATCAGGCGCGCTATGGAACAGAGTCGTAAGAATCAAGAAATTACACGCTCTTCCATTGCAGCACAATACAACAAGTTCGAAGGACAAGTTTCCGCCACTCCCGAACAAGAGCGTATGTTGACCCAGATTGGCCGCCAGCAGGAAGTTCGTTCTGGTCTTTATCTGATGCTTCTCCAGAAACGTGAGGAGAACTCAATCTCCCTCGCTGCCACTGCTGACAAGGCAAAAGTGGTGGAGAATCCTGAAAGAGCAGGCAGGGTAAGCCCTGTGCCATCAGTTATTATCCCTATAGCACTGGTTATAGGTCTGCTCGTACCAGGTATCATTCTCTTCCTGCTCAAGTTCTTCAGATATAAGATTGAAGGTCACGACGACGTTGCTAAGCTCACCCCGCTTCCTATCATCGCTGATGTGGCTGTGGCAAGTGAGACCGCCAAGACAAAGGCCGACATCGTGGTACACGAGAACAAGAACAATCAAATGGAAGAAATCTTCCGTGCCATGCGTACAAATGTCCAGTTCATGCTTCGTGAAGGTCAAAAGGTGGTGATGTTTACCTCAACTACATCTGGCGAGGGTAAGACATTCAACTGTGCTAACCTTGCCGTGAGTTTTGCCCTTCTTGGAAAGAAAGTAGTTCTGGTGGGTCTTGATATTCGTAAGCCTCGTTTGGCTGAACTCTTCGAGATTGACGACCACAAACATGGTATCACTCCTCTTCTCGCACAGGAAAATCCTACAGAGGAAGATGTGATGCATAATATCATTCCATCAGGTGTCAACGGTAATCTTGACCTGCTGCTTGCAGGTCCTGTTCCTCCCAACCCATCTGAGTTGATATCACGTCCATCACTTGAGATTGTCATCGACATACTGAAGGCTAACTACGACTATGTGCTGATTGATACTGCTCCTGTGGGATTGGTGACAGATACCATCCAAGTGGGACGTGTCATCGATGCTACCATTTACATGTGCCGTGCAGACTACACGCCGAAGTCCAGCTTCGACTTGGTGAATGCACTCAGCAACGAAGGAAAACTTCCAAATATGGCTATCGTCATCAACGGTATCGATATGTCAAAGAAGAAGTATGGTTACTACTACGGCTATGGCAAATATGGCAAGTACAGTCGCTATACAAGCTATGGTAAGTATGGAAACTATGGTTCGTCGTACGGTTCATACGGTGGTTACGGAAGCTATGGCAGCTATGGTAACTATAGCAACAGCCACTACGCTGACAAGAACGACACCTCTATTAAATTATAATAGGTATATCTCATGGTAATTGCAGTAGATTTCGACGGAACAATTGTCGAGAACAGATATCCAGATATCGGTCCTGAAGCACCTTTCGCCATCGACACGCTAAAAATGCTCATAGCCGAAAGGCATAAGGTGATATTATGGACTACTCGCGAGGATAAACTTCTTGACGATGCCGTGGAATGGTGTAAGAATCGTGGAGTGGAGTTTTATGCCATCAACAAGGACTATCCTGAAGAAACAAAAGCAACCAACAACCACTTCTCACGCAAAATCAAAGCTGAGGTGTGGATTGATGATCACAATGTGGGGGGGCTGCCCGACTGGGGGACCATCTACCACATGATTAAAGAGCGAAAAACCTTCAAGGATATGATTGATGATGCTAAGAAGACCAAACTCAGCGATCATTCCGCTCCGAAAAGAAAAAACTGGTTCAACAAATAATAATTTATAGGGGATGTGCCACAGAGCCATCCCCTGTTTTTTTTAGTTTTATGTATGAGTTATGAGGTGGGATTTCTCGAAGCAATATCTTAATTCTAACATATTTCTCTTTAACTTACCACTCACCCACGTAAATATTTTTTACAAACCAAGGAAACGCCCTATTTAAATCAGTCTGTATCATTATTGATTATAACCTCTTAAAAACGAATAAATTAGGCATAATAAAGGATTTTGTCGACAATTTTTAAAAATTTCCAAAGATAAATTTTCTAATCACATCAAAAACTTGTATATTTGCATTCCATTTGGAAAAGATAGTAAAAATATTCAACAACAATAAAATCATTTAGAAATGACTAAAGCAGATATTATCAACGAGATTTCAAATTCCACAGGTTTACCCAAGAAAGATGTGGCAGTGACGGTAGAGGCATTTATGGAAACCATCAAGGAAAGCCTTCTGAACAAAGAAAACGTCTATCTCAGAGGTTTTGGCAGTTTCATCGTAAAGCACAGAGCTGAAAAGACCGCCCGCAACATCTCGAAAAACACAACAATTGTAATTGCTGCTCATGATTTCCCAAGCTTCAAGCCTGCAAAGAGCTTCGTTGGGAAGATGAAAGGCGAGGAAGTAGCCGACGATGCTGAATAAACAGATACGAAAATAAATTCATTCAATTATCATTAGCTATGCCAAACGGAAAGAAAAAGAAGGGTCACAAGATGGCCACTCACAAAAGAAAGAAAAGATTAAGAAAGAACAGACATAAGAGCAAGTAAGCTTCATATAGCTGTGCTCCACAGTCTATTCGACTGGAAGGCATGTCAAAGGATTCCCATCATGGGGATACTCCGGCATGCCGCTTTTTGGTTAAAACTATAGAAAGTTAATAGAAATGACCAGCGAAGTAGTGATTGATGTCCGAGCTAAAGAGATATCGATAGCACTGCTGGAAGACAAAAATCTGGTAGAATATCAAAACGAAGCTCGTTCGGCATCATTTTCAGTTGGCAACATCTATATAGCAAAAGTTAAAAAGCTCATGCCAGGCCTTAATGCCTGCTTTGTAGATGTTGGTTTTGAACGCGACGCTTTTCTACATTATCTGGACATAGGAAGCCAATTTAACTCTTACGCAAAATACCTAAAACAGGTAGTAAGCGACAGGAAGAAACTTTATCCCATCTCAAAGGCTACAAGACAGCCTGAAATAAAAAAGGACGGCAGTATTGCCACGACGCTTACCGTCGGGCAGGAGGTATTGGTGCAGATTGTCAAAGAGCCCATATCCACGAAAGGTCCACGACTTACAGGGGAATTGAGTTTTGCCGGACGTTTTCTGGTTCTTATCCCCTTCAATGATAAAGTTTCTGTCTCATCAAAAATCAAAAGCGGTGAGGAGCGTGCCCGCCTGAAACAGTTGATTCAAAGCATCAAGCCCAAAAACTTTGGTGTCATTGTGCGCACAGTTGCCGAGGGCAAACGTGTAGCAGAACTTGACACAGAGTTGAAAGTTCTACTTAAACGCTGGGAGGATGCCATCACAAAGGTTCAGAAGACACAGGCAAGGCCGCAACTTGTCTTTGAAGAAACAGGAAGGGCTGTAGCCCTGCTTCGCGACTTATTTAATCCTTCTTACGAAAACATATACGTCAACGACGAGGATGTTTTCAACGAGGTAAAGAACTATGTCACTCTAATAGCCCCTGAAAAGGCGGGCATAGTGAAATTGTACACAGGCACCGTTCCTATTTTCGACAATTTCAATATCACGAAGCAGATTAAGTCGAGTTTTGGCAAGACCGTCAATTACAAACATGGTGCTTACTTGATTATTGAGCATACTGAGGCTCTTCACGTAGTAGATGTTAACAGCGGAAACCGCACACGGTCTGCCAACGGTCAGGAAGCTAACGCACTTGACGTAAACCTTGGAGCTGCTGATGAGTTGGCACGTCAACTTCGACTTCGCGACATGGGTGGCATCATTGTAGTTGACTTCATCGACATGAAGTTGGCAGAAGACCGCCAGATGCTTTATGAGCGAATGTGCAAGAACATGCAGAAAGACCGTGCCCGTCACAACATCCTCCCGCTTAGTAAATTTGGTCTGATGCAGATTACCCGTCAGCGTGTACGGCCTGCAATGGACGTTAGTGTTGAGGAAACCTGTCCCACCTGTTTCGGTAAGGGAAAGATTAAGTCGAGTATTCTATTTACAGACCAATTAGAGAGTAAGATTGACCACCTTGTCAACAAGATTGGCGTCAAGAAATTCTACTTGCATGTTCATCCCTATGTTGCCGCATACATCAACCAGGGTGTATTTTCGCTCAAACGTAAGTGGCAAATGAAATATGGATTTGGCGTGCATGTAATCTCTTCACAGAAAATGGCATTTTTACAATATGAATTCTATGATAAGAAAAAAGAATTCATAGATATGAAAGAAGAGATTGAGATTAAATAAAAATGAGGCGGTTTGACCGCCTCATTTTTTTGCTATAAAACTGAGATTGCTATTTTACTATTTTCTTCCCACTGATGATATAGATTCCTTTGCCTTGTTCATACGCACTCTTCGGAATTACTCTTCCAAAAACATCATTAATTGTCTGGTCACATTGCCCAGAAGTCACGATTGCACTATTGTCAATATGGGTGAGAGCAGGGTTGAATTCTTTAATACCACTATTACCATACAATTTCCACCCTGCGGTTTTAAGATACTTGCTTTTTGAACCGTTAGGAACATATAGGGTACGCAATGCCAAGTCAAGTTTGTCAATAGCTGTAGGGTCAATAGTAGGGGTGTCTGCCGCATAGATGTAAGTACGCGAAAGATCAAAACATCTGTTGAAAGCATATTTGCCAATATTCTCTACAGTTTCAGGGATGGTGAGTCGCTCATAGTGATACCTTCCTGCCAAAGCATAGTCATGGATTTGCTTCGTACCATAAGGTATGACCACGTCGATTTCCTCCGTAGGCAAGTACTCTATCAACTCCGTGCTATCGGCCGACATAACGAAATCATCAATAACGATGAAGTCACTCTCTTCATTGGAAACTAGTCTGACTGTATCGAGGTTGATACATTGTGCAAAGACACCATCGCCATAATGTTTCAAACCATTGGGAAGGGTCACATCGATAAGCATCTTACAACTACTAAAAGCTTTGTTGGGCAGTTCATCATCTGTGGTGTATAGGCTATCACCATTTTCTATCAAATAGGGGTCGCCACCCGCAATAATCTTAGCCTCACTTAAGTCAAGGAATGAAAGATTACCCATTGTACCATGCCCTACAGAGTCGCTTCCAGCCATTGCACGAAGTGTCTTCAAGTCGGTGCTGTTAAGTTTTCCGCTTACTTGCAGTCCAACGATACTATCACATCGGTCATCTCCAATCGTCTCACGCAGCGTACCTGGTTCACTGACTTCTATTTCCACCATCTCCACATCGAGTTGGTCAGTATTCACACGGAGCACCATATCATGGTAATACCTGAAATCATAGAACCCCCACATTAGAGTGAGTGAAGAAAGGTCGTAATAGCCGTCTTCCTCACCATCCCATCCCCAGTTGATGCAAATACTTCCCGACGAATTATAACCATGCAACACGAACTCATGCCCTGTATAATTACTATCGCTTCCACCATAGATAATGGGATACCCCTTGCTAATATTGCTATAGATGAGGTCCATCCATTCGCTCTCCGTATAGTCGTCCCTGTCGTAAGTGACAGCCAGAGGATAACCTAAATTTCTCCTCAAACCATGTGATAATGACGAACTGTATGACCCTGTGCCTTCGTATGAATACTGCGCCTTCATGGCCAGTCCCACATGATACATCAATGTAGCAACAGCCTTTTTCTGCACAGATGTGTGTTTATTCGTAAAATAGTCGGGCATCCTGCTATATTGGTATTCCACGCTATCGATATCCACCTCATACTTATTTCCATCAAAATCTCCAAAAGGATAGTAGGTAAAGACCGTGCCCTGACCATATTGTGGCCATCTATTGTACCTGAGTACTTGAGCTGCAGCAGTGGCCACACATCCCGTGGGACAATTAGGAGGAACAAGATTGGAATAAGGGGCTTCCTGTCCCCATTCTGAAGTCATCAGAGGTGATACTGAAGCAGGATATTTATCGGTGTCAGGTCTGGTAGTTTGGAATGGTTCGGTACGAGATTGCGTTACAAATGCCTCCGTAATCTCCAACCACCATTTAAAGTTGGGATTTTGTGTATTTGGATTATATTTCTTGGACGAGAAACCCATGATTTCCGGATACATGTCATCGTTGGCAACAATAGCAAAGCCACCATCTTCATAGCCCAAAATAGATAGGCCAGCTGTCTGTTTCAGCAATTTAGGCACATCCCCTACCCTTCTTTGTTTGACTTCGCCACTTTGTGATAATGCTGCCATGGCAGCCTGCTGTTTTTGCCACAATGTCCTTGACGCAGCTTCAGTATATGCCGAGAAGACAATAGTGAATATTAAGGTAACAAAATATCTCATATATAAATGATATAAAGTTCTAAATTCTTTTCTAAAGAACCCATCAACACCAAAACTCATCAATTAGCTCCCAAACTCCTTTACTCCTTATCTCATTGTACCACTTTATATCTGATACGGAAAGAATGCTCATGTTCATCCCAGTTGGTGCCCAATATTTCGAATCGTCCAATCTGAGCAGTTGAGCGTACATGCTTGCCTATACACGGACAGACATCATAATCACCTATCCGCACCAGCCTGATAGTATCAGTGGCACCCTCTGGTAGTCGGTCGATACTAACATCTTCAGGGATGTTGTCACGGTCAACGTACTCAAAAGACACAGGCAAATCTTGCTCTATCAACTCGTTCATCGTCCGTTCTATCTCCCGTTCTGCCTTTCTATCTGGCTTACGGTCGAGGATATATGAGATTTTGCTTTTCTTCCGCTCTATATGAGCATTTTTTGAGCGTTCACATCCAAACATCCTAATCATTGTCTGATTAAGAAGGTGTTCAGCCGTGTGTGCGGGTGGAAATTCATCCTTATTGTGCTCATTAAAAACCATATCCATTGTTCTTCATGTATTAAATACTACAGTATCATTTTCAGTATTAGTCCATAATGAGCATCAATGCTCAAATCATAGGACATGTCCGGTTCCAAATTCAGTTGATACTCATTATCTGAGAGCATATCCTTGGCCGTCATACAACGTTGCGGCAAGCCGAGCCATTCAAAGGCATGGTGATTGATTTTTACAGATGTATTCACTATTGTATCATCGAAATTCACAACAATGAGGAAAAGTTCGTTCTGAGCCTTTCTGAGGAAAGCAAACTGACGCTCGGCAAGTTGTGGATTGACATACATAAGATCATAGAAAACTCCCTCACGCAAAGCCGGCTCCTCATTTGCCATTCTGAGCACCTTACTATAAAGATCCCTTAACTCGCGCTCCTGCTTTTTCAACCTACGGCGGTCATAATATCCGCGCGCGATAGTATCCACCGACCAATAATCGAAGATGGTAGTCCTGCCATCATGGCCACTGAAGCCCTCCACATCCATTCCACGTTCGCCTAGCTCTTGTCCTGCATACACCATCATGGCATTAGGATTGAGCAATGCAGATACAATAAGTCCAGGAATTCCTTTTCGCGCATCAGCTGCAAAGAATTCACTTGCCAACCGCTGCTCATCATGGTTTTCCAGGAAATAGAGTGTATGAGCGAGGATATCATCATTTACCTGCCACTGTTGTGTAATGTCGGATGCTGGCCTACGATGGCAAATCACGTCGCGCAGACAGTCGTACATCCCCACTTTGTCGTAGAGATAGTCGAAACCAGCTGCCAAATATCGTCGATATTGTCCTGGGTCATACACTTCACCGATAAACTTGACATGTGGATAGACAAATTTCACCTTGTCGGTAGCCCATGCCCAAAACTGTGGTGGCACCATTTCTGCCATGTCACAACGAAAGGCATCAATACCTTTTGCTGCCCAAAACAACAGGATGTTGGTCATCTTGCTCCATGTGTCAGGGATGGGCGAAAAATGCTCTGACCTCCCCCCCGCATCACAATAGTCAATACCATAATTCAGCTTCACGGTCTCATACCAGTCATTGGGGCCGGGACAATTGTCAAAATGGTCGTTACCTGTAGCCTTAGCTGGACTTTCCACATAAAGATCCTCACAGCCACCCTGATGTGGTAGCCGTGAGGTATCCAATGGTTGTCCCCAACAATAGTAGAAATTGTTAGAGGTAGAGAAATGCATATCGCTGTTGTCATCCTCTCCGAGGTCTTTCACCGTTTCGGGCTTCATAATAGAGTGGTATTCCCTTGCCACATGATTGGGCACGAAATCTAAGACCACCTTCATTCCAGCCTTGTGTGTACGTTTGACCAATGCCATAAATTCCTCCATCCTCTTGTCAACATCGACTGCAAGATCAGGGTCCACATCATAATAGTCAGTAATGGCATAGGGCGATCCAGCCTTGCCTTTCACCACCATAGGTGTCTGCTGTGGGATACCATAGTGTGTATAATCTGTGGTAGTGGCATGACGTATAATACCCGTGTACCATACATGGTTGGCTCCAAGGCGACGAATGCTCTCAAGTGTAGCGGCATCGAAGTCATTCATCTTTCCACAACCATTTTCCACAATTGTTCCATTGGGCTTACGCGAGGGACATGTGTTGCCGAAGAGTCGCGTCATTACCTGATATATAATGGGTTTCTGAGGCATATTTTAACGATAATGAGAATGAAATTATATTCAACAGCGTTGATAGGCTGTGATTATTCTATACCGTGTGCGCTTACTTCTCTGCTGATACGTGAAATCATACCCTGCAGGGCTTTGCCTGGACCACACTCAGTGAAATCATCTGCACCATCGGCAATCATATTCTGTACCGACTGTGTCCATCTCACACTACTTGTAAGTTGAGCAATGAGATTAGCTTTGATTTCTGACGGATCGGTATGTGGCATGGCATCTACATTCTGATATACTGGGCATGAAGGTGTCTTAACCTCAGTCTGTTCGATGGCGGCCTGCAGTTCATCTTTTGCAGGTTGCATCAGCGGTGAATGAAACGCACCACCCACGGGAAGTGGCAAAGCGCGCTTGGCACCAGCTTCCTTCAAGGCTGCACAGGCCTCGTTGATAGCCTCTACATTACCTGAAATGACAAGCTGTCCGGGACAGTTGTAGTTGGCAGGCACCACCACATACCCATCCTTATTGACCAACCGACAGATTTCCTCCACCTTCTCATCAGGCAAACCAATAATAGCCGCCATGGTCGATGGTGCTGCTTCACAGGCTTTCTGCATGGCCATAGCACGTGCATACACCAATTTCAGTCCATCTTCAAAACTCAATGCACCAGCAGCAACAAGTGCTGAAAATTCTCCTAAGGAATGTCCGGCAGTCATGTCGGGTTTAAACTCCTCCCCCATACAAATGGCACTGATAACACTATGCAAAAACACAGCAGGCTGTGTCACTTTGGTCTGTTTAAGTTCCTCAGCTGTTCCGTCAAACATAATGTCGGTAATTCTGTAACCGAGAATTTCATTGGCTTTCTCAAATAATTCTTTTGCTTGGGCATTGTTCTCATAGAGGTCTTTACCCATACCCACGAATTGTGCCCCCTGTCCGGGGAATACAAATGCTTTCATTTTTTATTATGTTTTTGAGTTTTTGAGTTCTAAGTTCTTGAGTTTTTTTAGTTTTTGAGCAAACTTTATGACTGATAAACTCACAAACTTACCAACTAAACTTACAATCTCAATAACTCCATTAATATTTAATCCCGACAACCAGGGATTGTCGGGATTATATAGATGTAGATAATTAATTACTCAGCAACAGTGGCCTCAGTATCCTCTACAGAAGCCTCGACGATGGTCTCCTCATTCTCAACGGGAGCCTCGACGATAGTTTCTTCCTCTGCAGGAGCAGCTTTCTCCTGAGCTTTCTCAGCCACAACGCGGATAGGCAGTTTCACCTCCACACCTTTGTAGAAATGCACGGTAGCCTCATACTCACCTACGCTCTTAATGTCGCGCATGGTGATAATCTTGCGATCTACCTCGATGCCCTTCTTGGCAAGTTCCTCAGCCACCTTGGCAGCGTTTACAGAACCATAAAGAACACCTGTGTTGCTAACCTTTGCGGCAACTTCCACCACAACATCTTGCAGTTGGTTGGCTCTCTTCTGTGCCGCAGCGGTTTGTGCCTCGATTTTGTGTGCCTGCTGTTTCAGTGTCTCAGCGAGCATCTTCTTAGCTGATGGGGTAGCGATGACGCCTTTTCCCTTTGGGATCAAGTAGTTGCGGCCATAACCTGGCTTCACATCTACGATTTCATTCTTGTATCCCAGTCCGATGATATCTTCTTTAAGTATAATCTGCATGTCTATGTCCTCCTATAATTATTTCATCAAGTCGGTAACGTATGGCAGCAGTGCGATCTGGCGTGCACGCTTGATAGCGGTGGCCACGCGGCGCTGATACTTCAAAGAAGTTCCGGTAATACGGCGGGGAAGAATCTTACCCTGCTCGTTGAGGAATTTCTTCAGGAACTCTGGGTCTTTGTAATCGATGTACTTGATACCACTCTTCTTGAAGCGGCAATACTTCTTTTTCTTAGTATCTACTGACGGTGGGGTCAAATAGCGGATTTCGGTCTCTTTCTCTGCCATAGTTTATTCCTCCTCTTTTTTACCTAATTTGATACGTCTCTTCTCAGCATACTGTGCGGCATACTTGTCGAGTTTCACAGTCATAAAGCGGATCACTTTCTCGTCGCGGCGATAGCCTGTCTCGAGTGTGTTGATAACTTCTGGCTCAGCCTTGAATTCCAGCAGACAGTAGAAGCCTGTGGATTTCTTCTGAATAGCATAAGCCATCTTCCTCAGTCCCCAGGTCTCTTCGTTCAGAATCTCAGCACCCTTGTCAGTAAGGATTTTCCTGAATTTAGCGACCGTTTCCTTCATCTGTTCATCAGACAAAACGGGAGTCAAAATGAAAACGGTTTCGTATTGATTCATACTTTAAAATTGATTAAAAAAATGTTGTTTTTGCAAAAAGCGGTGCAAAGGTACTGCTTTTTCGTCGAACAGCAAAACTTTTTCTGTTTTTTTTCTTAATTTTGCAGCCATGAAGATTAAGCGTATCCTATTTTCCCACAGTCTGTGGCTAGTATATCTAGGTGTACTCCTTGAAGTATGCTGCGTAGGCTTTGGACTAAGAAACAACTGGCTCCTCTTCCTAAGCCTCCTGCTGATTATTGGCGGCATCGTTGCCTATGTGGCTGGAGAGAAAGACAAAAAGACACAGAGTCATTGAGAACAAAATCTCTGTGCCTCTGTGTCTCTTTGTTAATGCTATTAGTCTAAAGTCTATTCCTCCTCAGGTACAATGAGTTTGTAACCTTTGCCGTGGATGTTGATGATTTCAATCTGCGGATCGTCCTTGAGATGCTTGCGCAGCTTGGTGATATATACATCCATGGAACGGGCGTTGAAGTAGTTGTCATCAATCCAAATGGTCTTCAGGGCGAAGTCACGCTGCAGGATTTCATTAGCATGTGAGCAGAGCAGCGCCAGCAGTTCGTTCTCCTTGGTTGTGAGTTTAGCCTGCTTCTCGCCAATGGTGAGCAGTTGCTTCTGTGTATCGAATGTGAAGTTTCCAATTTGATAGACGGTGGACTCCTTGTTCTTCTTGCCCTTCACACGACGCAGGATGGCCTCGATACGGAGCACCAGTTCTTCCATCGAGAATGGTTTTGTGATATAGTCATCCGCACCGATTTTGAATCCTTCGAGGATGTCGTCTTTCAGTTGTTTTGCCGTAAGGAAAATGATGGGAATCTCGGCGTTAGCCTGTCTGATTTCCTGAGCCAGTGTGAAACCATCCTTTTTGGGCATCATCACGTCAAGCACACAGATATCATATTTTGTACGCAGGAATTCCTTGTATCCCGCCTCACCATCGAGGCATAACTCAGCCATAAATCCTTTGGCTTGCAGATATTCGCGAAGCAACATGCCGAGGTTCTCCTCGTCTTCGCACAACAGAATTTTCAGTTTTTCTTCCATAATTCTTAATCTTCTTTAATGATTGGTAATGATATAGTGAATTTTGTTCCTTTTCCGTATTCGCTGTCCACCTTGATGTCGCCTTTGTGCAGGTCAACGATTTTCTTGACGTATGCCAATCCTAATCCGAATCCCTTTACATTGTGGACATTGCCAGTATGAACTCTGTAGAATTTGTCGAAGATTTTCTTCAAATTGTCTTTCTTAATGCCTATTCCATCATCAGCAATGGATAGATAAACGCGCTCATCGTCATTCCATGTCCTCACCAGAATATTCACGGGTTGGTCGGGTTTGCGATATTTGATAGCGTTGTCGAAGAGGTTGAAGACCATATTGGTGAAATGAGTCTCATCGACAAAGATTTTCGAGTCTATGGCCTCGATATCGACATTGATTTTGCCTCCTGTATGCTCCACCCTAAGAATGAAGGAGTTTGCCACATTCTCCGCCAATTCGTTGATATCCATATCTTTCTTCTTGAACATCGCATCCTGCTTATCGAACATCGACATCTGCAAGACCTTTTCCACCAAGAATCGTAATCTTTTCGATTCATCCTGTATGGCCTTACCAAGGTGGGTCATCATCTCTGGACTCTTGTCCAACGACTTATCGTTAAGCATCTGTGCAGCCAATGAGATGCTCGAAATCGGCGTCTTCAGCTCGTGGGTCATATTATTGATAAAGTCGTTCTTTATTTCAGAATAGCGTTTCTGTCTGAACACCACAACGATAGTAAAGATAAAAGTGATGAGCAAGATTAATGTGAAGACGATAGCCGGAATCATGTATCTCACACTTGAGAAGATGTATTTGTCCATCTGAGGAAAATGGATTTTCATCAAACCTCCCCTATTATCTGGGTCGTTGCGGTAGAGTTCCTGCTCATAGCTATACTCCTCGCCTTTTTCCTCATAATCGGGACATCTATACACTTCTCTGCCATCCAACGTCATCACCTTGAAGTGATATGGAATACTGATACCATTGTTTAGCAACTCTGTTTTCAGATCCTGGTCGAGGATGCGGAAATTGATACGCTCTTGCAAAGGTTTATCCGATGCCGAATAAAGAATGTTATATACCACTCGGTCAAGGAGCGCCTTCTGATATACATATCTATTGCGCACAATGTCCTGCATCGACTTGCTTGCCTGACTGATTGAACTCTTGTCGTTGCGCAGAATGAGCACTTTAGGCACAGACGAGGGATTGATTCTCATGGTCTTCATCTCAAACGATGAATACATGGTGCCATCATCATCCTGACTTGTGGATTGATGTACGCCATTGTCATTCTCGAGCGCACTAATCATCATAGAATCTGTAGGGATTTTATGTTTTGTAGCTGCGTTGATGTCTTTCTCGAGATATCTCAGAGTCTCATTAAGTTCAAGATTTCGAGAAGTCTGTGACAACGAACGTTTCACAGACTCATCAAACTGCTCCTTCTTCATTCTTGCCATCTCCTCGATGTACTTGATTTGCAGAAAGAGCAATGCCAGGAACGA
The DNA here is from genome assembly GCA_900315075.1 of uncultured Prevotellaceae bacterium. Classification (GTDB taxonomy): domain Bacteria; phylum Bacteroidota; class Bacteroidia; order Bacteroidales; family Bacteroidaceae; genus Prevotella. The sequence continues at coordinate 78,065 of OMXV01000009.1, read as the reverse complement.
GAGTCCCATGATAATCGATATCGTCCAGATAGTTTTCTTTTTCATAGTTGCAAAGATAGAAAAAGTATTAATTCATTAACACATAAATGTTAATTATTTCGTCTATTTTTACTGTTTTTAACAATAATATATTATTTTAATTGATAATTATCAATTATACATCAAACTATTTTCTCTTCTTCTATCAACTTGTCAACTCGTCAACTCGTCAACTCGTCAACTAAAAACCTTGCAGAAGAGAGAAAAAATGCCTAACTTTGCAGCTGCAATGACAAACAACGACCCATATCTTGATTTTTTACGCTACTGTGTAGATGACTCAGTAGTACTCCCCTCATCTGTCAAAGAAATCAAATGGGACGAACTATATAAGTTTGCCCGCAAACAGGCCGTGGAGGCAGTTTATTGGCGTGGCATCGAGCGCATGGACCGTGAAAATGGTGTGAAACTATCCGACGTGGAGGTGTTGGCATGGATGGCACGTGTGAAAAAAATAGAGCGGCGCAGTAAGAAAATCCGAGATAAAGTTAAATGGGTGTGGAAAACTTTTCACAATGAGGGGTTCCGTTCCTGCTTGTTGAAAGGTCATGGTAACGCTATCCTTTATCCTGAGCCCTACATGCGCCCTCTCGGCGACATCGACATTTGGGTGGAAGGGGGCGACCGTAAGGTGATAGCCTACATTGATTCTATCAAACCTGGTTTCAAGCGTGTCTATCACCATATAGATTTTTTCAAATTCGACAAAATATCTGTTGAGGTACACTACCGTCCCTCTTGGATGAGCAGTCCTATTCACAACCGCCGACTACAATGTTGGTTTGAGGAACAATCCGACTCCTGCTTTTCCAATTTTTTAGAAGAAGAGGGATTCTGTATCCCCACCTATGAGTTCAATGTCATTTACCAACTCACGCACATCTACAGTCACCTGCTGCGCGAGGGTGTCGGTCTGCGCCATATTGTCGATTATTACTACTTAATGCGCTCGGGTGAGGGGAAAAAGCTAATTGAAGAACACGAACTACACAGACTGGGACTTCTGAAGATTGCAGGGGCAGTGTCGTGGGTATTACACGAAATCTTAGGACTCGACCAAGCGTTTCTGCCTTGTACTCCTGACGAAAAGCGCGGACAGTTTTTATTAAACGAAATACTCGAGGGGGGCAATTTCGGTAAGCACGATGAGCGTGCTCTCAGCGGAAAAGGTTCCAACCACGCAAGCCATAACCTCAACATCACATACCGCGACTTCCGCCTATTGCGCTACTTCCCTTCTGAATGTCTATGGGAACCTTGGTTTCGCATCTGGCATTTTTTCTGGCGCAAAAGACATTAATTGAGTATTTTTGCTTTTTTACTTACAAAAAGTGCCTGCACACGGTGTACAGGCACAAATTCTTAATTGCTTTACAGACTTATTTGAAAGAGATACTTTCGACGAGTTTTGCCACACTGGGGGCATCGATAGGGATGTTTTTCGAGAGTTCCATTTCAAGCACACCATTGTTTACTTCGGCAAACAATTCACAGTTCACATCAGCACTCTCAAGAGCCTTCAGCTGTTTGAATTTAATACCGCCAATGGTTACGTCTTCAGCCTTCTGCTTGGTTGATTCGTTGCCAGCAAAGAACTCATTTGCCATTTCCTCAGCACTTGTCTTCTCTTTATTAAAAAAGAGGTAAACGCTCTCAAACTCACCAAATTCCTTTGCGTCCAAATTAACAACGTTTTCTGAACTGGTGTTCTTGTTGAATTCCCAACCATCAGGCACAGTGACCTTAAAATGGTCGCACTCTGCAACTGCCCCAGTGGAAGGCTCTTCTGCGGTTGCAGCTGCTTCGGTTTGTTGTCCATCAGCCTCAGCTGTCTTGTTTTCCTCACTCTTGTTTCCACACGATGCTACAAGCAGTCCTGCTGCTACGATAGCGATACTGAATAATGCTTTTTTCATTGTAATTAATTAATGTATAGTGAATAAAAAATCTATGCAATCCAAAGAAGATTTAATTGTCGTTTAATCCACTTTTTTGCTGCTGAATGATGACAGAGAGACGTTCGTCAATCATCTGTGCAATGCGTTGCTCTATCTGTGGACCCATCTGCACCAATTTTCGTTCCACCAGGCGATCTACCAAAGCCTCATGCTCCGTCAGGAAACCAAGATAGTCGGATACAAGTTTCCTTGCCGCTTTTTGTTTCTCTGTCAGTTCTTTCATCGCCTTGTTTCTTTATCATCGTCAATTCAACATTTCGTTGTCTTGTTTTGATGTTGCAAAATTATGGCAAAAAAGTGTTGTGGCAGTTGATAAAATCTTCCAAAATCCAATGAAAAAGTTGTCATTTTCTTCCAAAATACAGAAAATGGACGTCTAAAATGCAAAAAACAAGTGAAAAAGGCGGTTCTATTACCTATTTTCTGTCTCTATATTGTGTTGGTGAGCAACCGTAGATGCGTTTGAAGGTATGGCTGAAAGAACTTGTTTCTTCGAAACCGCAGAGGTTGGCAACCTGAGAGACAAGCATGTCTGATCTATTAGTAAGCAATTGTGCAGCACGCTCCATCTGGATAGCCTGAATGTAGGCTTTGGGTGTCTCACCGGCTGCCTCTTGCAGGCGTCGACGGAAAGTCTGCACACTCATGTTCAACTCCGAGGCAATCTGTTCCACACTGAGATTACCCGATGGCATGACGGTGTTTACCACCTCAATAACGTGCATCAAGAACAAGCGTTCTTCTGTACGCTCCATCTGCAATGACGACTCAATGGTTTCTACCGGATTGACAGTTTCTTCAGTAGTTTCCGTTATTGGTTGCACTGTCTCATCTCTACTCAGACGAAGCTGTTCTATCTCATGGATGAGTTCCTGCATCTGTTGCTGCTGATGACTACGGATACGCCGAATGATGAATATGGCAACAAAAACTATCAGCAGAATGGCAATAATGGCAAAGATAATAGTGCGGCGGTGTGCCTGTTTCACCTCATTATTCTCTTTCAGCAACAAGTCATTGCCAAATTCAGCATTGTAGCGCGACAAGGTTTCTGCTGTAGAATGACTATAGAGCGAGTCTTTCAAAAGATTGAAGTAATCGAGCTCTATCTTGGCAGAATCGGGATTAATGGTCCAATAGCTCTCATAGAGTCCGCGATGGGAGTGAATTTCGTTGTAAAGGTCTCCCATTTTCGAGAAAAGTTCAGCAGCCTGTTTATAATAAGGTATAGCTTCTGCTTGTCGTTCCTGGCAAAGCAGTGCCATACCCAGACGGTTCAGTGCAATGGCATATGAATGGTAGTCGCCACTTTCCTTCAAGTCGGGCAGAATTTGCCGATAGATATCCTCGGCCTCCTTATATCGATGCAATCCTAAGAGTGCAGAACCTTTTTGCGACAGACGGATGGCGAGTTTAGGTTTGCGCCCCAATTGTTTCTCTATCTTAACGGCTTCTTCGGCATAGGGCAGCGCCTTGTTGTCATCACCAAGGGTGTGGTAAATCTCCGATGCCATACCCAAGATGACAGCCTTACGCTCAGGATTGTCCACACGATTGGCATGTTCCAATGCCTGCAGTATAATCGACTCTGCTTCCTCTGCCTGATTGGCTGCCATATAGATGCCGGCCAGTGTATTCAAGCTCGACGAGATGCGGTCATCATCGCCGCCGAGCATTTCCATCTCCACGCTCAGCTTAGCATAGTGGACAGCCTGCTTCATGTTGCCCATACGCACATAGATGCATCCTAACGTATTCAGGCAGTCTGCTTTCTCGGGATTGGAGGGATGGTATTTTGGTAGTGCTTTCAGAGCATATTGCTCTGCCTGTACATATTGCTGCTGGTCGTAGTACCACTCGGCAGCCCAATACCACACTTGCTGCTGCAGTGAGTCAACAGGCGTGCCCTCTGCAAACGACACATTCTCGTCGATAAACTCATCCTTCAACAGTTCATCAAAGAATTGATTGGCAACTACGACCTCTGAATCATTGTCAAATTGATTCAGCAACTTCAAAATATCCTGTGCAGGTGTGCTAACACATATAATCAATGTCAGCAATGCTACGACCATTCTTCTTTTCATCCTACAGTCCTATAGCTCTCAATATTCTTGAATCCATTGAGGAAAGCCTGCACCGACATACGCTTTTTCCCTGTCATCTGCAATTCATCTATCTGGAGTGCACCATCAACTGTACGAATAAAGAGTTGCCCTTTCACTACAAATAATTCTCCCACATTATACGCAGGTTGAATATCAAGACGTTTAGTTGTTTTAAAGATCTTCAGAATCAATTCTTTTTCCATGCCCTCCTGACACAAGGTTGTCCATGCACCAGGATATGGACTAAGACCACGCACAAAATCATAAATGCGTTTGGTGGGCTGCGACCAGTCTATCTGACAGGTTTCCTTGAAGATTTTCGGAGCTGGTCGAAGCGGTCCCTCGATAGCGACATTTTCTTGGGCGATAGTAGGGATATTTCCTTCATGTTCCATCAATAAGTCGATAGTCTTGAGGGCAGTCTGTGCCCCTAATGCCATCAGTCCGTCATACACATATTCAAGGTCGGCCTCGTCGGGAACTGCAAATTTCTCTTGCATGATAATCCGGCCGGTGTCAATTTGGTGGTCGAGGAAAAACGTCGTCACTCCGGTAACCGTCTCACCGTTGATAATGGCCCAGTTGATAGGCGCTGCCCCCCGATATTGTGGCAACAGTGAAGCATGCACATTGAATGTCCCCAACCGTGGCATTGCCCACACCACTTCGGGCAGCATCCGGAAAGCCACCACAACCTGCAAATCAGCATGAAATGCACGCAGTTGCTCCAGAAAATCCGGGGCTTTCATTTTCTCTGGTTGTAGGACAGGGATATTCTTCGACAGTGCATATTTTTTTACCTCTGGCGGAACCATCACGCTACCATGGCGAGCCGACGGTTGGTCTGGTTTAGTCACTACTGCTACCACTTGATAACCGCCCTCGACAAGGGCGGCGAGGGTACCAACGGCAAACTCTGGGGTACCCATAAATATAATTCTAAGGTCTTTCTTATTCATTTTTCGACGATATTTCTTTTTATCGGAGTAATTCGAATAGTCGGAGTAATCAGAATAATCGGAGTAATCAGAGTTATCGGAGTATACTGAATATCCATAGAATTTAAAATCACTCTTGCGACATATCTGCGACGATTTTCCTATACATGGCATACATCCTCGTGCGGCTGATGTACCCGATGAGATGCCCTTCAGGATCGGTCACAGGTAGCACGAACGCATCGGTCTGCTCAAATTTTTTCATCACATCCTCCATTGGGTCTTCCACACCGAGCACTGCCGATGGCTGCGACATTATTTGTGACACTGTGAAATGGTGGTAAAGTTCGGTACGGAACATGATATTACGGATTTTCATGAGGTCCACCTCACCCAAGAGAGTCCCTGCCCCATCAAGTACTGGCAGATAGCCTGTGTCACTCATGCTGATGACATTAACAAGTTTACCGAGTTCCATCTCCTTATTCACAGAAGTAAATTTTTTGTCGATAACACTATCGAGACTCATGAGTGTGAGCACCGACTTATCTGTATGATGTGTGAGAAGCTTACCTTCCCTTGCCAACCGCATGCCATAGATGCTATGAGGTTCAAACAAGATGATGGTAAGATAGGCACAAATACTGACAATCATCAGAGGGATAAGGAGTTTGTAGCCGCCAGTAAGTTCAGCAATAAGGAACATACCGGTGAGAGGTGCATGCATCACACCTGCCATCACACCTGCCATGCCCAAAAGCGAGAAATTCTTTTCTGGCACATAGATGCCTATCTGGTTGACATTCCACAACCTTGCGAAGAAAAAGCCCGAGAAAGCCCCGATGAACAGCGAGGGTGCAAACGTACCGCCACATCCTCCTGCGCCATTAGTGGCAGATGTTGCAATCACCTTGGTGAAGAGCACCAGTCCTACATACACCATCAGAAGTCCTCCACTGCCATAAAAGAGAGAGTTGTTGAGCAGTACTCCCCAGTCTGCTTCCGTTTTACCGTTTAGCAGGATATTGATGCTGGAATATCCTTCGCCATATAGCGACGGTAGTAGGAAGATAAGCGAACTCAGTGCCAGTCCTCCTATCAACAGTTTCACATACGGGAATTTGCTGAGCCGGGCAAAAATACTCTCGCAGAACGTCATCATCCTGATGAAATAGAGGCTCACCAAACCACAAAAAATGCCCAGCAGGATAGTTGCCGGCACCCGCTCCACCATCCACTCGCCATCCAGGGTAAAAATAAAAAGCGACTGACTGCCTACCAGGATATAGGTGAAGCAGGTAGCCGTAACACTGGAAATGAGAATAGGCAACAGCGACGCCATGGTCAAGTCGATCATCAGCACCTCGAGTGTGAAGACCAAGCCTGCGATGGGAGCCTTGAAGATACCGGCAATAGCAGCCGAGGCACCACATCCCACCAAAATCATCATAGTGCGTCCGTCCAATTTGAAACGCTGTCCCAAATTGCTGCCTATTGCCGATCCTGTGAGCACAATAGGTGCCTCGGCTCCCACACTGCCACCAAAACCAATGGTGATGGCCGACGCAATAACCGAGCTCCAACAGTTATGCCCCTTTAGACGGCTCTGCTTACGGCTGATGGCATACAATATTCGTGTAATGCCATGGCTGATATTGTCGCGGACAATGTATTTGACGAAAAGCGATGTAAGATAGATACCCACCACAGGGAGCACAAGATAGAGCCAGTTGAATGAACTGGCCTCGAAACCTGCTGTCAGTAACATCTCAATCTTACGTATGAGCCAGTGTAGGACGTATGCCGCCACAGCAGCAAGAAGTCCTACAAAAAAACTCAGCAGCAGGAGCAGTTGTCTGTCAGACACATACTTACTGCGCCACTTAAGAAGTCGCGCCATCAAAGAATTAGATTCCTCGTAAGTAGTGTCCTGCATTTATTTCCTGATGATTTGTATCTCACCGTTGGGTGCGATTTTGATGATGCTTGATGGCGTATGAGGTTTCTTTTCCTGCCGCCGTGAGGTGCAGACGTAATCAACAAGTTCCAATAGTTCAGGGCTGATATCACAGTAATTCTGCGCTGCTGGCTCACCACTGAAATTAGCACTTGTAGAGACAATGGCTTTCTGGAAACGAAAGCACAGTTGCTTGGAGAAAGGCTCATTGGTGATACGCATAGCCACGCTACCATCCTCTGCTATTAAATTGGGAGCTAAGTTCGCTGCCCCATCAAGGATGACAGTAATGGGTTTTGTGGCAAGATCCATCACATCCCATGCCACATCGGGCACGTCTCTGACATATCGCTGTAGGCGAGCGTCACTGTCAACCAGACATATCATCGCCTTGGAGTCGGCACGCCGCTTGATCTCATAGACACGAGCCACAGCATCAGCATTCGTGGCGTCGCAACCTATTCCCCAAACTGTATCGGTGGGGTAAAGAATCACCCCACCGTTTCGCATTACTTCTACAGCTTTTGCTATGTCCTTATCGTAATTAGGCATGACATCATCCAATCATATTTCCCATCCTATGGCTGAGGCACCAAGCACAGCAGCAGAGGCACCGTCAAGTCCACTGACAAGGAATTTAGCCTTTCCCTTGAAGATTGGCAACACATTCTTCTCATAACTCTCCTTAATAGGATTCATAATGAGGTCGCCGGCCTTAACCAGTCCGCCAAAGAAAATGAATGCTTCTGGAGAAGAAAAGGCAGCGAAGTCTGCACATGCCTCACCCAGCATTTCACCTGTCAGGCGATATACCTCAAGTGCCAGTTCATCACCCTTTCCAGCTGCGATAGACACGTCGAGAGAAGTAATTTTTTCTGGATCCATCTCGCGCAGAAGGGATGGTTTCTCAGTAGTGGAGAGCAATTCACGAGCCGAACGTGCCACGCCCGTAGCCGAGCAATAAGCTTCCAGACAGCCGTTTCTTCCGCAACCGCATGAACGGCCGTTCTCACGGCGCATGATGACATGGCCCAATTCACCAGCGAAACCGTCGCAACCATATACCAACTGTCCGTTGATGACGATACCAGACCCTACACCTGTTCCTAATGTCAATACGATGAAGTTTTTCATACCACGAGCTACACCGTAAGTCATCTCACCTATGGCAGCTGCATTGGCATCATTGGTCAGAGCTACTGGAATGCCTAAACGCTCCTTAAACATGTCTGCCAAAGGAACTACGCCATTGTGTCCCCAAGAGAGATTGGGCGCAAACTCAATTGTTCCCGTGTAATAGTTACCATTGGGAGCGCCAATACCCATCGCCTTAATTTTGTCGATGCCACCCACCTGGTCGATTATCACCTGCAATGCCTCGACAGAAGCATTCACATAATCCTCTACACGCTCATAGCCCTGGGTTTTGATGGCTGTCGTTGCCTTGATGTCACCACGACTATCTACAATACCAAATACTGAGTTCGTACCTCCTAAGTCCAAACCAATTACGTATGGTTTCAATGTTGTTTCTGAATTCATAATATAAAATTTACTGTTAGTGATGTCAATACAATATGTCGTCTAAGGCATTTCAATTATGCAAAGTTATGAAAAATATGGAAGTGGACAAAGTTTTGACCACAAAATTTGTCTCTTTGACATTTTTTTAGCAATTTTGCAACCGCTATGCCCATAGACTTAAAGATAGATGTACTGAATACTATTCTTAAGGGTGTGATTATTGGCATCCTTGCCTCGGCTCCTATGGGGCCGGTGGGCATATTATGTGTGCAACGAACTATCAATAAAGGCCGGTGGTATGGATTTGTCACAGGAATCGGAGCTACGGCAAGCGATTTGATTTATGCGCTTATTACAGGTGTCGGAATGACCTTCGTCATGGACTTGATTAATGATGCCAGCACGCGTTTTTTCCTACAAATCACAGGTAGTCTGATGTTGTTGGGATTTGGCATCTATAGTTTCCGCTCAAATCCCACCAAGAATATGCACCAGAGCAGTAAGACAAAGGGAACACTGACACACAATTGCATCACCGCCTTCCTTGTCACACTTTCCAACCCGCTTATTATTCTGCTTTTTATGGCAGTTTTTGCCCAGCTTGCCTTCATCATCCCAGACCATCCGATAGAAATGGCAATTGGATACATCAGCATCATGGGAGGTGCACTGCTTTGGTGGTATGGTCTTTCATGGCTCATCGATAAGATACGCTCTAAGTTTGAAGATTATGGCATCATCATCATCAACAAGATTATCGGCAGCCTCGTCATCCTCTTTTCTGTTATTGTCTTAATAGGTACGGTGTTTAATTTATTCACCATACATTATTAGGTATTCCATCATGGACAAAAGGAGGCCAAACGGCTGACAAGATGCCACAAATCACTAATACGAATCATTATGTTTATTGCAAAAGAACTGCGTAAGAAAAGTATTGCTGAATATCTGCTCTATATGTGGCAGGTAGAGGACATTATACGTGCCTACGGTTGTAGCCTTCCCGTGCTCCGACGGGATTATCTCAGTCGATTTGAATGCGATGGCGACGACCGCGACGAATTAGTCGACTGGTATGGAAACCTCATTCGAATGATCAACGAGGAGGGGTGTCGCGAACAAGGGCATCTGCAAATCAATAAAATCATCGTTCAGGACCTGGCCGACCTACACGCCCAACTTCTCGACAGTAGCCGATTCCCATTCTATCGTGCTGAATATTATAAGGTGTTGCCTTTTATTGTAGAATTGCGTAAACGGGGTGCAAGCAACGATGAAAATGAGATTGAGACTTGTCTCAATGCACTTTACGGTGTGATGATGCTTCGTCTTCAGAAAAAGGAAATCTCACCCGACACCACTCATGCCATCAAAGAGATTACAACTTTCATCGGCATGCTCTCCGACTATTATCTAAAAGACAAAAACGAAGGATTAGAGTTTGAGTAAGAGGTTTATTCAGAGGTAAGAGGTTATCCCAATCTATCCCAATACATCCCAATCTATCCCCAAACGCCCCAAGTCCCCAAAACTCATAAACTTAAAAATCCAAAAACTTTTAAACTCAAAAAAGGAGTTATTATGAATATACTAATAACAGGCTGCAATGGCCAATTGGGCAGTGAACTCCAACTACTGGAGGCAGGGCTGCCAAATTATGTCTTTTTCAACACCGATGTTGAAGAACTCGACATCACCGATCAGGGAAAAGTTGACCAATATATCGAGGAGCATGAAATCGACGGCATTGTCAACTGTGCCGCCTATACCGCTGTCGATCGTGCTGAGAGCGACAAAGAAGTCTGCACCTCGCTCAACACTGTGGCTCCTGTATATCTCGCCACAGCAATTGAACGTCGGGGAGGATGGATGATTCACATCTCCACCGACTATGTTTTCAACGGCAAGGCATACCGACCATACCGTGAAGAAGACACGCCATCACCCGACAGCGTGTATGGAAGTACAAAACTCGCCTCAGAATTTGGCGTCATGAAGTTCTGTAAACGCTCTCTTGTTATCCGCACAGGATGGCTATATAGCAGTTTCGGAAAGAATTTCGTCAAAACGATGCTCCGTTTAGGGCGCGACAAAGACTCCTTGGGCGTCATTTTCGACCAAGTCGGCACCCCCACCTATGCTCACGACCTGGCTCAAGCTATCATAAGTATCATCCAGCAGGGTATCACGCCAGGGATGTACCACTTCTCCAACGAGGGTGTCACAAGTTGGTACGACTTTGCCCTCGCCATCCATCGACTGGCAGGTATCGAAGGATGCCAGGTAAAACCTCTTCATACCGAGGAATACCCCACCCCAGCCCACCGTCCACATTATTCAGTGCTCGACAAGACAAAAATTAAAAAGGTGTATGGGTTGCAAATACCACATTGGGAGGTATCACTCAAACAATGCATTGCAAAAATAGCGCAGGAATAACCGCCATAACACCTCACATTATCTATCAACAAACAATAGTATAGCAAGATAAAAATCAATGAACAACGAGATAGAGAGACGTCGCACCTTTGCCATCATCTCACACCCAGATGCCGGCAAGACTACACTGACAGAGAAATTCCTGCTCTTCGGCGGACAGATACAAGTGGCCGGAGCTGTAAAAAGCAACAAAATACGCAAAACTGCCACCTCCGACTGGATGGACATTGAGAAGCAACGTGGTATCTCTGTATCCACATCAGTCATGGAATTCGACTACGAGGGCTACAAGGTTAACATCCTCGACACCCCTGGCCACCAGGATTTTGCCGAGGACACCTTCCGTACACTCACTGCTGTCGATTCTGCCATCATCGTGGTGGATGGTGCCAAAGGTGTGGAAACACAAACACGCAAACTGATGAATGTTTGCCGTATGCGTAACACCCCTGTGATTATCTTTATCAATAAAATGGACCGCGAAGGCCGCGACCCCTTTGACTTACTCGACGAACTGGAACAGGAATTGCAAATCAGCGTGCGCCCCTTGTCGTGGCCTATCAATCAAGGAGTGAAGTTCAAAGGTGTCTATAACATCTATGAGGGAAAACTCGACCTCTTCACCCCCGACAAGCAACGTGTGACTGAGAAAGTGGAAATCGACATCGACAGTCCCGACTTGGAAAGTCATGTCGGTGAACAAGATGCTCAACAGTTACGCGACGATCTGGAACTCATCAGCGGTGTCTATCCTGAATTTGATGTCAACGACTATCGAGCAGCCACAGTAGCGCCGGTATTCTTCGGCAGTGCTCTCAACAACTTTGGCGTTCAAGAACTGCTCAACTGCTTTGTAGAGATTGCGCCAAGTCCTAAACCCACCAAGGCTGAAGAGAGAGAAGTATCCCCTGATGAGGAGAAATTTACCGGGTTTATCTTTAAAATCACAGCCAACATTGACCCCAACCATCGTTCTTGTATTGCGTTCTGCAAAGTCTGTTCAGGACGTTTTGTGCGCAACCAGCCTTATCTGCACGTGCGACAAGGCAAGACCCTCCGTTTCACTTCGCCCACCCAATTTATGGCACAAAGAAAGAGTACCATCGATGAGGCATGGGCAGGCGACATCGTAGGACTGCCCGACAATGGCACATTCAAAATCGGAGACACACTGACAGAGGGTGAACAGTTGCATTTCCGAGGGCTACCTTCCTTCTCACCAGAAATGTTCAAATACATCGAGAACGATGACCCAATGAAATCAAAACAGTTGGAGAAAGGTATCAACCAACTTATGGACGAAGGTGTGGCTCAACTTTTCATCAATCAGTTCAATGGTCGCAAGATTATCGGCACTGTGGGGCAATTGCAGTTTGAAGTTATCCAATATCGTCTGGAAAATGAATACAATGCCCGTTGTCGTTGGGAGCCAGTACACCTATATAAGGCTTGCTGGATTGAAAGTGACGATGAACAAGAATTTGAGAATTTCAAAAAGCGCAAATATCAATATATGGCCAAAGACCGCGAGGGACGCGACGTCTTCCTTGCCGACAGTGGCTATGTACTACAAATGGCGCAAGAGGACTTCAAGCACATCCATTTCCACTTCACATCGGAATTCTAACAAACTTAATTAATGAGTCCACTTTTTTAAGTGGACTCAATTGTTGATTAAACACAGAATTAAATTCGGATTAATCGATTAATTCGTAGTTATTCAAAGATGCTAAGGTCATGAATCTTTATCAACAAGCGGTTGACAGCACCACCTGGAGACCTTTAACATCACACCTATGCCAGGCACTTCCTTAAGAAGAAAGTATTTGTGGCTCTGACGCACAAGTCGACCAGAAAGGCCCTTGAGAGGGCCATGGGTAACAAGCACCGGAGTGCCCCTTTTCAGTTTGGCCTCCTCAGCGCTCAGATATTTGCGCATTTCAATCTCAGGATTACACATCACCTGAAACTCAAACATCTGCTTGGCAGGAATCTCATAGTACTCACGGTTTTCACGACTCTTCGTCAGCACCGACATTTTCAGCACACTCTGCATCATCACCTCGGTCATCACCTTTAAAGAAACCGTTTTCTTCACAAAAATCAGATTGGTCACCACTGGACGAAGTTTACGACGGCGTTTACCATCTTCATCCACATAGTCGCGATACGACATTGGTATAAAGGTCTCCATCCCTTTATCCTTGAAATATTCATCTGCTTTCGACTGGCAATTGCCAAAAAGTCGGATGGCATACCAAGGTATGCCATCAACAGCTGTATTATTATTGACATTTAAAAGGTGGTCTTTTTTGTCGGGAGTCTCCATACTAAGCCTTAACAACCTCCATAAAATTCCTCACAAGGTCAACATCCTTGATGCCTAATTCACGCTCAAAACGCAGATTGATATCTACACCCATCATCTTCGGGTGCTTGACAGCTTTCACTGCCTCAGCATCTTCTGGAGCGATGTCACCACTCAACAAGAAAGGCAGTTCACCTTGATAGGCATCCAAAAGATTCCAGTCGAATTTACCGGCATATCCGTCATCACCAATTTTCCCCTGGAATAGGAAACAATCCACCATGCCCTTGTAATCCTCACACCGTTTGAAATCTTCTGCTTTCTCCACAGTGATGGTCTTGATGATTTTCAGCTCCTGGCGGATATCAGGAATAATAGTTGCGAGAAGGTTTTCTATCATCACCGGCGATTCCTCACCATTCAGCTGTACATAATCAAGGTTGAAGTTATACACACGAGTAACGATGTTCTGTGGCATATCATCAACAAACACGCCCACCCTTCGGGGAGTGTTCTCTCTTGGAGCCAACCATTTCGCCACGCCCAATTCTGGGCGCTCACCTTTAATAGGTGTGTAGTCAGGAATGAATCCACCTCTTGACATAACCTGTGGGACACATCTGGGACTCTCCTTCCAGAATTCCAATCCGAGCCAATCGGCACCAAGATCACTCATCTCGCGTATGTTGAAGGCCATACGCATGCCACAAACCTTCACAATCATGATTTAAAAGTTTTGAAGTGACAGACATGAAACAGAGAAATCAACCAATGGCATCAACCACTCTTCATGCCCACACACAGTTTTTGGGGTGCAAATTTAGCAAAAATATCTTTAAAAACCATGTTTTTAGATAAAGAAATGGAAAAAAGAGAGGGAAATTGCATGATATAAGAAATTTTTCCTAAGTTTGCAGCGTACAAACCAAACCCTATAATTGATATGAAAGGAAACAGTTTATTATTAGGTGCATTTTTCACACTTTTGTCTATGACCACCAACGCCAAAACAGCCAGCCCAATTGTCATACCTTCAGCTGCTACCATAGAGATTTCCACTCCGGCAGACATTTCCGGCATTCCCACTTCCAAGGAATATCTCGCAGGACTTATCGACAAATTCTGTCAGGCATATTATTACAAATGCTTTAAAGGAAGGGAATATGCAGAAGGTAGCATCTCGATAGAGAAAGTAGAACTGCTCAATGAATGGGAAGTGGCTGTCGAGGGCCGCCACACCTATTTAGGCCGTCTCGGGCATGAATATCGTAAGCGCCCATTCCGTGCTGTCATTCTCCTGCACAAAGGTACAGAAGACACTTTTACCATCACTTTCGAGAAACAAAGTGAGAACCAACTCATGAATACCACCTATTGGGAGGACACCACCCAGATTTTCAGGTATAAACGCTGACACATTTACTACAACATACTTTTCCTCTCTCATAGAGGGTGAGTAAAAACAGGATGTTCAATATCGTATGATGGTGGGTTCGAAATATCTGAACCCACCATCATATTTTTATCGTAATTCCTGTTCGTTAAAATGTCAATTGATGGTGATAGTGACATCTTGGGTGATGTTGAGACCGTGCCACTGGTCATCGACGGCGATGAGTTGACCAGTGATAGTTGTGCCACGGGTGAAGCCCATCATGGGGAGGTTTTCGCTGTTGAGGCGCCATTGCAGGGTGAAGGGGTTCTGTTTCTTGATGCGCTCAAAGTTGGCGTTGGTGAAAGGCACCCATTCCCCATTGATGTTGACCTCCGCTCCCGGGATGTTGAAGACCACGCCGTGGTAATAGCCCTGCGACAAACTCGCCGTCGTCCCCTCCGTCAGTGTGGCGGGCACTGTGGGCATAAGGTATTTCAAGAAGAAGCCGGCGGGGTTGATGAGGTGCAGGTTCTGCGTCTGACCATTCAGACGGATGTAGTTGGTCAGCGAAGTGGAACGAATCATGTTCATCAACTGATCCACATCCGCCACCTCCGCATACATCTGGAAACACAAGTCGGCCATCGCCAAATTGGTGTAGTTGGGATAAGAGGTGGTGTAATTTCCTTGCTCGCCATAAATAGTACCATTTAAACGATGCTGAGGGAAAGCGCGTCCCGAGAACAGCACATCAGGATGAAACCCCACAGGGAATTTACTGCCACTGCTGGAGTTCGTGATGTCCGCATCACCATTCGCATTGGTGCCTATGGTGAGCATAACATGTTTGTCGAGGACGGCGTCATTCTTGTTGTGGGCTTGGGATTGGGGAGCGCCATATATAGAATTATCATCTGGCAAGTCTAGCTCTTCTTGATATATTTTAGTCCAATTATTTCGTAAATTTGTACCAGCTACGAACCATAGGAAATTATCTTTTTTGATGTATTTCTCCAAATTATTGTATTCTCTATCCCATTTGTCATATGTTTCTTTAGATTGAGTTTCATAACCTTGAGACTCTGCAAATATATTGATGGCATTACTTTGAAGATTGTTATACAGTTCATCCATGGCATACCCATAATCCTCCAACACTTTCAAGTTGGCATGATCAATGATGGAGCAGAGGATGTCCCACCCATTATGGCCATGCTCATTTTCATCATGAAAATCCTTGCCCACCACTTCATAGTTGTCGAAACCCGCAGGTTTTTCACCAATCATTCCCGTATTAAGACGGAGCATCAGCGACTGGTAAGCAGCCGCCGAATGGGAACCAGCGCCATACTGCCACATCATGTCACGCACACGTGTACATTCCGCTATGCGGAGGTGCTCGATGTGGGCGTAGGCTTGTCCATCGCCACTGTTGACTTGTCCCACAACGGGCAGGATGTCCTTGGGTTTGAGGTGCTGGATATTCACCGCCTGGTATTCCATAGGTTTGATGGTGACCGGATATTTCAGTTCCGCTATGGGTCCGTTGCCATTCTGCACGGTGAAGATGAGGGCGATGTCACCTACATGGGTGGGCGCGAAATGTGTGGGGTCGGGAATTTCACTACGCACGCCATCGATTTCCATCTCGGTCTTCAACAGCGTGATGCCTTCCTCAAAGATGATGGCGTCGAGCAGGTTGACCTCCTCGCCTACCCTAAAGTTCAGAGACGTGAAGTTCTCGGTGGCCGACTTAACGACGAGTGTAACAATACCGGCTCTGGAATTGTCATATTCGTTGGTGACGTTGACAGCGAGTTTGCCCTCCTGGTCGAGGATGTCGCCTTTTTTTACCTCCTTTCCCGTGAGGCCGTTGGCAGAATAGAACACTTGTACCTTACACGGTTTTCCCGACTCATCGACCCATTTCACCGTCTGCTCCTCATTGATGATGAGCACACTATCACGGATATCCACCATCACGCCGCCGAAGACATTCACAGAGCTTTTGATCACGGTCACCGTGGGATACCCTTTCTTGACGGGTTCCTCAGGATTCGGAGTGGGATTCGGGGTGGGATTCACAGGAATTATATCGGGGTCGTCGCCACCGCAGGCTGTCAATATCACCAATGCCATGCACACTATCGTGAGCCATGACCATACTCGTTTTCCATTATTCATTTTTCGGTGTTTTATGCTTAGATTTATTCTCTGCACAAAGATACACCTTAATTTTTTACCCCCCCCATTTTTTAACACACGTTAACTAAAAATACAAGAGTGGTAACTACTCAGTCATCTTGTGTGAAGAATATTTTTAAACCTTTTTCTGAACGCCTTTGGCGTTTTTTTTGATTCAGCCTGCTCTACTGAGGTATTCTTGTTTATATATGTCTACGGAGGAAAGGAGTGAAGGGAGGATATTCTGACGGAGAAAATATGTTTTTTTTGCTTTTTCTCCACGACCGTAGGTCGCCTCCTCATACTCCTCGCCTCCGTAGACTGTAAAAAAAGCCACGAGTACTCCGTAGTTTTCTCTGAAAGGAGTTTGAACAGTATGGGAGGAAGTCCTGACGGACAGAGTAAAAGGAGTTTCTGAGTTTATAAGTTGTCTACTTATTAACTCGTTCACTGGTATTATCGGACATTCACGGGATATGCCCCTACACTGCCAGATTTTTCACCCTTTTTCCTTACGCCTTGGCGTTTTTTGACCCTTTTTAGATCTTTTTCCAAACAAAGTGTTTTTTTATTGGTGTCTTCCCAAACATAAAAACTCAAATGACTCGACTTTCGCTAGTGTATATTTCGTTATTAGCAATGGTTTTCGTAGATTTGACGTTACATTCTTCTCTGGCCGAATGGCCTTACTCCTCATACTCCTTTCCTCCGTAGAATATTCATCATGTCATTTGCCAGCCTCTTTTGATATTTCTACAGAGGTGAGGAGTTACAGGAGGAGCCTAACGACATTTGAGGAGGATTATCGCTGCAATCAGGCCATAAGGCATTCTCCATAGACTCATTATCCTCATAATGATATAGATAAGTAGGAATTCAAAATTATCCATATATATCATTGCTGGAAGTGCTCATAGTCTTTTATGTCTCTTGGACGCATCTTTTTCTCTTATCCTCAGTCACATAGCCCGCTATGCTCCTTCGTCAAAGAAAAAAATCTGCATCCCAATAGACGATAAAATACTATTGTCTAATTTTGAACACCTACTTACTTAAAACATTTCATAATCCTTTCATAGAGCATGTATCTCTCAGCACCCACTTGTGAAAATTGTTTTAAACCCTTTTTCTTATCGCCTTTAGCAATGGCTTTCGTAGATTGGACATTTCATGCATTGAAAAAAAATGTATTATTCACATAATAAAAAGTAGGGTGTTATCGTTTTGATAATAAACAAACGAGATTGCCTATGAAGATTTTTACCCATGAAGAATTTGAACCCTCACAAAAAACACTGAAATTCATCCTTGAATTTGCTCACAGCTATCGTGTGGCCAACATCAACGGTCGCAATGAGGTGTATTGTCTGAACTAAACTTAGTTCATCGAACGTAATTGCTAATACTTGAAAACTATGTCAACAATGGTATCCCCGTCGCTGTTGGCAGCTGACTTCACCAACCTGCGCAGCGACATCGACATGATCAACCGCAGTGAGGCCGACTGGCTGCACATGGACATCATGGACGGCGTCTTTGTACCCAACATCTCTTTTGGATTTCCCGTGCTTGAAGCGGTGGCAGGCATCTGCAAAAAGCCCCTCGACGTGCATTTCATGACCGTCCATCCCGAGGCATACATCGAAACTACTGCCCGTATCGGTGCCATGATGATGAACATTCACTACGAGGCTTGCACACACCTACATCGTACCATCCATGAAATCAAAAAACATGGTATGAAAGCTGGCGTGACCCTCAACCCCTCCACTCCTGTGCATCTGCTTGAAGACATCATCGGCGATGTCGATATGGTATTGCTCATGAGTGTAAATCCTGGCTTCGGAGGACAGAAATTCATTGAGAACACCATCGCCAAGGTTCGGCGACTCCGTAAGTTGATAGAATCCACTGGTAGCAAGGCACTCATAGAAGTGGATGGTGGTGTACAAGCAGAAACAGCCCCCAGATTGGTGAAGGCCGGTGTCGATGTTCTTGTCAGTGGTAGTTATGTCTTCAAAGCCGAAGACCCTATCCAAACCATTCGAGGACTGAAGAACTTGTAATTCAAGTTAACAACTTAACGAGTTGGCAAGATATATGCTAGTTCATATATCTTGCCAACTCGTCTTTTTATCTATTTGTCAACTAAAAGACTAATCTAATTGCAGCACTACATTATGCTCACGTGCCATACGCCTCAGGTTAAGGATGGCATAGCGCATGCGACCAAGCGAAGTGTTGATACTCACGCCTGTGGCCTCTGCTATCTCCTTAAACGACATTTCCTGGTAAAAGCGCATAAACACCACTTCACGTTGTGATGGTGGAAGCATATTCATCATCTTTCTCACATCTGTCATCACCTGTTCGTTGACATAGTGGTTTTCCACATTGGTGTCAAGCAGGTCATTGTAACTAATGTTCGACAGATCGTTGCCCTCGGTTGGTTCAATAATACGTTCCGACCTGTGTTCACGGTATAAATCCATGATCACATTGTGGGCGATACGCATGAGCCATGCGCTGAATTTTCCTGAATTGGTGTATTTACCCTGCTGTAATTTCGTGATGACTTTGACGAATGTCTCCTGAAAAATATCGTCAGCAAAGTCGCGGTCGCGAACTACAAACAAAATATAAGTAAAGAGTTTGGTCTTAGTTCTTGACAACAACAAATCAAACGCTTTATTATCCCCTTCAATGTATGACAATGCCAACTCTTCGTCGGTCATACCATTCAATAGTTTCATTCCTTAAATCATTTAAATATTAAGTAATGCTGTTTCGATAGGCAAGTATTTTTTGTTGTTGTTAAGATAATATAATAATAATTCGTCTGCAAATTTAGGGACTTTCAATCATTTCTGCAAATTTTTTCAGGAAAAAATGATGTTTTAACAGTTGACAAGTAAACAAGTTGACGAGTTGACAAGTTGTTTGATCTGTTGACGAGTTGCTTTAAAACAAAAAAACAAAAAAATCGATGAATTGTTTGTCATTTAGCAAAAAAACTGTAAATTTGCATCGGAAAGGTTCGCTATACGCGATTAGCAAAGGGAACGGGGTGTAATTCCCCGACTGTCTCGCAGCTGTGAGTTCCATTATTGCGTCAGACAAAAGACCACTGTCCTACAAGGACGGGAAGGTGTCTGAAAGCGGAACGAAGTCAGAAGACCTGCCTTTTCAAGTCACAACTTCAGTGAACTTACCTACGGCTCTCGATGTAAGGGTCTGCGGTGAAACGACATTTTTATTTTAACAATGCGTGGGTATTTTTATATACCCTTGCATCATTGTCGGGAATGGTGTATCCTGACATCTATGATGGTACAACCGAAGTGTATTATATAAGTTTAGTAAAAGCGGCGGGGCCGGGAGGCTCCGCTCTTTTTGTGTGGGCATACCTAGTGAGTATGGCCTTCCACGCCTCCATAAAAGAATCTTCATATTTTCATATCATTATCATTTTATTTCACTATCTTTGCAGAAAAGAATCGAAAAACCATGAAAAAGGACATATTCACTGAGCTATACCAAGCTGAGACAGGCAAGGACTATTATGAGGAACTGCGAAGGGCTTTGAGTTTAAAACCCGACTACACGGCCATGTACCATGCTTTCAGCCGCGCTTTCATCAAATGCGTGGAACAAAGCACTGCTGCGATGGACATCCACCTGAGCGGCACCTTTGCCAAAACCGACTACCTACTGAAAGAGCACCACGCCAATCAACAGCAAAGGAATAAAGTCAATGAGACCCGCGTACGACTGCGCCGACGCGCCCAACTCTCCGCCGACGACATGGAGGAGCAACATCTCATTGACCTCCGCAATCTATGTCTGTTCTTCCAAATCATCTTTGATGAACCTATTCCCAACGACCTCACCACATACTTCCCTGCCGAGCGACCAGCATCACCACGCCGCCAACTGCTTGGCGACTGTCTGCGCATGATTGTGGAAAGGTGGGACGATAAATACCTCTATGGTCATGCAGACGTACCAACAGAGAGCGAGGTCACTATTTGCTATACAGAGCGTAACACTACATACCCCTTCGACTGGCGATACATCCACGACATCATAAAAGAGGGAACACAAATCAACTTAGTACGACCACGGCGCGAGAGCGGTATCATCTTTCCTGAACTGATTATTGTAGAGCCTGACTACCTGGTAGATATCTCTACTGTAGCAAAATGTTTTGAAAGTTACGCCGAGTCACACATCGTACACCTGCTGGCGAAAATACAACCCTTTGCCAACAATCAGCCGATACTGCTTGGAAATTTTGCCAGTCAATTGCTCGACGAAGAAATACACGGTTTGGGAGGACAAAAATATGCCGACAGCGCTCGGGAATTTTTCCGCCACTATGCCCTCGACCTACTTACGGCCAACATCGATGAAAAATTCCACACCGACGCCCAAAGTCAGAAACTACACATTGCCAAAGCCGTTCAACAGTCACTGCCCAACGAAGTGAAATCCTTTGACACGCACAAGGTGATTCTTGAGCCCTCCTTTTTCTCCGAAATGCTGGGACTGCAAGGACGTATGGACTTGTTGCAAACCGACTTCCGGGTACTAATGGAGCAGAAAGCCGGCAAAGGAGGTTTTCCTTATAACAATTTTATTACCCCCATTCAAAGAGAGCAACACTATGTACAAATGCTACTCTACATGCTGTTGATACGTTACAACTTCCGCTCTCAATACGATGCCAACAACCAAGAGTTGCATGCCTTCCTGCTCTACTCCAAATATGAGAAAAGTCTATTAGGACTCGGGTTCTCTCCCGAATTGGTTTTCCGCGCCATCCGTGTGCGAAATCTCATCGCATGGGCAGAGCAGCACTATGCCGAACCTGGTGGAATGGACATTTTGGCACAAATCACGCCCGACAGCGTCAACGAAAAGAAGGTAAACAACAGCCTATGGAACAACTTTCAACGCAAACAGTTGGACCAACTTCTAAGCCCAATTCACGCCGCATCGCCATTAGAGAGAGCCTACTACCTGCGGATGATGAACTTTATTGCGCGTGAACACCTGATGGCGAAAACAGGCTGTCCCACGAGGGAAAATCGTGGTTTTTCATCCATCTGGCAGGCCTCGCTCGGCGACAAATTACAAACGGGAGACATCTACCACCGACTGACGCTGAATGCCCCTGTCATGGAAGATGGAAAGGTAAAACACATCAAACTGTCGTTCTCGGAAGATGCCAACAACGACATGTCGAATTTTCGTCCCGGCGATATCGTCATACTATACCCCTACCGCCCCGGCAGCGAGCCCGACGCACGCCGCACAATGGTATTCCGCTGCACCATTGAGGAGATAGGCTCCGATACCCTTCTTCTCTACCTACGGGCAGCACAGAGCGACACCAGAATTTTCACACATCATCAAGCTGACGAATGGGCTATTGAGCACGACTTCTTCGAATCGTCGTACAACACCCTATATAGAGGTATGCATGCCTTCCTATCAGCACCCAAGGAGCGACGCGACCTCTTGCTACTGCAGCGCGAGCCTCATGTCACGCCCCAACGCACCCTACGCGGCGACTATGGTACATTCAACGAGCTGGCACGGCGTGTGCGTCAGGCCGACGACCTCTTTCTCATCATTGGGCCTCCAGGCACAGGAAAGACGTCATTCGGCATGCTCTACACTCTACGCGAGGAGTTGATGGAACCAGGGACATCTGTTTTGTTGCTCTCGTACACCAACCGTGCCGTAGAGGAAATCTGCAGCAAACTGGTGAAAGACGACATACCCTTCGTGCGGGTCGGCAACAAGACTTCCTGCTCACCAAAATACCATCCATATTTGCTTGAAAACCGCGTGATGGAATGTAAGAATACTTTGGAACTGCGCCAGTTCATCGCCTCCACCCGAGTTTTTGTGGGCACCACGTCAGCATTATCCAATGCCACGTCGTTATTACAACTGAAGCAGTTTTCACTGGCCATCGTGGATGAAGCCTCACAGATACTCGAACCACATATTATAGGCTTGCTCAGCGCAAACGACGGCAACGAGCCCAACATTAAGAAAATCGTGCTGATTGGTGACCACAAACAACTGCCTGCCGTGGTTCAGCAGACACCACAGGAATCAAGTGTCACCGACAAAGCCTTACATGCCATCCACCTGACCAACTGCAGATTGTCACTCTTCGAGCGTTTACTACACAGATATGGGAAAGACGAACGAGTGACCTATATGCTCACCCACCATGGGCGAATGCATGAGGAGATAGCGCAATTTCCTAACGAAGTATTCTATAACAATAAACTGGAGGTGGTTCCCCTACCCCATCAGCAGGTTGTATTACCTCCAGCAAAGAAAGCTATCGATTCTATCGATGAAATGTTGCATACACAACGTATCTGTTTTGTGGCCGCCAAGACGCCACAACATGATGTCTCCGACAAAGTCAACTCCATAGAGGCTGATCTCATTGCTGATATCGTAGCACACATCCATGCCATAGAAAAATCGTCATTCAACGTTGCTGAGACTATAGGAGTAATCGTGCCATATCGCAACCAAATTGCTGCCGTACGTAATGCTATCGACCATCACAACATTCCCCACCTACGCGACATCACTATCGATACTGTGGAGCGCTTTCAAGGAAGTCAGCGAAAGTATATCATCTATGGATTCACCGTAAAGCGACATTATCAGTTGCAGTTCCTTACCGATGGTGTTTTCATCGACGACGATGGTCAGTTCATCGACCGCAAACTTAACGTGGCTATGACACGAGCCATGGAACACCTTATTCTTATTGGCAACCCCTCATTACTTTCCAGCAATATCATCTTCCGCCGCATGATTGACTATATCCGTGTTCATCACGGATATTTCGACAGACTGTTGTGACATAGCCTGCGTAAGTCAGAATAACGTATCAAGGAATATCGGATAGGCTACTTTTTCCTGCCCGTTTGCTTTGTTAGTTCATGGATAGCTTTTAGCTGCGTGGGAGCAAGGGCGGGAATGTTCTGAGCGCGTTCATATTCTTCCAATTCTTCCAGCGACATGTCTCCAGTTCTGCCTTTGTTCAATTCTTTACTACGAGCTTTGAACTCTGCTTCATCCATATAACTGTGGTCAGTAGCATAGAGGTATATAATGGTTATTTTCCTGCCTTTTGAGGAGTCATATTCCCAATGGCTCATTTCCATAATTTTGTTATAGGGCTGTATTTGGCCTTCTTCGTCAAGGGCATACACCTCAGTATATTGATAATCGTAGTTCCTGCTCTCCCGGGCTTTCTGCATTTTCCCTTCTCCATTTACCTTATTGGCATAAATCTGCATCTTGGCCCCATCAAGCGTGGCTCGGTACATACCATCGTCATGAAAGAAATGGCCTATCACCCCCTCAGGGTTCTTGACGATCCAACGGTTTTCGCCATCTTCTTCCATACTTACTTTGTAGTAATCCTTAAATGTCTCACTTTTGCGAACCAATGTCTCAATCGAGGTAGCAGAACTCTTTACCCCTCGTTCTGCATGATACTCTAAGTCTTGTGTATTCCATGTGAGGGCTTTGTTGGCAGCACCTCCAAACGACCATACACTACGAACTTTGCCTTTATATCTGTTTTCTATCTCATAGGCCACAGGTATAATGCCAGCAGAATAGACACGCAGTGAGTCACCGATATAACTGAAGCCACGGAAATAATACTCCATATACACATATGGCTTGGGCTTAACCACAATCTCTTCAAGATCGAAGTCCACATCGTCCATCACAACACGACCGTTTTGCAGGTTGCTGACGCTGACCAATTGTGGCTTATATGCTATATGTGTCAACGATACTTTTGCGGCCCCGTTCACGTCGGCCAACACACCATTGAGGTCGGTAGTACCTATCAGCAGACCATCCTCTGAAAACACACTAACCAGTGGGATGGCGTTTCCATCATTATCCACTATCTGTATCTTCTGAGCAAAAGAATTCATTGTTGTCATCAAGGCGACAATAACCATCCATAAAATCTTTTTCATTTTTCTCTAATAGATTAATTCTTTATTGTAGTATATGCACATGAAGGAGAAGGCAATCAATGGCGAAAATCATGCAGATTCCACTTCAAAACCTCATAACCTTAAAACAAAGTTCTTTTTGGGAACAAAAGTAACATTTTTTTCTCATCTATCCAATTTTAGAGTCATTTTATTTCCAAAACATATTTACACATACAACCACCACAGAGCCTAAGGGTTACCACTCAACGCCATGAGAGTGCCATACTATTAAAATATCTAAAATATTAGGAAAGGTGCATTTTTATCATTGAAAAGTTCTTGGAAATGTGTATTTTTGCATCATAAAAAAAGACATCATGCCATCTATCACTAAAGAAAGTCTATTGAAAGGAGAGAATCTAATTATCCGTATAGGAATCGACACACTGTCGCTTGCTGCTGTGGGCGAAGCAACACCAAGTCTTGTATCCTACGAACAAACACAGTTGAAAAGCGGATTGACTGCTGCAGCCAACTTGCGTGATGCCTTTCGTGCCAGTGAACTTTTACAGCAGAAATACACCACGGTGTATATTATGACCGACACGCCCACGATGCTCATTCCCATAGATGAGTACAAAGCCAATGAGGCTGCAACACTCTACGACCACACATTTACAGGCTGCGAGCAACAACTGAAAATCAGCTGTACAATGCCCGATTTGCAAACTGTGGCGATTTTCTCCATCGAGCGCGAACTGAAGAATATCATAGACGAACATTTTTCCAACAAGCATTTCCTACCAATATGCCTGCCATTATGGCGCCACCTCAACCAACGAGGAAATAGCCGTGAACGACAGCGGCTATACGGCTATTTGCATGGCGACAGACTGGAAGTGTTTCGCTTCAACCAAAACCGCTTCAAGTTCTGCAACAGTTTCGCTGCCAGTCAAGCACAGGATGCACTGTATTTCCTGCTTTACGTCTTCCGCCAACTGGCCATGGACGCCTCACGCGACGAAATATATGTCATCGGCGACATTCCACGGAAGAAATGGCTCACAGACAATCTCCATGAGTATGTGAAAAATGTCATACCCGCCGATGCCTCAGACCTCGGACTTACCCCAAGCCAACGTTGGCAGCAAATCCCACTCGACATGCTGGCCATCATTAATATTGGAAAACTTTAGGGGTAACTACACTTTAACTACTCATTAACTACGTTTTTACCATAGATGCGAATCATCACAGGAATCTATAAAGGACGCCGTTTCGACGTTCCTCGCACCTTCAAAGCCCGTCCGACAACGGACTTTGCCAAGGAGAATATCTTCAATGTACTCACTGGCTACATCGACTTTGAAGAAGCCCATGCTCTGGACCTCTTTGCAGGTACGGGCAGCATCTCCCTGGAACTACTCTCACGGGGCTGCGCCCAGGTAGTGAGTGTGGAGTTGGACCGCGACCATGCGGCCTTCATCCGACAATGCACCACAAAATTAGGTACCGACAAATCGGTGCTTGTACGTAGCGATGTGTTTAAGTTTTTGAAACGTTGCCACCAACAGTTTGACTTCATCTTCGCTGACCCACCCTACGCTCTCGCGCAACTGTCAGAGATACCTTCACTGGTTTTAGACGGAGGACTGTTAGCCGAAGATGGCATTTTCGTTTTTGAGCATGGCGCCAACAACGACTTCTCCACTCATCCCCGTTTCATAGAACACCGCAACTATGGTAGTGTGAATTTCAGTTTGTTCAAGTAAAAAAACAGAAAGACTATTACCACTTACCCCCCTTAACTTCCCCTTTTAACTCCTACTTTTAACTCCTACCAATTCACACTATGGAATCACAACCAAAAACAAAACACAGCACAAAGAGCCGGAAACATCTCAAACCAGCTATCGCTCTTGAGAAACAACTTAGCAAACAAATTTACAATGCCCTACAAGGAAGCATTGTAGAGGCAGTTCTCAAGAAAATAAAGACATCGGGAGCCGACACCTACTGGCGCAGCAGTATGGAAGGTCATAGCCTGAAAGTGCAGCAAGACCTGTTGCCAGATTTTTACAGACTGTGCCATGAGGTGAAAGAAAAACTGCACTTCGATGAACCCGTCGATTTCTATATCACCGGCGACTCATCGGTCAATGCATTCTCTGTAGCAGCAGAAGACGAGGGAGAACCAAACATCGTAAATGTTAACTCTGCCCTCTTCGACTTGATGACAGAAGACGAACTGCGTTTTGTCATAGGACACGAATTAGGGCACCTCATCAACAAGGACACAAAACTCGCACGACTCGTACAATTCGTCTTCCCTCCCGAAGCAGCCGTTCCTGTGTCATTGCAATATAAGATTCGACTGCACGACCAATTAGCAGAACTGGTGGCTGACAGATATGGATATATGGCTACCGATGACTTAGGAGTATGCGTCACAGCGTTCTTCAAATTAGCCTCTGGACTCGACTTGGTGAAAATGAACGTGAGCATCGACGCACTCATCGCCGACAACAACCGTCGGCTCAACTATTTCCTAAAAGACAAAGGTGTCAGTCGTGCCACCCATCCCGTCAACCCTATCCGCGTGCAGGCACTCAACCTATTTTCCACAATGAAAACGCAGAAGGAACTCAACGATGGAATGGACGAGCTCATCTCCATCCTGCTCAAAGTGGGTAATAGCGAACTCGATGAATACACGGCACAGTTCATCGTCTCGGCAGGAATCATCGTGGCAAATATCGACAAGGCTCTCAATCAGGAAGAATACAATGCCATCATCGAAAACCTTGCCGACCTGAAAATATTCCCACGTAAATTCATCGAAGAGGTAATGAGTGGCGACATCATTCAGACCTTCAACAGCTCGGTAGAAAATATTCTCAAAGTGAACCCTGGTATGCGCGAGGATATGCTCGATTATATGATTCAGATTGTGATATCCGACAAGACCATCTCCAACGAGGAAATGGATATGCTCTACGACTTCGGGCGAAACGTTGGACTGAGCGATATGGAAGTGGCCACCTCTATTGCCGTCGCCATACAGAAAAACTATATCCCCAGCATGTTGTCCATCTCCTGACGTTGTCATGTCTGAATTCCTAAGTTGACAAGTAAACGAGTTGGCAAGTTGACGAGTTGACAAGTTGACGAGTTGACAAGTTGACGAGTTGACAAGTTGACGAGTTGTTAGATACTTCTAACTCCTAACTCCTAACTTCTAACTCCTAACTCCTAACTTCTAACTCCTAACTAAATAAACTCAATATACATTTCACACTTCTCTAACATCCTATGAATTAGAAAGATAGTAGTTTGTAATCATATACTGCGAGATATACATTCAATGATTGGCTATTGACATACCATTTTTTTAAGCGTATCTTTGCAGTGTCAAACCAAAACTTAAAAAAAATGAAAAGAATACTACTACTTATCGCAGTCATGTCATTCTGTGCGAATACTTTTGCACAGGAGGCCAAAGAGTCATTGCAGACAAAATGTCAGGATTTTGCTTTCTCGTTTTTCGACAAACTGGCGCAGAAAGAGCAAGAGAATGTTTGTTTCTCACCGCTCTCAGCTCAATATGCTCTATCAATGCTAATCAACGGCGCTGACGGAGAAACACTCCGACAAATCAAGAATGTGTTGGGATTAGATGAATATGCTGCAGATGACATCAACCAATATTTTCAGCAAGCCACAAGTACCCTCACCACCCGTCCGCAGTTTGAATATGTGCCTAACGGATGGCAAACGGAAGAAGAACAAAGGAAAACCTACGAGAATGACTATCCAATCTGTGAACTGGCCAATAGTTTGTGGATGAAAAACGGATTCCCATTCTATGAGGAGTTCCAAAACATATTATTGGGGATGTATCAGGCTGAGATAGGCAATGTGGACTTCACTACACAGGAAGGAATCAATGCCATCAACAGTTGGGCAAAAGAGAAAACCCACGGGCTCATCCCCCTCTTATTCGGCGAACCTCTTAGCCCCACAGTAGTCATGCTATTGGCGAATGCCCTGTATTTCAAAGGTACATGGTCGGTGCCATTCAATGAAGATGAAACCACAAAGCAAATGTTTCACAACGCAGATGGCACAAACATCGAGGTAGATATGATGCATGCCAATGCCTATAGAAGTGTAGCTCACACCGACAAATTTACACTGGTGAAACTGCCCTATGGCATAAATGGTGACTTCTCCATGACATTTTATCTTCCAAACGAGGAAACGATGCCACAACTCACCCACGAAGACTGGCATTCGGGAAGAGAACTGCTGCAACCGAAAAGAATCGGACTGAATATACCTTGTTTTACCACCGAGGGAAGTTATGAATTAAAAGACATACTCGAAGAAATGGGAATGGTGGATGCTTTCTATGATTTTTCTGCTGATTTCAGCAAATTGAGTCCACTGTCTGTCGTTATCTCGAAGGTGAACCAACTCAGTAAAATCATTGTCAATGAGACAGGCACAGAGGCTGCCGCCGTCACCTATGTCATGGCAGGGAACACGGCTCTTCCCGAGCAACCTGAAGAGACTATCACCTTCGACCGTCCGTTCTACTACACCATCGAGCACAACGGCACAGGCTCAGTGCTCTTTGTGGGACGTATCAACCAGTTTGACAACAACACTGCCCACGGCAGCATCAATGGCATCAATACGCCCGTCCACAAAACTTCCCCCCATAACATCTACGACCTGCAGGGCCGCCACCTCAACAGCATCCCCCAGAAAGGTATTTATATCCAGAATGGGAAGAAGGTGTTAAACCCCTTCTAAGTTCACCCATATACATTTCACAAATTACTAAACCCTTGTGAATCAAAGGGATAATAGAAAATTGCCATATACAAAGCATATACAATTTGGCAATTCCTATTGTCCTTTTCTTTTTTTTGAGTATTTTTGCATACACAACCACCAACGTAGGGGAATGAAATATTTTCAAATTATAGTCTTAACATTTGTCCTCATTTCCTGTGGAAAACACACCATAGGTTCTTCAAGCGACAACGAGACCACAGCCACAGTTCAGAGTTGCTATAAGCAAGGACGTGCCCTGTTTGATGAAGAAGAGGCAGACAGCGCCATAGCCATACTTCTTGTCGCTGCCGACGAGGTGGATCAGTGCCCTGACCGACAACTGCGGATGAACTACCATGGACTGATGGCAGAGATTTATGAACAGAAGAATCTTTTTGAACTACAGGAGCGCAGTTTACGGAAGAAACTGGATGCTGCAAAGAATTTGGGCAATCTTTTTCAAATGGCTGACACACATTTCGCTTTGGGTGTGTCGTGCTATACCCAGGACAAGCAGTCAGAGGCAAAACAACATCTCCGACAAGCATACGAACTGGCAGCGCCCGACTCCGCTGACTTTCGTGCCTGCTGTATGCTGATGCTTGGCCAGGTATTCCTACAAACAGAAGAGCATGACTCTGTGCAGCAAGCATTGGAAAAAGCGAAGAAAGAATGGCCTGAAATCGCTCACGACGAACTGTATCATCTCACCGAGGTTTACATGCTGTCGAATATGAACGAGAGGCAACAGGCTGAAGAAAAAATACGAGAATATCTTCAGACAGACACAGACTACACACGGGTGGAACTATTACGACTAGCAATGGAGATTCACGAAAGGAGCAACCAGACCATCCAAGCCCTCCATGATGCACAGCAACTGATAACACTTACAGACAGTCTTTCGGAACAAGAAGCCTCGCAGTCAACGGCAAAAATCCATCAGTTGAAACACGAGGAAAAGATGAAATTAGCCGCAGCAGAGCAACAGGCACTCAAGGCTGCAGCACGCTCACGTCTCTATCTGATGCTGGCACTGCTGACATTTGTTGTGGCGACAGCAACCGTTGCAATCATCATTTTCCGACGCCGGACTATAGCAGCACGACAGGCAGAGATTGAGGCCCTGCGCCTGGCCGAGGCGGCACAAAACAATGAAACCGTAGTAATGGCACAAAACGAGGAGTTACAACGACGCTATTATGAGCACCTATATGCCATTCTGCTACCTATCCTCAATGCCAAGCGCACGAGTTCAGGACATATCGACCTGAATGAGAAATCATGGCGGTTGATAGAGGAGAACACCGAACTGGTATTGCCCAACTTCGCACACAAACTACGTCGAAATCACCCCTCACTCACAGACGAAGACATCAGGTTTTGCTGCCTCGTGGCGATGAGGGTGCCTAACCCCGTCATTGCCAACATCTATGCCATTGCCTCATCATCAGTGGCAGTAAGAAAACAGCGGATGAAGAAAAAACTCGACGAGAGCATAGAGAACATGACATTAGAAAACTATCTGAACAAATATAGCATATGAGACATTGCTGGATTATCGCATTACTAATAATAGCAATGACTGCCCATGGACAGGAAGTGTGGACAGAAGGCACTCAATGGGTGACCACATATGAGGATGGCACTGTGGAAACGTATGCCCTGAAAGAAGACACCATCATCAACGACACTGTCTATCTAAAAATGATTGTTGAGGAAAACGACAGTCTGGTGGGGTTTGTTCGCTCTGTCGCTGGCGACACCGTCATCCATGCGCGTGGAATCATTGACGGTGAGATTACCGAGGATTTTCTTTTGTATGACTTTGGTACGTTTGAAATAGGCACAGACATATCCTTTAGTGTATATAACTATAATGACAAGACCATCTCCACAGGCAGAATCCCTATCAAATCAGACAGTCTCCTCGCTTATTATAATGATGTGATAGAAGAAGGTGATATTCTACCCTGCTATGCCGATATCGTGTTCAAGGCGGGTTATCTTGGCAATCCAATGGAACTATTCTACAATTTTTGGAATACGGAAATAAAAAGTTTAGCAATAGAATGGATTGATAATTGTGCGACTGATCCAAATGGTGGGGGAAGTAAGCCCAACAAGAAGAACGTCAGCCATGTAGTATTAAAGCCCAAGGGAAAAGGTGGTGGTGGTTATGTGGTGATGTATCCCACGGACTTCAAACCCATTCTACACCTTCCTAAAGACACCAGATACTACGACTTGCAGGGCCGCCACCTCAACAGCATCCCCCAGAAAGGTATTTATATCCAGAATGGGAAGAAGGTGTTAAAGCCTCATCGCCAGCCCATATCCAAGGGGAGAAGGGAGTAGTATGATACTGCATCATAAAAACGGAGTGCCTCGTCGAGGCACTCCGTTTTTATGATGAATTTAAAATATTCTATTCCTGTCTTTTAGTTTTCTTCATCCCAGAGATTTGATTTTTGAGTCCGGGCATCATCGTACATATTTCCCTCTGTTTCTGCGTTTTCTATAAACTCTGTGTGACCATCAGCATTTTTTGTAAAAACAGACAAGCCATCAAGACATTAGATGTTAGTTGTGTTATTCATGAAAAAGCAGTCACATATGTTCGTGAAATCCATGATTACAGAATCAGATGAATCTGCATTTTTATTCGTGCATTCGTGAAATTCGCGGTCGCTATAGTAATGGCGAGAACAACCGTACGATGGATTCAAAGAGGCGGACGCGGATGCGACTACGGTAAGACTTGGCATCGATGAGTTGACTCCGCTCCATATCACGCTCGATGATGGCCTTCATTCGCGCTACGATATTACTGTCGTAAACAAAAACGTTGGCTTCAAAATTATTTTCAAAGCTGCGGAAATCGACGTTGGTGGAACCACACGAGCAAAGGGTGTCGTCGCACACCAACAATTTGGAGTGATTGAAGCCCTCCTTATATAGGTAAACCTTCACCCCTGCATCAAGCGCCTCACGAATAAACGACCTTCCAGCCCACTCCACCATACGAGTGTCGCTATGCTCAGGCACCACTAAGCGCACATCCACCCCGGCGAGTACGCTGGTTCGGATAGCGAAAAGGACTGGGTCGGTAGGCAGGAAATAAGGAGTCTCGATATAAACATATTTTTTGGCTTCCATCAATATGCGCACATACCCATGCATGATTTCCGGCCACTGGCTTGTGGGATTGCTGGTGACAATCTGGGCCAGGCAATTGTTGTTAATCATGAAGGTATTCTCCGGATAATATGCGGGTCCCGACACCAACGAGCGATCGACGAAATACCAGTCCACGAGGAAAGCCGTTTGTATGCCATAGACGGCACTTCCTATGATGCGCATGTGGGTATCCCTCCAAGGAGTGTTGGTTTTCCCTTTGACATAGCGTGTGGCGATATTCATGCCACCGATGAACCCCACCTCACCATCGATGATGCACAGTTTGCGGTGGTTGCGGTAATTGACCTTGCTGGTGAACGCCGGGAATTTCACGGGCATAAAGGCATGCACGTCGATGCCTGCCTCGCGCATCCGCTCGTAAAATTCCGACGGCACATGCCAACAACCCACATAGTCGTAGATGACCCTGATGTCCACCCCTTGCAAGGCCTTGTCGATAAGGGCATCGCTGACGAGTGTGCCCAGGGCATCGTTCTCGAAGATATACACCACCAGATGGATATGATTCTTAGCCTGGGCGATGGCCTGAAGCAGAGCCGGGAAGTATTCATACCCATTTTCATAGATCTCTATCTCGTTGTCTTTAAACGGTAGTGCCACATTCTGATTCGAGAAGAGACGAATAAGTTCGGCATGTTGCTCAGGGATGACCAAGTCGCGCTGTTCCACATAGCCGAATAGCGAGCGTTTGGAAATCTGGTCGAGACTCTGGCTATTGATATATTTCTCTTTACGATAATTACGTCCGAAAAAGATATATAGGATAAGTCCTACCACTGGCAGTCCGATGAGCACCATGAGCCACACCAGTGTATTTGCCGGCGACCTGTTGTCGAGCAACAGTTTCGCCGCCAATGCTAAGACGATGACCAAATAGACCAAAGTCAACAGCAATAAAAACAGCCAGTGGAAAGATATCATCGATGGAATTCTCTCTGATTATTCAGATTATTAAGATTATTCTCAATCCTTACTCCTCTTTCTCCAACTTTTGGATATATGCCAGTTCGTTGATGGCAAAATCCACATTATCAGGCTCCTCGAGCATTGTGTTGAGAAGTATTTTCGCATCATCATACCTCCGTTTATCCACAAGCACGAAAGCTTTTCTACGTTTGAGGAAACTGAGGAAATTGGCAATATGAGGTGGTGTCGGTTCATCCTCATCTTCTTCTGATGGTGTCAGTTGTTTGAGTAGGTTGTCGATGGAAATAAGTGACCTAAAGTCACCCGCGTTGACCATACAATTGATGATTTCCTCTGTATAGTTGATGCGGTGTATATCTGAAATCATATCGAGGTAGCCCATAGCCTTCTTGTACTGCCGCATATCACTGTAGCAGAACCCAATAAGATAGATAACTTCATAGAAGTTGTCCTTTTCCGAGTTTTTCATTTCATCGTAATGTGGCTGCATCCTCCTAAACGCATTCTCCAAGTGCAACAACGCCTCGTAGTAGCGTTTCGAGAGGAACAATTTCCGGCCTTCATAGAGTGAGCGTGCCGTATCAGTATCGGTGCATTGACATATCATGCGTTGCTCATCAGTGAGCGATTCCTCTTCGCCATTTTTATATTTTTGAAGAGCCTCTTTCCACATATAATGAAACTCGTTGAGTTTTGTCTGAGGTGACACCCGGTCGTGCGCCACAAGTACCGACGTAGCCTGAGGTACCATACGAGAGAAAGCGAACGGTTGATTGGGCAGTGGGTCTGGTGGCTGCACACATGCCATGATACGCTTATATTCCGTTTGTCCATCGTCACCGGCATCATTGACAAGAATAAACATATTTTGTTCTTGCCCCGGCTGTTTATCTGTCTCAAACCTAAAAGTCATAATACTGTTCTTCGGGTTGAGCAAGTCGAGGTTTAGTATTTCATCGGCATCGACAAG
The DNA here is from genome assembly GCA_900315075.1 of uncultured Prevotellaceae bacterium. Lineage (GTDB taxonomy): Bacteria > Bacteroidota > Bacteroidia > Bacteroidales > Bacteroidaceae > Prevotella. The sequence goes on along the minus strand of OMXV01000009.1, from coordinate 43,292 downwards.
TTGCATGTTGTTGTCGGAATGCTTGCTCAGGTTATGAGGTATCACTTCCGTGATACCCAAAGCCTTATCCATAAACTGTCCAAGACGCAGCTTTTCGGTCTCATTAAACCTTAGCTGGTCGTTGTGCTGCATTTCCATTTCCTGCTGCCGCATGAGGAATAGGAGTCTCCCCATTTGCGCGGCAGTGTATTCGGGATCTTTGTCACCCGGCTTATCACCATCAGTGGTCAGTTCCTCGAATCTTTTGGCAAAAGCATTTTGCCAACTGAAAATGTCGCGCATCGACGTGGTAAGCACACCCTTAGCATTATCTTTATTGATAAGCAATCCAACAAGGATATGCACGTCAATTTCATTTTTTGACTCATTGATAGAATAGACCAAGCGTTCGTTGTTGGAATTAAGATTGCATTGGTTGCATACAATCCTGGCAACATCGATATTTGCCGCAGGAGTGGTATAACAGAAAAGATAGGTCAGGCTGACGTACGATGAACCCGGTTCTACCCTAATGCGGAAATGACCGTTCTGGTAGTCGTATTTCACAATCCGATCGCCATGATCACTCTCCCACTCTGTCTGGCAATTGAGCGACTTGAGTGTTCGATCTACCAATTTCTCAAGCCATTTGGCCCTCAGTTTGTTATCGGATGACTTCTCTGCATCATCCGACACCATTACTGCTCTTCTTTTCTTCTCCCGATGCCATATATAGAAGAAGATGCCGAAAAACACACATATTAAAAATAATATGACTGTTATTATGACAAAATTTGCTACAACCATAGTTTATTTAGATAAGTTTTTGAGTTTATAAAGTTTCACCCCCAATCCCTCTCCGAAGGGCGAGGGGAGTGGTTTGTCAGATTGGGATGGATTGTGATGAAATAGTAGGAGTAATCTCTCACCTCTTACCACTCACCTCTTACCACTCACCTCTACTCTAACTTCTAACTAACAATAATGCTGTGCCCCACACGGCGTGCGATTTCCTGTCGGATGGCCAACAGTTTCATCCATTCCTGCTGTAATGCTGCACGTTCATTTTCAGGGGTCTTGGGAAGAAGTTGCTTTAACTCCCCCAAGCGATTCTTCACATAAATCATTCGATAGTCCAGCAACAGGTGCAACACCCTACTTTGCAGCGAGTCATCCTCCTGTCGCATTTGGTTGCTCCTTGCCAGGATGTATGTCTCGGTGCTCAGTTCTGTTGCCACCTGATTGACTTGTTGGTCAGGATGTGAGCGGAAATACTCATCGGCCTTGAAGCCATCATCGTGGATATGAGCCACAGCCTCCTCGAGAATACGGTTATAGATGGGGTTTTGAAAACGCAGTTGGTCGGCAGAGAGGTCATAATAGACATATTCTGCCGCCGTGATATCTGCAGACTTCTCTCCTTCGTTCAGTTGTACATCGCGGAATATGACCTCTTCTCCATGTCGCACTACTTCTTGTGTGAGCATCCGCTCCACGTCTTCGACCAATTTATTCGTGGTCGGTCTTTCAATGGGTTTGTTTTGAGGCTGTCTTGCTGCCTCACGCTCTGCTTCTTTGTATTTTTCCTCTCTCTCCCGCCGGATGAACTTGTTCATCTCATTGATGAGCGTTCGCTCAGGCGTACCAATATTGGTAGAGCACTGTTTGATGTATTCCGCACGCTTTATCTGGTCGGGAATAACCGAGATACTCTTGACAATACTGCTAATGGCTTCGGCGCGCTTGATGGGGTCGCTATTGTCGTTGAGCAACACACGCGTTTTAAACTCCATGAAGTCTGTCTGATGCGTAGTAATGTATTCCCGGAACTCCGTGGCAGTGTGTTTGCGTGCAAAGCTGTCAGGGTCGTCGTTGTCAGGCAGTAGGAGCACCTTGATATTCATCCCCTCAGCCAGAAACATGTCGGTACCTCTCATGGCAGCATGGATGCCAGCCTCATCACCATCGTAGAGCAACACTACATTCTGGGTGAAGCGATGTAAGAGCCGTATCTGATGGAGGTTGAGGGCTGTACCTGAATTGGCCACCACATTTTCTATCCCGCACTGGTGCATGGAGAGCACGTCGGTGTAGCCTTCGACCATATACACGCAATCTTCCTTGGCTATGGCCTTCTTGGCTTGGAAAAGGCCATATAGCTCGTGGTCTTTGTGATAGACTGGAGTATCAGGGGTGTTGACGTATTTCTGACTGACACCTTTGGTGCGCGAGTCGAGCACACGCCCACCGAAGCCTACGACCTTGCCACTGACACTCATCCAGGGAAAGAGTACTCGTCCGGCAAAACGGTCGTAAAGACTGCCATTCTCACGTTGTCCGCAGAGACCACCCTTGACGAGGAACTCAGCCTTATATCCTTTTTTCAGGGCCTCGTTTGCCATGGCATCTCGCTGACTTAGTGAAAAACCAAGGCGGAATTTCTGGATGATGTCGTCACGGATACCTCTGGAGCGGAAGTACGCCAAACCTATAGCCTTGCCGTCTATATGATTCAACAGAATGTCGTGGAAATACTCTGCCGCCCACTCGTTGACGATGAAGATGCTCTCACGCTCGTTTTCCTGCTCACGCTCTTCTGAAGTGAGCTCACGCTCTTTCACCTCGATGTTGTATTTCCGGGCGAGCCATTTCAAGGCATCTACATACGACATCTGTTCATGGTCCATAATGAAGCGGACAGCATTGCCCGCCTTACCGCACGAGAAGCATTTGTAAACTCCCCTTGCCGGCGAGACAGAGAACGAAGGGGTGCGGTCATCGTGGAATGGACACAGTCCTTTATAGCTTGTCCCACTCTTGCGGAGAGAGACAAACTCAGAGACCACATCCACGATATTGGCCGCATCCATAATTCTATCTATTGTCGCCCTATCTATCATTTTACGATTCTTTATACCTTTCCACTCATCAGAATGAACCACAAAGGTAAGTATATTTTATCTCTTTTCAAAATTTATTTGCAGAAAGAAAAGTTAAGAATCATAAAATCCTATCATCTGATTTTGGCCACCTACTTATTTTTATTTAGGTATATACTTGCATATGATAAAAATAAAGCTTACCTTTGTGGAGATTTTTTATTCACACAGATGAAAGGAAATCTTGAATACAATCAACAAGCCAATACTATTTTTTGATTCTATGAAAAGAACTATTATTTTATTGGCAGCAATAGCTATTACAACAATAGCCTCTGCCCAGGAAATCAAATTGAATGTGCCTATTGAGGGTACACTGTCAACATTGTTGGAAAATCCACAAAGCGTAGAAAGACTTGTTCTGACGGGAACAATCAATGACCGCGACCTGAAATTCATTCGTACATTGCCAAATTTGCGTGAGATTGACCTGCACAAACTGAAGAACAAGCAGATGGGTGACTCTGCATTTTATGGGATGCAGAAATTGGAATATGCCCGTTTACCCAAAAAACTTGTACGCTTGGGAGTTTCGGCCTTTGAAGGATGCACAAATCTTTCCAACATTCAATTTTCTGATTATATGGAGAAAGTACCCGACCGAATGCTGAAAGACTGTCCTTCACTCGACAAAATCAACATCTACAACAGTCGCATCCTTAGCATCGGCAAAGGGGCTTTTATGAACTCAGGAGTACGCATCATCCCCCTGCCTAAAGAACTCCGCACAATAGAGATGACAGCTTTTGCCAACTGCAAGCGACTTGAGATGATTTACATTCCACAATGGGTGAATGAAATAGGTAACTTGGCCTTTGCCAACTGCACCATGCTTCGCACCATAGAAGTACGCACGGAAAACCCACCAGCATGTGCACCTGATGCGTTCGACGGTCTGCTGAAATGTACGCTCATAGTAAATCACCCCGAACTCTTCCGCGACCGTGTGCCTTGGAACAAGATCAACCTTGACTACAACCAATATAACGGCAACGAACTGAAAACAAACCGAAACAAATAATTCGCTCAACATGCAGTAGTTGAAGGGTAGTTAAAAGGTAGTTTAAGAGTAGTTAAAGGGACGTATGCTCACATTTACAGCCATATTATGAGATGAATTATATTTTGAGCATGAATTGCATGAATTAGGCATGAATTTTCAAGAATCATACGCAATTCTATAGTTGTTAGTTTTTAGTCTCTATAGCGTCAAGAGAGCATCACTTTTATTTTATCGCGAGATATGCCGTAGACCCGATTGAGAGCATAGGTATGCACAAATCCGTGAAAATGTGCACGTTTTAAGGAATAATGTGCATTTTTACACTTTATTTCTTTGATAGCCGACAAAAAATGCGTACTTTTGCCGGCCAAAACAGTAACATTATTTTTTATTTATGAGTTTGAAAATTGTAGTACTTGCCAAACAAGTACCCGACACAAGAAATGTGGGCAAGGACGCTATGACCGCCGAAGGCACTGTCAACCGCGCCGCCCTGCCCGCCATCTTCAATCCCGAAGACCTTAATGCACTGGAACAAGCCCTTCGTCTGAAGGAACAACATCCAGGTTCCAAAGTAGGACTACTCACAATGGGTCCTCCTCGCGCTGGTGAAATCATCCGCCAGGGCCTCTATCGTGGTGCCGACACCGGTTGGTTGCTCACCGACCGTCTGTTTGCTGGTGCCGACACATTGGCCACTTCATACGCTCTCGCCACTGCCATCAAGAAGATTGGCGATGTGGATATCGTGATTGGCGGTCGCCAGGCTATCGACGGCGACACCGCTCAGGTGGGACCACAGGTAGCTCAAAAACTGGGTTTGAATCAGGTGACCTATGCTGAGGAAATCCTCAAGATAGAAGACGGAAAGGCTACCATCCGCCGCCATATCGATGGTGGTGTGGAAACCGTTGTGGCTCCCCTACCCGTGGTTATCACAGTGAACGGAAGTGCTGCTCCCTGTCGCCCCTGCAACGCTAAGTTGGTAATGAAATACAAATATGCAACCTGTCCGATGGAGCGCCCCGCCGAGTTGGATGAGCGAATGGCGAAGCTCTATGCCGAGCGTGATTTCCTGACACTCAACCAGTGGTCGGTAGCCGATGTCGATGGTGATGTCAACCAGTGTGGACTTGCTGGAAGTCCAACCAAGGTAAAGGCAGTGAAGAACATATCGTTCCAAGCTAAGGAAAGCAAGACACTGACTGCATCTGACACAGACATCAATGACCTGATTGTGGAATTGTTGAACGATAAAATTATAGGATAAAATGGAGGCTGTATTTGTATATTGCGAAATAGAAGGCACACAAGTGGCCGAAGTTTCCCAGGAATTGCTCACAAAAGGCAGAAAACTTGCCAATCAACTGAATGTGGAACTGAATGCCGTAGTTATCGGCACCAACATCCGCAACAAGGTGGAAGACCAAATACTCCCTTACGGAGTAGATAAGCTTTTCGTATTTGATGGCGAAGGTCTCTTCCCTTACACCTCCGCACCACATACCGATATTATGGTCAACCTCTTCAAAGAAGAGAAACCACAGATTTGCCTTATGGGTGCAACTGTTATTGGTCGCGACCTCGGGCCAAGAGTTTCATCCTCACTCACCAGTGGTTTGACCGCCGACTGCACCGAATTGGAAATCGGCGACTACGAGGATAAGAAAAGCGGCAAGACCTTCACCAACCTGCTCTACCAGATTCGTCCCGCATTTGGTGGCAACATCGTGGCTACCATCGTCAACCCTGAGCATCGTCCACAGATGGCTACAGTGCGCAGTGGTGTGATGCAAAAGGCCATCTATGAGGGCGATTGCAAAAAAGAGGTGGTATATCCTGAGGTGTCAAAATACGTCTCTGCCGAGGCTTTTGTCGTGAAAGTGCTCGACCACCATGTGGAAGCAGCTAAGCACAACCTGAAAGGTGCACAAATTGTGGTGGCCGGTGGCTATGGCATGGGAAGTAAGGAAGGCTTCGACATGCTCTTCGACTTAGCCAAGGTGCTCCACGCTGAGGTAGGTGCTTCGCGTGCCGCAGTGGATGCAGGTTTCTGCGACCACGACCGCCAGATTGGCCAGACTGGTGTCACCGTACATCCCAAAGTCTATATCGCCTGCGGTATTTCCGGACAAATCCAGCACATCGCTGGTATGCAAGACTCCGGCATTATCATCTCGGTTAACAGCGACCCCAACGCTCCTATTAACAGCATTGCCGACTACGTGATTAACGGCACCGTCGAGGAAGTAGTGCCAAAGCTGATTAAATACTACAAGCAGAATAGTAAATAATTTAATGAAAGAGATAAGATATCTGCTGATTGCTGTATTGCTTCTTTGCGGGGTGATTTCCGGATTCAGAAATTATGGCATTGCTGTGGTCATCACCATTATCATTCAAGCGCTATGCATCATCTACGCAATTTATCTTACCTATAAAAAAGAAAAATAATTATGGCAAACTATTATAGTGACCACCCAGAAATAGTGTTCCACCTGAACCATCCTCTGATGGAGCGTATTGTAGAACTCAAAGAGAAGGGCTACGAAGACAAAGAGAAATTTGACGATGCTCCTGTGGATTTCGAGGATGCCATCGAGAACTACAAGCGCATCCTTGACATCACTGGTGATGTGGCTGCTAATATCCTTGAGCCCAATTCAGAGTCAGTAGACCTGGAAGGTCCACACCTGGAGAACGGCCGCATGATTTATGCATCAAAGACATTTGAGAACATTGATGCCACCCGTAAGGCCGGCTTGCATGGTGTATCCATGCCCCGCCGCTATGGTGGGCTCAACCTTCCCAACGTGGTGTTCTCGATGCTGAGCGAGGTGATTTCCGCCGCTGACGCCGGTTTCCAGAACATCTGGAGTCTCCAATCGTGTATCGACACATTGTATGAATTTGGCAATGAGGAGCAGCGACAGAAATACATCCCCCGTGTCTGTGCAGGTGAGACCATGTCGATGGACCTCACCGAGCCCGATGCCGGTAGCGACTTGCAGCGCGTGATGCTCAAGGCCACCTTCGACGAGAAGGAGAATTGCTGGCGCTTGAACGGTGTGAAGCGATTTATAACCAATGGTGACAGTGACATCCACCTGGTGCTTGCACGCTCAGAGGAAGGCACACGCGACGGTCGCGGACTGTCGATGTTTATCTACGACAAGCGTAACGGTGGTGTTGACGTGCGCCACATCGAACATAAGTTGGGTATCCATGGCTCACCCACTTGCGAGTTGACCTATAAAAATGCCAAAGCTGAACTTTGTGGCAGCACACGCTTAGGACTCATCAAATATGTGATGGCACTGATGAACGGTGCACGCCTCGGAATTGCAGCACAGAGTGTGGGCGTGGAGCAGGAAGCCTACAACGAAGGTCTGAAATATGCTCGCGAACGTGCTCAATTCGGACAGAAGATTATCAACTTCCCCGCAGTTTATGACATGCTGTCGAGAATGAAAGCGAAGTTGGACGCCGGACGTTCCCTACTCTACCAGACAGCCCGCTACGTGGATATCTACAAAGCATTGGAAGACCTGCAACGTGAGGGCCGCATGAAGCCAGAAGACCGTCAGGAACTGAAGAAATATACCCGTCTGGCAGATGCATTTACACCACTGGCAAAGGGTATGAACTCAGAATATGCCAACCAAAACGCCTATGATGCTATCTCCATCCATGGTGGTTCAGGATTTATAATGGAATACAAATGCCAGCGACTCTATCGCGACGCACGTATCTTCTCTATTTACGAGGGTACCACACAGTTGCAGGTGGTTGCTGCCAGCCGCTACATCACCAACGGCACCTACCTCCAGATTATCAAGGAAATGCTGGAAAATGAAGTCTCTGCAGATTTGCAACCACTTAAAGAGCGTGTTGAGAAATTGGTAGCCCTTTACGAAGAAGTGTTAGCAGAGGTGAAGGCTGAGAATAATCAGGAGAAGACCGACTTTGTGGCTCGCCGCTTGTATGAGATGACTGCCGACATCATCATGTCGCTGCTTATTCTCGACGATGCCACACGTGCACCAGAGCTTTTCGCCAAGAGCGCCAACGTCTATGTTCGTCACGCTGAGGCCGAATGTTGTGGACACTACGACTTCGTGAAGAACCTCAAAGTTGAAGACTTAGACAATTATAAGGCTATTTAATTATAGATTTTTATAATTCAACATTCATACACAGAGGCACAGAACGTTGGTTCTGTGCCTCTGTGTCTATTCATTTCTATTGTAAGAGAACATAGCAATATCGGTATTGCAAGCTCCTACCATCTCATGCTATCGTCCATTGTTCTGGTCAAACTGAGTCTGATCGTATGGTGGTTGTTGAGGACCATACTGCTGCTGATTGTATGGTGGTTGCTGAGGGCCATACTGCTGACCATAAGGTGGCTGTTGAGGACCATACTGCTGACCATAAGGAGGTCGCTGGGGACCATACTGCTGACCGTAGAACTGTTGCTGATTTTGTTGACCATCAGGATATTTTGGCGAGGGGCCATACTGATTGGTAAACGGCTGACTGTCACCACAACAAAATACAATTAAAATGATACCGATCACAAGCATTGCCAACATAACCAATGTGTAAATTGTGCCTATCGCACCAAGACCTGACAATAGACCTAACGGATTATTTCTCGCCTGGAACCACATGTAAATAAAGAGTATCATATATAGCACATACAGTCCGATATAAACAAAAACGAGAGTGTGATTACGACCAGTATCATGCAGTCGGCGAGACATCAATGGAATAGAACAAACCCATAATGCAATACTTAAAATAGGACCAACTACAGGAATAAAAATGAGCACAATGTTGCAAAGTACAAGAGCAAGCATTGTCCACCAAAATTCAGAACGGCGTGAACGTCCGTCCATTTCTTTGATGCGTTTGATAGACAATTGTACCGCCTGCATAAAATCTAATTGAGGAAGGCCATTTGGAATCATAATAGTAAATATTAAAGGTTAAAAAAAGAGTGACAAAAACAATTACTGGTCTTTGTTTTGGTCAAACTGAGTCTCCTGATCATAAGGAGATTGTTGCTGACCATATTGCTGAGGACCATACTGCTGCTGAGGACCATACTGCTGCTGAGGACCGTACTGCTGCTGAGGACCGTATGGTTGCTGAGGACCATACTGCTGCTGAGGACCGTATGGTTGCTGAGGACCATACTGCTGCTGAGGACCATACTGCTGAGGACCGTATGGTTGCTGACCATAAGGATTATATGGGGTTTGATTCATTGGTTCAATATCAGGAGCATTTGGATATTTAGGTGACTTACCAAAGCGGTTTCCACCTTTCTGGCTATCCTCGCACCAAAACCAGATTAAAACGAGAAGAAGAATCATGATAGCAATGGACAAAAATTTGCTAATATCCATCATCGTCTTAATCGTGCTAAAACTCTTAGAAAGATTGGCAACTATTAAAAATATTTCATTAACCAAAACAGCTCCCAAGAAAATATAGACGAGCAATGGTTCCTTTCCTATATCATGCATACGTCGAATCATAATAGGGGCAAGAGCAAGAAGCAAAGGAATTGTGACAAAAGGTAGCACAACAGGAACATTAATAGCCTCTATAAATTTTTCTAAGAAAAAGTAGATCAATACAAACGCCAACATGGCCCACCAAAACTCAGAACGCCTTGAACGTCCATTCATGTCTTGAATGCGGTTAAAAGCTTGTTTCACCGCCTGGGTTGGTTCTAATTGTGGAACAGAGTCAGTCATAGTAATAATGGTTTTTAATGAATAATATGATTGTTTCTTTGATTATCAAAAGGTTTCGTCGATTTGTTTGCAAATATACAAAAATTTCAAATATAACATGACAATTCGTCAAAAAAAAATAGAAAATAATGAATTTTCAAATCTTCATCATTTCTACCACTGTCAAAACGCCATCATTCACTTTGAATTTTACATCATAGCCAGCGTATGGCATTCCATAAACACGCTCAGGGTCATTGTGGTAGTGTGGACGTGGGTCTTGACGAAGTATCTCGGTTAGGATAGCGATGTCCTCCGATGAAAAGAAAGTCTGATATTCTTTTGGTATTACCACGTCAAGCTGCTGCCACTGATGGGTATCAGTAAACCCGCTTTTAGCGCTTTCATGACTGTCAGCATAGGTTAGGTACGGTTTGATATCATAAATGGGCGTGCCATCCATCAAGTCACCCCCTTCCACTATCAACACCACCCCACAATCCTTTGTATCCTCTACGCCAACCAATCTGACAGATGACAATCCAATGGGATTAGGGCGATATGGTGAACGGGTAGCGAAGACCCCAACCGACCGATTGCCTCCTAATCGTGGTGGCCGTACAGTAGGCCGTATGGATTGATGGTTATTAGCCGAGAATCCCCAGATGAGCCACAAATAATCAAATTCATCAATGCCACGGATATAGTCATGGTTGCGGTATGCCGTTTCAAAGACAATCTTCCCCTTGAGATGGGGCACCACCCCACTCTGTCGTGGAACACCAAACTTGGTATGGAAAGGCGAATGAAAGATAGCTATTGGAGAGATTTCCATTTATAGAAGTTTTAGAATAGAAGTTGTTTAGACTTTCTACAAAAGTACCACAAAAAATGACAAAAAGCAAAATAATATGGGAAAAAGATAAAAAAAAGCACACATTTCAAAATAATATAGTATCTTTGCATGATAGTAATATATACATTGTCAATATGGAATACAGCACCGAAGACATCCGTCGCCAAGACCGTTGTATGGACGAGGAAAGTTCACGTCGGCTACTCGAGGAATGTGAGCACGCAGTGCTGTCGATGGTCGATAGCGATGGCATGCCTTATGGTATTCCTGTGAACTTCGTTTTTGAGCGCCCAGGTCATCTGTATATCCATTGTGCCCACGAGGGTCGTAAACTGCAATGCCTTGCCCATCATCCTCAGATTTCAATGTGTATGGTAGGCTACACCCATGTCCTTGCATCACAATTCACCACAGAATACGAAAGTGTGGTATTGACAGGCACTGCCCGCACAGCACTCTCAGAAGAAGAGAAGAAACACGCCCTGATGCTCTTAGTAGATAAATATTCTCCAGATTTCCGTCGTGAAGGCGGTACAGCCATACGTCGTTCTATACATCGTACAGAGGTCATCCGCATCGACATCGAAAAATTCTCGGGAAAGCACAAGAGAAAAGTAAGGTAGTTATTTAAAAAGTTGTTACTCCCCTCGCCCTTTGGAGAGGGGCTGGGGGTGAGGCTTCAAAAACTTATAAACTCATAAACTCAAAACTCATAAACTCAATAACTCATTCCCAATATGGACACATCACTACTTATTATTCCCCTGAATATAGGTTATCAGGAAATACTGATTATCGCATTGATAATATTGTTGCTCTTCGGCGGCCGCAAGATTCCCGAGTTGATGAAAGGCCTTGGGAAGGGTATGAAGAGCTTTAAAGATGGCATGAACGGCATCGAGGATGATGCTAACGATGCCAAAAAGCCTACAGAGAAAGTAGAAGCAGATCCAAAGGACGATTCCAAGGCTAAATGAGTTCTGGCAAGAAAGAGCAGGATATCGGCACATTCTGGGATCATCTCGATGTTTTGCGCAGTTACCTGATACGTATCGCCTGCGTGGTAATACTGTTTGCGGTGGTTGCCTTTTGTTTCAAAGAGACATTGTTTTCCATCGTGCTGGCACCCAGCAAGAGTGATTTTATCACCTACCGTTTATTGGGAGGTGATGAGTTTGCCTTGCGGATGATTAACACGGGGTTGACCGAGCAATTCATGGTGCATATCCGTGTGGCAGCCTACTTCGGATTTCTTTTAGCATCACCCTACGTGCTGTATCAGTTGTTTCTTTTCGTGGCGCCTGCCCTTTATGAGCATGAACGTCGCTATGCTGTGCGCATCGTCTCGTCCACATACCTGATGTTTATCGCAGGGACATTGGTCAACTATTTCCTGATTTTTCCACTTACCGTCAAATTTTTAGGCACCTACCAGGTAAGTCCTGAGGTGACTAATATGCTCACTATACAATCTTATGCTGATACGTTATTGTCGATGACTTTAGTGATAGGATTGGTTTTTGAACTTCCCGTACTTTGTTGGCTATTGGCAAAGATGCATTTGCTGAAATCGAAGCAAATGCGCCAATTCCGCAAGCACTCCATCGTTACTATTCTTATACTATCGGCGGTTATCACGCCGAGTGGCGATGCCTTTACAATGTGCGCCGTAGCACTTCCCATCTGGCTACTCTACGAGCTAAGCATTTGGATTGTGAGAAAGACCAACGGGTGACCCCTCGCCCACCACTCTTACTGAAAGCGTCTTACGGTCAAAGACAATCCCACGTTGTTCGATAAACTTACTCAAATCCCCCGACTGTGCTAACTGTTGCGGTGTGCCGATGGTCAAGCTATCGTCAGCACGCATGAGCCACACTACATCTGCAATTTGTAGTGCCAACTCCAGGTCATGGGTGGATAGAAAAATGGTCTTGTCTGTAGCGCGGCTCAAGCGGTGCAGTAATTGCAGCATTTCCACTTTACTGGGATAATCGAGGAATGCCGTGGGCTCGTCAAGAAAGATGACCGGTGTCTGCTGAGCCAGTGCCTTGGCAATCATCACTTTCTGCCGTTCTCCGTCGCTGAGTGTCTGAATAAATCGCTTGGCAAGTCCAGTAATTCCTACCATATTGAGAGCCTCAGCCACAATACGATGGTCTTCGTCCGACAAAGATCCCCAGAAACCAGTATATGGACTTCTTCCCATCCCGACGAGTTCCTCGGCAGTCATATTCTGCACTTCCATTTTTGTAGTTAGCACCACGCCTATCATCTTGGCTAGTTGTTTCTCATTGTATTCATCGATTTTCTTTCCTTTCAAAAAGATATCTCCTTCCAATTGAGGTTGAAAGGCTGAAAGGGTTCGAAGCAATGTGGATTTCCCTACGCCATTGGGGCCGATAAGGCACGTCATACATCCACTTTCAAGTGCTGCATTAATGTCTGTGGCTACCACTTTGTAGTTCTTTTTCTTGTTGTAGCCAATAGTGAGATTACGCAATTCGATGGTTGTTGCCATGTTTTTTCAATTATGCTGCGAAGATAATGCTTTTTTTGAAAGTATAAAAATATTTGATGAATGAAAATTGGAAAAAAGAAAAAGCACCTAACTACCAACTCATAACCACTTTAATCCCAAGCCTCATACTCTCAGAGCATTTGTCTGAACTTCTGTAACTCTTGAACTCCTGCAACTCCTAACTAAAAAAGGGTGAGAGGGATTCACATCCGTCTCACCCTCCAATAATCAAGGGATTATCTATGAAGTAAGTATTGTATGGTTTATCTTCTGCGGGAACCGTGACCGCCATGTACGCCATGACCACCTCCATGTCCGCCGTGTCCACCGTGTCCACCGTAATTAGGATTGTGTCCACCGCCATGACCTGGTCCGTGTCCGGGATGATGTCCTCCATGTCCGGGTCCATGTCCTGGAGCTGGTACATGATGGAAGTTACGTCCGGCATAGTGGCTACGAGGTCCTCTGGCGTATCCACCACGATAGCTATGCCATGCGTGTGGGCGTCCATAGTAATAATGGTATCTGTTGGAGTAGCGTGAATAGATATGGAAGCGCCAAACGCCCCTATCCCAATAAAGTGGACGGTAGAAATAGGCAGCGTTGATAAAGCTCCGATACTGATAGTCGGCAAGCACATATCTCAAGTCGGCATTACGACGTGCCCAATAAGCACCTTCAACATCAGCATAGTCATTGACGTTGAGGAAATAGTCGAGATTGATCTCATAGACAGCCTCTCGCTGCATATCGTTAAGCCCCAACTCGTATGCCATTTTGTCGGTGAGGAACAAAGCTTCGTTTCTTGCCTCTTCGTATCCCATGGCATTTGCCGTGAGTGTAATGGTGAGGGCTGCAAAAAGTGTAAAAATATTCCGTCTCATAATTGTGAACTTTTTATGTTATACATCAGGTGAGTTTCTCTCTTTGATGTTGCAAAGTTCGCAATTATGAGACGTATTTCAAAAGGATTATTCCTATTCAGCAGGCGGAAACTCCTATTGTTGGAGGGAAATCCCCCATGCTATAAAAAAAATGAAATTACTCCTCAGGGATTACCGGTCTCAATCCACTTGGGTTGTTGGGCGGTGGCGTAGGTGACGTCGGCTCAGGTTCTACGGCTGGTGTTGTAGGTGATGTCACAGGTTCCTGTGTAGCAGGATTGTTGTTGATAGCGGGTTCTTGAGTGGAATTCTCATTATTATTTTCTTCCTCCTGCTTTTTCATCTCTTCCGCCTTTTTCTTTTCCTCTTCTGCCTTTTTCTTTTCCTCTTCAGCTTTTTTCTTTTCCTCTTCCAACTTAGCCTTCTCCTCGGGAGTCAACTCTAATGGTTTGGGATTCGCACCTTTCATCACATTGATGGTATCCTTTTCTTTGGGAGCATTTTCTTTAGGTTTCACCTCTGTTTGTTGGCTAGAGTCATGTTTCGTCTTTCCATGTCCCCAATAGAGTAGTGCGCCAGCACCGAGAACTAAAGCGATAGCAGTAATCCACACAATGGGGAGTTCCCTTTTCTTCTTGGGCTTTTCTTCCCTTTGTTCTTCAATAGTTTCACGATCTATAGGATTGGTTGTTTCATCATCCTCCGATTCCACGACTTTCTTTTGAGGCTTTTTTTCTTTCTGTGTTGGTAAAATCTCATTCTCTTTTGTGAGATTTGCCGCCATGAGCTGCTGTTCATTGTCGATGAGATTGTCGTCGAAAGCTTCGTTCATCACACCGCTGACGTGTATGAGATAGAGTGAGTGATTGTCTTCACATGCGTCTGTCTCCTTTTTCATTCTTGCCAATTTATCTTCATCACTGCCATTGGCACAGACAATTTCCATGACTTTTTGGTCATGGAGCTTTGAAGCAGCTCCTTTGGTCATCAACACAAAGTAATCCCCATGTCTCACATCTGTAATAAATGCTTTGACAGGGTCGGCCATAACACTATTCTTCGGCATCATCGTCTTGATGTTATCACATGAGCGATACATCAATGTGCGGTTTTTAGGTCTGATGTGGTATATTCTACTGTTACCGATATGGGCGGCAAGGCAGCCATGTCGATGGAAATAAAGCATAGCCATTGCCACAGATGCCTCTGGCTTACATTCTTTGCTGAGATTGTTGTATGTCTCGACAAAAGCCTTGTTTACCATCTCTTCATCCATTGGCTCATCAGGGCAGGTGTTCTGGAAAATAAAATCCGAGAGACTTGCAGCAACAGTAGCACTGGCCAAGTCGCCAATGCCCTCACCCCCTTTACCGTCACAAACTACAAACAGTCGGTCGTGAATGGTACCCATACCTTTGGCAGGGAATATCTCATTCTGCTGTATGCCTTGTTTACC
This sequence comes from uncultured Prevotellaceae bacterium, assembly GCA_900315075.1. GTDB lineage: Bacteria > Bacteroidota > Bacteroidia > Bacteroidales > Bacteroidaceae > Prevotella. The sequence continues at coordinate 27,907 of OMXV01000009.1, read as the reverse complement.
CTGCTCGCAAATAGCTAATGGTTTGAAAATGTCAAATTTCATATATAATTATATAGCTGACGAGGAGATTTTCAAATCTTAATCCTCAAATAGTCTAATATATATAATATAAATAGGTATGGGAGCCTAAGGAATAGCCTCCATAACAATAATTTCATCAATAATGATTCAAGATAAATATCCTTAGTTAAAACAATTGCAGATTTAAAAGTAGGAAATAAAGACCAGCTCCCACAACGCCATAGACTACAATGGCGAGGATGATGGTAATAATCCAACTGAAAATGCCCTTTAATCCTTTTTCTATAAAAGGTCGTGATATAAACTCAATAGTATTCAGACCGCCAATCCACATCAACGGGCATCCTATTAGAAAGAGCACAATGGCCATTAGCCAGAAATGATGTACGAAGCCTATTTTAAAAAGAAACAAAAAAGCTCCTATTAATAAAGAGAATACTCCACAAACGATTCCTAACTTCGCAAATGCGTCCATTTTCTTTTAATTCTTATATAATTATTATAAAAAAGCAGACTGCCAATCTGGAGAAGTCAGCCTTCCAACTGACAGTCTGCCTAAAGTGAATAAATTATTCTTCCACTGCTGCCTGCGCGGCTGCCAGACGTGCGATAGGCACACGGAATGGCGAGCAGCTAGCATAGTTCAAACCAATCTTGGCACAGAATTTCACGGAACTTGGCTCACCACCATGCTCACCGCAGATACCTGTACGAAGATTTGGACGAACGCCACGGCCTTTCTCCACGGCATACTTCACGAGCTTGCCAACACCGTTCTGATCGAGCACCTGGAATGGGTCAACCTTCAGAATCTTCTTGTCGAGATAGACGGGGAGGAAGCTGGCAATATCGTCGCGGCTATAGCCGAATGTCATCTGTGTGAGGTCGTTGGTACCAAATGAGAAGTACTCAGCCTCAGTAGCGATACGGTCGGCGGTCAGAGCTGCACGAGGAATCTCAATCATCGTACCAATCTCAAACTCTACCTCCACGCCATACTCAGCGAAGACTTCCTTAGCCACACGCTGGATGATGCTCTTTTGCTGCTTCAACTCATAAAGAATACCAATCAGTGGCACCATAATCTCGGGTTTAGGATCCTTGCCCTCTTTCTTCAGCTCACAAGCGGCGCTCAGGATGGCGCGAGTCTGCATAGCGGTGATTTCGGGGAATGTAATACCCAGACGGCAACCACGGTGTCCTAACATTGGGTTGTTCTCTGCCAAAGAGTCAACGCGGCGCTTGATGTCGTCAAGGCTCACGCCCATTTCCTTGGCCATTGTCTCCTGACCAGCGATATCGTGTGGTACGAATTCGTGGAGTGGTGGGTCGAGCAGACGGATGTTGACTGGCAGTCCGTCCATAGCCTCGAGGATACCCTTGAAGTCAGCCTTCTGGTAAGGAAGCAGTTTGGCAAGAGCCTTCTCGCGACCTTCAGCGTCCTTGGCGAGAATCATCTCGCGCATGGCGATAATCTTCTGGTCGTCGAAGAACATGTGCTCTGTACGTGTCAGACCGATACCCTTTGCGCCGAACTGGCGTGCCACCTGTGCATCGTGTGGTGTGTCGGCATTGGTGCGCACCTGCAGTTTGGTGTATTTGTCGCAGAGGTCCATCAGTTCCTTGAAGTCGCCAGAGAGTTCGGCAGCCTTTGTGGGCACCTCGCCAGCGTATACCTGACCAGTGGTACCGTTGAGTGACAGATAGTCGCCCTCCTTATATACCACGCCGTCGATTTCCACGGTCTTGCTCTTGTAGTCCACGTTGAGTGCGCCTACGCCAGATACGCAGCACTTACCCATACCACGTGCCACCACGGCAGCGTGTGAGGTCATACCACCACGTGCGGTGAGGATACCCTCGGCGCTTGCCATACCAGCGAGGTCCTCAGGAGAGGTCTCGATACGCACGAGCACCACCTTGTGGCCGTCCTCATGCCACTCCTGTGCGTCGTCAGCATGGAAGACAATCTGTCCGCAGGCAGCACCTGGAGATGCAGGCAGACCCTGAGCGATAACCTTGGCCTTTGAAAGTGCCACCTTATCAAAAACAGGGTGCAGCAACTCATCAAGTTTCTGAGGCTCGCAGCGCAAGATAGCGGTTTTCTCGTCAATCTTACCTTCATGGAGCAGGTCGATGGCAATCTTCACCATGGCAGCACCTGTGCGCTTACCGTTACGTGTCTGGAGGAACCACAGTTTGCCCTCTTGCACGGTGAACTCCATATCCTGCATATCATGATAGTGGTTCTCAAGTTTCTCCTGGATGCCGTTCAGCTGCTCGTAGATTTCAGGCATAGCCTCTTCCATCGAAGGATATTTAGCTGCACGCTCTTCTTCACTGATACCAGCACGCTCAGCCCAGCGCTGTGAGCCAAGCTTGGTAATCTGCTGCGGTGTACGGATACCAGCCACAACGTCCTCACCCTGTGCATTCACCAGGTATTCACCATTGAACACGTTCTCGCCATTAGCGGCATCACGGCTAAAGCATACACCAGTAGCTGAAGTGTCGCCCATGTTGCCAAATACCATGGCCATCACAGACACAGCTGTACCCCACTCATCGGGGATACCTTCCATCTTACGATAGAGAATGGCGCGCTCGTTCATCCAGCTACGGAATACAGCGCAGATAGCACCCCAAAGCTGCTCGATTGGGTCGTTGGGGAAGTCTTTGCCTGTACGCTCTTTGATGGCGGTCTTAAAGAGCACAACCAATTTCTTAAGTTCCTCAACAGAGAGATCCTTGTCAAGTTTCACACCACGCTCAGCCTTCACTTTCTCAATAATCTCCTCAAATGGATCGATGTCCTCTTTGTTGACGGGTTTCATCTCGAGAACCACGTCGCCGTACATTTGTACGAAACGACGATAGGAGTCATACACAAAGTGGGGGTTGTTGGTCTTACGCACCATGCCTTCAGCCACCTCGTCATTAAGACCGAGGTTGAGGATGGTGTCCATCATACCGGGCATAGAAGCACGTGCACCCGAGCGCACACTCACGAGGAGTGGATTCTGGGCATCGCCAAACTTGGAATTCATCAGGGTCTCAATGTGCTTGACGGCGGCGGTGACGTCTTCGTCGAGCAGAGCCTTGATTTTTTCCTGACCCACCTCATAGTACTCGTTGCAGCAGTCGGTGGTGATAGTGAATCCCGGTGGTACGGGAACTCCGATGAGGTTCATCTCGGCCAGGTTGGCACCTTTTCCGCCGAGTTGCTCACGCATTTTAGCATTACCTTCAGCCTTACCATTGCCAAAGGTATAAACTCTTTTCTGTTCGCTCATAATGGTTTATGGTTACAATAAAATATAGATGTTACTTTGTAAGATGCAAAAATACATCAAATTCGGCAAATCTACAAACTTTTAAATAAAAAAATTTTTCGAGAGGGGTATTTATAAATAATGAACAGTGTATAAAAGTGTATAAAAAAACCTTCAACATAAAAAAACAGCAAAAAAAATTGTTTTTCACATTTTTTTAATTATCTTTGCAGAAGATAAGCTGCATCTCAGCATGGATAATAAATAATTGAAGTTTCGCATTCGCTCAACTTCGAGGTTATGAGGTCTTTAGGTTATGAGGTTATGAGGTAAGGTATGCTCAAACATATCGTTAGCCATACATATATCACCTTAAAACCTGCAAGCTAAGCGACCTAAAAATCTAAAAACCAGACGAAACTGGAGCTTGCGAAAGTTGAGTAAATAAGAAAACTATACAAACGACTTTTATGGCAAGAAAGAAGAAGCCACTCCCAATATTAGAGAATGTAACCATCACCGATTGTGCCGCTGAAGGTAAATGCATAGCGCGTGTCAACGACATGGTGGTTTTTGTGCCCTTTGTCGTTCCCGGCGACGTGGTTGATTTACAAGTGCGCAAAAAGAAACATAGTTATTGCGAGGCTGAGGTCATCCGTTTTATCAGCAAAAGCGAAGTGCGTAGCGAACCGTTGTGCCCCCATTTCGGTTTCTGCGGTGGCTGCAAATGGCAAATTCTACCCTACGAGGAACAATTACGCATGAAGCACCGCCAAGTATTTGACCAACTCACACGCATTGGAAAGGTGGCACTACCTGAGTTCCGCCCCATATTGGGTTCTGCGCACACCGTGGCATATCGCAACAAGATGGAATTCGCTTGCTCCAATAAACGGTGGCTCACACCAACCGAAATTGCAAGCGGCGTGACCTATGACCAAATGAACGCCATAGGCCTTCACATCACCAGTGCTTTCGACAAGGTGTTCCCCATCGATGACTGTAAGTTGATGGACCCACTCCACAACGAAATACGCAATGCTATCCGTGACTATGCCTACGAGACTGGGATGACATTCTTCGACCTGCGTCAGCAACATGGTCTCCTACGCGACGTGATGATACGCAATTCCAACACCGGAGAATGGATGGTACTCGTACAATTCCATTTTGAAACACCCGACGACAAGTCGACAGCAGAATCACTTCTTAGCCATATCGCTGAGCGTTTCCCACAAATCACGTCACTACTTTATGTCGATAACCAGAAATGTAACGACACTTTCGGCGATTTAGAGGTGGTAGTATTCCGTGGCAACGACCATATTTTTGAGACAATGGAGGAATTGCGTTTCAAAGTTGGGCCAAAGAGTTTCTACCAGACCAACACCGACCAAGCATTTATACTTTATAAGGTGGCACGTGACTTTGCAGCTCTGACTGGTAAAGAACTTGTCTATGACCTCTATACAGGTACTGGGACAATTGCCAATTTTGTTGCCCGACATGCCCAGCATGTCATCGGCATAGAATATGTGCCTGAGGCCATCGAGGATGCCAAGGTAAACTCTCGTCTAAATGGCATCGACAACACCACATTCTTTGCCGGCGACATGAAAGACATCCTTACAGACGAGTTCATAACAAAGCATGGACGTCCAGATGTCATTATTACAGACCCGCCACGGGCAGGCATGCATCCCGACGTAGTAGCAACCATCCTTCGTACCCATCCACACCGCATCGTATATGTAAGTTGCAACCCAGCTACTCAGGCGCGCGACCTTGCGCTGCTTGACTGCGATTATCAGGTAGCTGCCGTACAGCCTGTGGATATGTTCCCCCATACACCACATGTGGAGAATGTAGTACAGCTTGTTGAGAGGTCTCCTAAGATATTGTCTGAACTCCTGTAGTTCCTAAACTCCCAAACTCTCAAAAAAACAATACTAACCAAACAATACAAGACTATGAAAAAGAAATTATTAATGATTTGCGTATTAGCATTAGGATTTGCCAATGCCTATGCCCAAGAGACAAAGAAATGGTACGACAACTTCAAGATCAGCGGATATGGTATGTTGCAATATCAAGCAGATGACAAGGAAGGCAGCGAACATAACGAATTCAACCTTCGCCTTCTGCGTTTGATCTTTGACGGTAAAATTGGCGATTTCGACTGGCGTGCCCAAATTCAAGGCACCAACGCAAAAGGTCCTGCTGAACCAACCGTACAACTCGTGGACCTCTACACAGAGTGGGTGAAGCACAAGGAATTCCGTATTCGCGTAGGACAATTCAAGCGTGCCTTCACTTTTGAGAACCCCACCCACCCCATCACACAAGGCTGGTATTCCTACGCTGATGTGATTAACAGACTCTCTGGCTTCGGTGACCGAGTTGGTGAAAAATCATCGGGCGGCCGCGACATCGGTATCCAGTTCCAGGGTGACCTCTTCCCAAATGCCAATGGACGTCGGCTTTTCCATTATCAGATTGGTGTGTACAATGGTGAGGGTATCAACATGAAAGACCGAGATGAGCGCAAGGACATCATTGGCGGCATCTGGGTGATGCCCATCGATGGTGTGCGCATTGGTGCTTTTGGATGGAAAGGTAGCCGCGGCAGCATGAAAATCAGAGAGGAGCTTCCTAACGGTGGTACAATTCTTCAGGATTATGGCAGTGCCTCCCGCAACCGCTATTGTCTCTCGGCCGAATACGACAAAAATGAATTCACATTCCGTACTGAATACGTCCACAGTCAGGGTGTGGCCGCTGAGGGTATTGGCAGCGATGTCGTTGACCTCTCCAAAGGCGACAAGGCCGACGGTTGGTATGTCTTCGGCATTGTACCTGTGGTCAAGTCAAAGCTACATGCCAAGGCACGTTATCAGTGCTATCGTCCGTCGAAAAACTGGGACACCTCAAAGAGTATGTATGAGGTGGGTGCCAACTATTTTATCTCAAAGAACCTCGAGATTACTGCTGAATATGCACGTGTAAACGACCGCTCCATTGCTAACCCCGACAATCACAACTACAACTTTGTGGATGTAGAGTTGGATTTCAGGTTCTAAAGCCTCACCCCAACCCCTCTCCAAAGGGCGAGGGGAGTTATACTCCTTTTGATGAACATTTTTCAACACAGAGGCACAGAGCATTTTTACTCTGCGCCTCTGTGTTTTTGGGGAGGTATTGTATAAACTCCCCAAAAACGTTTCAAATTCCCTTCATTTTGAACTTCTGCTTGCATAAAAATGCATAATAATGGTAAAAATCACACTTATTAACAAAAATTATCACTTCACAAGTCTATATTTAAGTGAATTGTCGTAATTTTGTACGAAATTACGTTAAATCTAAATTTTAATCACTTAACAGCATGAATAACATCCCATTAGTCTTTTGGCTTGTTCCCATTGCCTCAGTGTGCGCATTGGGAATGGCATGGTATTTCTTCACAAGTATGTTCCGTGAAGATGAGGGCACACCCCGTATGAAAGAGATTGCCGAATATGTGCGCAAAGGCGCCATGGCTTATCTAAAGCAACAATACCGGGTAGTAGCCATAGTATTTATCATTTTGGCAGCCATTTTTGCCTTTATGGCATACGTGCTGAAGGTGCAGAACCCCTGGGTGCCCTTCGCATTCCTTACTGGCGGTTTCTTCAGTGGTCTGGCAGGTTTCTTTGGCATGAAGACTGCCACCTATGCCTCTGCACGCACCGCCAATGCCGCCCGTAAAAGTCTTGATGGTGGTCTGCGTATCGCCTTCCGTAGCGGTGCTGTGATGGGCCTCACCGTGGTGGGTCTCGCTCTGCTCGACATAGCGATATGGTTTATCGTGCTGAACCTCTTTTATAATGGCGACAAGCTCGCCCTTGTCACCATCACCACGACAATGCTGACCTTCGGCATGGGTGCATCGTGCCAGGCATTGTTTGCCCGTGTGGGTGGTGGTATCTACACCAAAGCAGCCGATGTGGGCGCCGACATTGTGGGTAAAGTTGAGGCCGACATCCCAGAAGACGACCCCCGCAACCCCGCCACTATCGCCGACAATGTGGGTGACAATGTAGGCGACGTTGCCGGTATGGGTGCCGACCTTTATGAGAGTTATTGCGGAAGTATTCTTTCCACCGCAGCCCTCGGAGCCGCAGCATTTGCCACATCTCAAATTGAAGGTATGCAGCTCAGGGCTGTCATCGCACCGATGCTGATTGCCGCCGTGGGTGTGTTTCTTTCCATCTTAGGCATCTATTTAGTACGCACTAAGGAAGGTGCCACAATGAAAAACCTGCTCCATTCCCTCTCTTTAGGCACCAATGTCTCTGCATTGCTCATAGCCGTGGCTACATTCCCCATCCTGTACCTGCTGAAGTTGGAAAATTGGCTTGGTTTATCATTTTCTGTCATCACGGGTCTTGCCGCCGGTGTGATTATCGGCCAGGCTACGGAATACTACACGTCCCACTCCTATAAACCTACCCAAAAGATTTCCGAAGCTGGCCTCACAGGCTCTGCCACCGTCATCATCAAGGGTATCGGTACCGGTATGATCTCCACTTGCATCCCTGTGGTGACCATAGGTGTGGCTATCCTGCTGAGCTATCTTTGTGCCAACGGTTTCCAAACAGAGATGAGCGCAGAAAATCTCTCCTTCGGTCTCTATGGCATTGGCATTGCCGCCGTGGGTATGCTTTCAACATTGGGCATCACCCTTGCCACCGATGCCTACGGCCCCATCGCCGACAATGCCGGTGGTAATGCTGAAATGAGTGAACTGGGTGAGGAAGTACGTCACCGCACTGACGCTCTCGACGCTCTTGGCAACACCACCGCAGCCACTGGTAAGGGATTTGCCATCGGCTCAGCCGCTCTCACTGCCCTCGCCCTGCTTGCCTCATATATAGAAGAGGTGAAAATTGGCATGGAGCGCACTGGTGAAACGATTGAAAACCTCCAAGGTGAGGTAATAAAAGCCATGGATGCTACCATTCCCGACTTTATGAATCATTTCCAGGTGACACTGATGAACCCGAAGGTACTCATAGGTGCCTTTATCGGTGGTATGGCAGCCTTCCTATTCTGTGGTCTCACTATGGAAGCCGTAGGTCGTGCAGCCCAGAAAATGGTAGAAGAGGTGCGCCGCCAGTTCCGTGAGATAAAAGGTATCCTCGAGGGAAAGGCAACCCCAGACTATGGTTCATGTGTGGAAATCTCCACCCGTGCTGCCCAGCATGAGATGGTTTTCCCATCACTATTAGCCATTGCCATCCCCATTATTGTGGGCGTGGTACTTGGTGTTGCCGGTGTAGTTGGACTGCTTGTAGGTGGTCTGACTTGCGGTTTCACTTTGGCCGTCTTTATGGCCAATGCCGGTGGTGCCTGGGACAACGCCAAGAAGAACGTGGAGGAAGGCAAATTTGGTGGAAAGGGCTCATTTGCTCATAAGGCCACTATCGTGGGTGACACCGTGGGCGACCCCTTCAAAGATACTTCTGGCCCAAGCCTCAACATTTTGATCAAGCTCATGTCGATGGTGAGCATTGTGATGGCTGGTCTGACAGCAACATTCTCTTTATTGTAGAATAACAAGCCACAGATTGTCTGGTTCATACAAAACAATAAAAATCAGACAATCTGTGGAGTTATATAAGCCCAAACGCGTGATTTAACATAATTTATATCTAATAATTCACTCATTGACATCAAAAAATATTAATTTTGCGCCCGAATTTGCATTTTATTAGAATAAATATGAGTAACTCCGAAGAAACAAAGCATAGCAGCAGCCAATCTAGCAGTGGTGAACACCACCATCATCACCACCATCATCATAGCAGTAGCGGGAAAAAACGCAAGAAGCACATGGACGACTCTGACCGTTTTAAACGTCATGGTCTTTCAGCTATTCGACGTCGCAAACTGATATCCAAATGGCTGTTTAGATTCCTCTGCTTGTTAGCTATAGGAATTGTTGCTTTTGCATTTTGGGCTTGGAGAAATTAATAAATGATGATATATTTTGGGGGTGTGCCACATGGCACACCCCCATTTTTCTTGTTATCACGGCTCCATCATCAAGGAGTGACACGGAACCAGTCGGCCTCCACCCATCCACGGTCAGTATTCCCATCAGGTTCGACACTGACAAATCCCATTTTGGCACCTATCCATTTTCCTTCACGCATTTTGAAGGTATCTCCAGCTGATTGGTATTTTTTACCATTGGTGCTATATAGGAACTGGCATGTACCATCTTTTACCACCATCCGCATGTAGATATCAATATGGATACCTGGTTTATAGTCAATCTTATCTTTCTCCGTAGGTTTCAATGTTGCTATCTGCTCCACCGTTTCTGGTTTCCCTTTATCAGCCGCCTTACATGTAGTTCGCAGTAAAAGGAACTCATCTCCTACCCTTTTCACCATCAGTGCCGAATAGTCAAGGCCCATCATGATGACACCTCCCATCTGGTTGTCGGCTTTGGAGGTAAAACGCAGTTTCGCTGTGGCAGTGAATTCGTCGGCAGGGGTTTTCTGCAGCAGCATATTGGGCACATCCCAGAGATTGGGAGATGCTGTGTCGTGTTTAAAATTGAATATACGGAAGGTGCCAAATGCTGTAGGCATACCAAATGTCTCTTGGTAGTTGGCTTGCCATTGCCACTGTTTACCGATGCAAGGTGAGTCGAACTCATCACTCTCGACAGGGTTGACGATGGTGTTAGCAATAGATTTTGGTTTCGGATAAGTGAGCACCGGCTCCCCTTTCTTTCCCATAACAGGCCACCCAGACGACCAGTCTACGGGTTGCAGATGAACCACACGACCATAACATTCTTTGTCCTGAAAATGCAGGAACCAGTCTTCACCATATTTGGTATGTACCCATCCTCCTTGATGTGGCCCATTTACTGCAGTCTTACCCTGCGCCAATACGATTTTATGCTCGTAAGGACCATATGGCAACTTGGCGCGCATGGCAAGCTGGAATCCTGTTGGCACGCCTCCAGCGGGACACATTATCCAATACCATCCATCACGTTTGTAGAATTTTGGTCCCTCGCAGGTACGGTTTTCCGTGCCGTTGCCATCGAAGACGATGACTGGGTTGGAGATGGGTTGAGTTCCTTCGGCATTCATCTCACGCACGGTGAGAACAGATGCAAATCGTGAGCGGCTATTTGCCCAACCATTGACCAAATAACAACGACCATCCTCGTCCCAAAGAGGGCAGGTGTCGATAAGTCCTTTCCCCTCTATCACACAGAGAGGTTTACTCCAACGACCAGCGGGATTTTCGGTCTTCACCATAAACACGCCATTATCCGGGTCTCCCCAATAGATATAGAAAGTACCTTCGTGGTAGCGTATGCTTGGTGCCCACACGCCATTACCATGTTGTGGTGTGTTGAATTGCTCTATCAGCCGACTATCACCCTCGTAGAGTTCCGCAGGCAGTGCATAATTGATGATTTCCCAGTTCACCAAATCGCGGGAATGTAAGATAGGCAGTCCGGGAATACACTGAAAACTACTTGCAGTGAGATAATAGTCGTCACCCACCACACAAACGTCAGGGTCGCTATAGTCGGCATTGATGACAGGGTTGGTAAAAGTACCATTGCCATTGTCGGGCGACCATACTTGTGAGCGATAGCTGCCCTGCGCCGACATCACCATCGGCAACACTAACAGCGCAAAGATAGTAGATAATTTTTTCATGAGAAATAGGATGTTTTAGATTGTTATTATCTTGATGTTATTAAAGTATTTCATCTATTACGATTAATCCAACTGCAAATAATACTGCCTGCCTGGGACAATACGCATAGTACGAAACTGGAATTTTGTACGGCGAGCCACACTCAGTGCCACATGCCCCATAGTGCGGCGGAGGTTGATTTCCACACAGGGATTAAGGAAAAAATCCGAATCAGTACGCACCACCATCATATCCACTCCAAGGGGACCGATATAGTTATGAGCGATTTCATTAGCAAGAATTGACAGAAGTTGTTCTCTCACTACAAAGATTTTTTCTGGTTTGATATAGGTCGCCAAAAGATGGAGTTTTTGCTCTTCGGGAACCAGAAGGTTGCCTGTATAGGCACCTTTCGATGTATCAAAGAGTGACAATCCCTCATACATAACCCCTCCTCGTCCATCAGCAGTAAATTCGAGCGCCAGGTCCAACACCTTGTCATACCATGGTTCTGCGATTATTGCTCCCTGCTGACAAATAATGTTTCCGACAAAACCAGTCTCTTTGTCATTCAGACTATTCTGAAAGTAGCGTACCCCTCTCCCACTACAACTCCAGGGAGCTTTAACCACAATTCGATGGTTTTGCTCAATGTAGTTCCTCACTTCATCTAAAGAACGTAGGCATATACGCTCACCAATTGTGAAGTCATTAGCTTCCACTAATGCCTTGAGGATGGGAATCGACGCCTCTCGATGAGAAAGGTGTCGTATTGCCGAAACCATTGTATCATCAGGCAAGTCTTTGTCCTTCATCACACCAGCCTTTAGCAATTGCCACCTGACAGCAGCATCCCACCCCCATACATCTATTTTTGAATGAGGTATGTCCTCAGCAAGACATTGTGAAGTATCGAGTGTGACGTAGGTGACATCTGGCAACCATTGCTGAAAAGGGGCAGCACATGTATGGGCCACCTCCACATTATCCACAATGACCACATCACCATCATCAGCCCAGAAAGATGGCAAGAATCCTAACCAATAGCGCATACCCCTTCCAGCCGCAGGTGGTGTAAAGCCCTTTATACCTGCAGCAAGGGCCATGTCGTGCTCAGGGTTGAAAATATGCCATATTTTCATTGCACATCAAATACTTCTACTTATTGATTATGGTTCAAAACAAGCCTTAGGTTTAGAAATTGATGCAAAAATACAAAAAAAACAGATATTTTGCAAACTTGACTTTGCAAATTTGAAAAAAAAGCGTACCTTTGCAAAGAATATTCAATAGCATTTCGATTGTAGATGTCAACATAGAGATATCAGCACATCTTTTTAAGACAGAAGAACAAACTATTTGCATTTTTATGGAGGCCTTTTTCCGCACTCATTCCTATCTCGTGGAGCATGTCAATGCCCCCGTGCGCCGTATGCTCATGGATGAGATAGATTGGAACGACCGCCTTATAGGTATCAAAGGCACCCGCGGTGTGGGGAAGACCACTTTTCTACTACAATACGCAAAAGAGCATTTCAATGTCGGGGATAAGAAGTGCCTCTATCTAAACCTCAACAATTTCTATTTCCAGGGAAGAGGCATCGTGGATTTCGCCGGCGAGTTCGTTGCACAAGGGGGCAAGGTATTACTCATCGATCAAGTATTCAAACATCAGGATTGGAGCAAAGACCTGAGAAAATGCTACGACAACTATCCAGAATTGAAAATAGTATTCACGGGGTCGAGTGTGATGAGACTAAAAGAGGAAAATCCCGAACTACATGGAATCGTGAAAAGCTACAACCTACGCGGTTTTTCCTTTCGGGAGTTCATCAACTTACAGACAGGCAATAAATTTGAGCCCTACACACTCGACGAGATTCTTGCCGACCATGAGCACATTATCAAGCGGATACTTCCACATGTGCGACCAGCCGAATATTTCCAGAGCTATCTGCACCATGGTTTCTATCCATTCTTCCAAGAGCATCGCAACTACTCGGAGAATCTATTGAAAACTATGAACATGATGACAGAGGTAGATATTCTGCTTATCAAACAGATAGAGTTGAAATACCTCAGCAAAATAAAAAAACTATTCTATGAGTTGGCAGTAGATGGTCCCAAGGCACCCAATATCAGTCAGTTGGCCATCGATATTGAAACAAGTCGTGCTACAGTGATGAACTACATCAAATACCTCGCCGATGCCAGACTCATCAACATGATATACCCTTCAGGGGAACATTTCCCCAAGAAACCAACAAAAGTGATGCTTCATAATCCCAACCTGATGTACGCTATCTATCCAAACAAGATAGAACAACAGGATGTCATGGAGGCTTTCTTTGTCAACTCACTATGGAAAGACCATAAAGTGAACCAGCCAAGCCACGAGCATTACTATATGATAGACAACAATCTGCGTTTCCGCGTGTGTGATGCTACTCAGCCATACCGCCACCGCGACGACGAACATACCTATTTGGCACGATACAACACCGAGGTGGGAAAGGGTAAAGCCATCCCCCTCTGGCTTCTTGGCTTCCTATATTAGATGAGTTGACGAGTAAATGACAACAATTCATACATATCATACAAACACCAATTAACATTAACGTAACATGGCAAAAGAAAAAAAATTTATCACTTGTGATGGTAATGAGGCTGCTGCACATATCAGTTATATGTTCAGCGAAGTAGCCGCCATCTATCCTATCACACCATCTTCCCCCATGGCAGAGCATGTAGATGAATGGGCTGCACGGGGACGTAAGAACCTCTGGGGTCAGACAGTAGCCGTACAGGAAATGCAGTCAGAGGCAGGTGCCGCTGGTGCTGTTCACGGTTCATTGCAGGCTGGCGCCCTCACCACAACATTTACTGCTTCACAGGGTCTGCTCCTTATGATTCCAAATATGTATAAGATTGCAGGCGAGTTGCTGCCATGCGTCTTCGACGTTTCTGCCCGTACACTGGCATCCCACTCTCTCTGTATCTTTGGCGACCACCAGGATGTTATGGCATGCCGTCAGACTGGCTTTGCCATGCTCTGCGAAGGTTCTGTACAGGAGGTGATGGACCTCACTGCTGTTGCCCATCTGGCATCACTGAAAACTTGCGTACCTTTCATCAATTTCTTTGATGGTTTCCGTACATCCCACGAGTATCACAAGATTGAGCGTCTCGACAACGAGGACATCCTGCCATTGGTAGATGAAGCCGATCTGAAACGTTTCCGTGACCGCGCCCTCACACCTGAGCGTCCTCTCACCCGTGGTACTGCCGAGAACCCCGAGACATTCTTCACTCACCGTGAGGCTTGCAACGCTTACTACGATGCTGTGCCCGAAGTTGTAGAGGAATATCTTGGCAAGATCAGCGAAATCACTGGTCGTGAATATCACCTCTTCTCATACTATGGCGCTGAGGATGCTGACCGTATCATTATCCTGATGGGTTCTGCTACCGATGCTGCCCGCGAAGCCATCGACCACCTGAATGCCAACGGCGAGAAAGTGGGTATGGTAAGCGTACACCTCTATCGTCCTTTCTCCATCAAGCACCTGCTCAATGCTGTTCCTAAGAGCGTGAAGCGCATCGCAGTACTCGACCGCACAAAGGAACCTGGCGCAGAGGGAGAGCCTCTCTACATGGATGTGAAGAGTGCCTACTACGAGGTGGAAGACCGTCCTCTCATCGTGGGTGGCCGTTATGGTCTGGGTTCCCACGACACCACTCCAGCACAGATTATCTCGGTATTCAACAACCTGGCTATGCCAGAACCAAAGAACCACTTCACCATCGGTATCGTAGACGACGTGACATTCACATCGCTGCCAGTGGTTCCAGAGCTCGCCCTTGGTGGAAAGAGCATGTTCCAAGCCAAATTCTACGGCTTAGGTGCCGACGGTACCGTGGGTGCTAACAAGAACTCTGTGAAGATTATCGGCGACAACACCGACAAATACTGCCAGGCATACTTCTCATACGACTCTAAGAAGTCGGGTGGTTTCACCTGCTCACACCTCCGCTTTGGCGACGAGCCTATCCGCTCTACATACCTGGTGACCACTCCTAACTTCGTGGCATGCCACGTACAGGCTTATTTGCATATGTACGATGTGACACGCGGTTTGCAGAAGAATGGAACATTCCTGCTCAACACTATCTTCGAGGGTGAGGAACTGGCACGCTTCATGCCTAACAAGGTAAAGCGCTACTTCGCTGAAAACAACATCACCGTCTATACCATCAACGCTACCAAGATTGCACAGGAGATTGGCCTTGGCAACCGTACCAACACCATCCTTCAAAGTGCTTTCTTCCGCATCACTCAAGTGATTCCCGAAGACCTTGCTGTGGAGCAGATGAAGAAATTCATCGTCAAGTCATACGGCTCAAAGGGTGAGGACGTGGTCAATAAGAACTACGCTGCCGTCGACCGTGGTGGTGAATACAAGGAGTTTGCCGTTGATCCAGCATGGGCCAACCTGCCCGACGATGTGGTCAAAGAAGATGATGCTCCCGCTTTCGTCAAGGAAGTGGTACGCCCCATCAATGCACAGGCTGGCGACTTGCTGCCCGTGAGCGCATTCACCAAGTTCAATACTACCGACGGTTCATGGGAAGTGGGTACAGCAGCCTACGAGAAACGCGGTGTGGAAGCCTTCGTTCCTGTTTGGAACATGGAGAACTGTATCCAGTGTAACCAGTGTGCATACATCTGTCCTCACGCTGCCATCCGTCCATTCGTACTCACCGACGATGAGTTGGCTAAGTTCGAAGGTCTCAACACTCTCGACATGAAGGCTCCTGCAGCCATGAAGGGTATGCATTTCATCATTGAGCCAAGTGTCCTCGACTGTCTCGGCTGTGGCAACTGCGCCGACATCTGTCCTGGCCACCCGAAGAAGGGAAAGGCTCTGAGTATGGTACCATTCAACCCCGACAGTGCAGAGATGAAGAAGATGGCAGCCGACTGGGACAAGCTTGTAAAAGTTCCTTCAAAGCAGAACCTCGTCGATATCCGCAGCAACGTGAAGAACTCACAGTTTGCTCAGCCACTGTTTGAATTCTCCGGCGCATGTGCTGGTTGCGGTGAGACACCTTATGTGAAGCTCATCTCTCAGCTCTTCGGCGACCGTCAGATGATTGCCAACGCCACAGGTTGTTCCTCTATCTACTCTGCTTCTATTCCTTCCACACCTTATACAAAGAATGAGAAGGGACAGGGTCCAGTATTCAACAACTCACTGTTTGAGGACTTCTGCGAATTCGGTCTTGGTATGGCTCTCGGTGTGAAGAAGATGAAAGAGCGTCTGGCCAAGTTACTCTGCGAGGCAACTGCTTTCGAAGAGTGTCCTGAGGAGTTCAAGGCTCTGGCACAAGAGTGGATTGAGAAATGTGATGATGCCGATGAGACCAAGCGCATCGCTGAGCTTATCAAGCCATACATCGCCAAAGGTGCAGAGAGTGGCTGCGAGGTCTGCCAAGAACTGAAGACTCTCGACCACTATCTGGTGAAGCGTTCACAGTGGATCATCGGTGGTGACGGTGCTTCCTACGACATCGGTTACGGTGGTCTCGACCACGTGATTGCCAGCGGTGAGGATGTCAACATTCTCGTGCTCGACACCGAGGTATATTCCAATACCGGTGGTCAGGCTTCAAAGGCCACACCACTTGGCGCTATCGCTCAGTTTGCCGCTCAAGGCAAGCGCATCCGCAAGAAAGACCTTGGCATGATTGCCACCACATACGGATATGTTTATGTGGCACAGATTGCCATGGGCGCCGACCACGCTCAGTGTCTCAAGGCTATCCGCGAGGCTGAGGCATGGCACGGACCATCAGTAGTCATCGCCTACGCTCCATGTATCAACCACGGTCTGAAGGCCAAGGGCGGCATGGGTAAGAGCCAGGCTGAGGAGAAGAAGGCTGTCGAGTGTGGATACTGGCACCTCTGGCGCTACAACCCCGCTCTGGCCGACGAGGGCAAGAACCCATTCTCGCTCGACTCCAAAGAGCCACAGTGGGAGAAATTCCACGACTTCCTGCTCGGCGAGGTGCGCTACCTCTCCGTCAAGAAGGCTTATCCCAACGAGGCTGAGGAACTCTTCGCCGAGGCACAGCGCATGGCACAAATCCGCTACAAGAGCTACGTGCGCAAGACCCAAGAAAATTGGGAGGAGTAAGCGCAGAGTCAAGCACGCTTGAACTATGCCGAGCGACGTCCAATTTCGACAACAGTCAAAATTGGGAGGAGTAAGCGCTATCCTATAAATATAGAGAGGTGGAACCGCCGTGGTTTCACCTCTCTATTTTTCACCTCCCTTAAAAAACGCACTCAAACCAGTGCGAAAAACTACAAAAATCGCACTAAAGTTAGTGCAGTTTCAAAAAATATTTGTATCTTTGCGGCGTAAATACAATTAAGGTGGGTTCTATTAATGATGTCGAGGCGATTTTTTACTTCTATGTGAGCGCCAAGTGAAAGTTGACTTAAATTATTCAAGTTCAGCAAGTTATGAATAGTTTGCACATCAACGGCCTAAAAGGCCAACGAGCAATTAGCCCAGGGCAACGCCCTGGGGATAAGCCAGTGCAATCTCTCGCCCTGAAAGGGCAAAAGCAGAAGAGCCCGGGATACGTGCTTTTGCCCTTTCAGGGCGAACGTCGGCGAACGCTATACCCAGGGCTTTGCCCTGGGCTGGTGGCTCATTGCCCCTTCGGGGCGTAGCATACTGAACTTGCGGAACTTGAATTAAATTATTATAAAAATGGAGAGATTACAAGCTACATTCGATAAATTGCTGCGAGAGACCTCATACACGTTTCATCGCTATATGTACGACCGTATAAACTGGAATGCACGGATAGTAGGTTTGCTCGGCCCTCGTGGAGTTGGTAAGACCACTATGATGTTACAATACATCAAGGAGAATCTGCCGCGCAAAGAAACGCTCTATGTAGTGGCTGAAGATCTGTATTTCTCCTCCCATACATTATTAGACTTGGCAGACGCCTTTGCCCGCACAGGTGGTAAGTATCTTGTCATCGATGAGATACATAAATATAAAGGATGGTCACGCGAATTGAAACTCATTTACGACTATCATTCCGAACTACATGTGTTCTTCACAGGGTCATCAGTTCTTGACATATATAAAGGTGTATCTGACTTAAGCCGTCGCGTATTGGCATACGAGATGCAAGGCCTCTCCTATCGCGAGTATCTTTCGTTGTTCCATCAGATAGATTTGCCAACATACAATCTCCAGCAAATCATTAATCAAGAGGTCGTAGTGCCACGAGGTTTCTTGCCCCTTCAATATTTTGCCGACTATCTGAAACGAGGTTATTATCCTTTTCGAGATGACAACTTTGAGACATATCTCATGAATGTTGTAAACGCCACGCTTGAAGTTGACCTCGCCCAATATGCCGATTTAACGCCTGCAACCATAAGGAAACTAAAGCGACTACTGATTATCATAGCACAGGCAGCCCCCTTCAAGCCAAACTTCACACAGATCGGAGGCCAGTTGGAAGTATCGCGCAACAATATCGCCAATCTGTGTGTGTGGTTAGAGAAAGCCGGACTTATCGGCCAACTCCGTGACAGCACTGGTGGATTACAAGGACTTGGAAAAGTTGACAAAGTCTATCTCGATAACTCCACACTGATATATATCTTGGGCAATAAGAATACAGAAATTGGAACCATTCGTGAAACGTTCTTCTACAACCAAATGCGTGTCACGACGGATATTATCTCATCTCATATCAGTGACTTCGAAATAGATGGCATGACTTTTGAGGTGGGCGGCAAAAAGAAAAAACAGAAACAGATACAAAATGCCGCCAAAGGCTACATCGTCAAAGACGACATAGAAACTGGTTATGGTAACATCATCCCCCTATGGCAATTTGGACTCACCTATTAAACATACATAATCCCTCAAACGTAATGCCCGACTCACTTATTGGGTTCGGATAATGAAAGAACAACTCCTCAATCATCTGTCCAAGTCCGCCTTTCCCCTGTCCTTGTAAATTTGAGGCATACTGCTCTTCCTCGCTAACAAGTTCACGCAATGAGTGTCCAATTAATTTTTGACTATATGCAAATATCGATGCGATACTCGTTTTGTCATACCCTAATTGCTCTGTGGTCATAGGAATCTGATGCTTATTATTTTTATTAATACGCAAAATTACACAAATATTCGCAATAATAAGCCATAAGTGTTTGGATTTGATAATTATTCACTCATATTTCGTCATTTTTCATATATTCCTCTCAGTTTTTCGAGGGTTTTAAAAATGTGTTTTTCTGGTTTGCCACATTTTTTATAATTATACGACTCACTTGTCCAAAGAAAATCCACCACGGTCTTTATGTCTGCCATCTGACTTTTTGTGAGAATCTGTACTGCCACGGCATTGTTGACATCGAATGCGGTATCATGTAACCACAACTCTTGTTTTATAAGATTTCGTTTCGCTTCCTCTGCGTTATGAGCCAAGACACGACCGAGCAACTGGCAGTTCTCAATTTCGCCCAATTCAGGGTCAAATGTATAACCCTCCGTTGTATAAAAAAGATATTCATTCATGATGTCCTTTATGAAAATGTGTCGCAAAAGTACGAAGAAACGGCGAATCAACATGCATTTACCCTTCAATTATAACACATGTGATCATCTTTTATGATTTGTGATCACAATTCACTGTTTGACAACAAGAAATTTCAAAACAATTACAACTTATTCAACTTTCTCAAGTGTATTCATATATAATGCGATTAATCAAGTATTTGAGTTTTTTAAGTTTTTGAGTTCAAACAATGAAAAATTCATGACAATTCGCGGTAATTCATGTTAAATATAAAAAAATTCTACATATAATTACCATGTAATTATCCATGAATTAATTTTTGAGTTTTTGAGTTAGGAGTTAGAAGTATCTAATAACTTGTCAACTCGTCAACTTGTCAACTCGTCAACTTAATAAAGTCTTTAAATTTTGGCGGCGTAGGACCTTAGTGTAAGAGCGACGAGTAGGCAGCGGTTAAGCCTCCTCCCGATGTTGGCCGATGTCGGGAGGGGGACGGGGGGTGGGTAGGGCTTTTTTTCGTTGAAATCAACCGCAAAAATATAATTTTTAGTTATAATTGATGATAAATCTTAATAATGTTTTTAAAAATGACAAAAAAGCATTACCTTTGTACTATAAAAATGATTCTGGAATAACAAAACACATAGCAAAATGAAACGACTGACAGTATTTATAATGATGTGTACCTTCTGCCTGATGGCAATGGCACAAGGAAAACTGACCCCACAGGCCCAGATGAAGATTGCACAGAAAAAGGCCAAAGTAGCACATGCCACCGCCAAAGGCATAGCGATGGCCCCATCACAGCAGCGCATAACATTGGTGGTGAAGGTGGCAGAAGAGAATGCCGCGGAAACCTACAGCCAGTTGCGGGCAGCAGGAGCAGAGATACAGGGAAAGATTGGCCGTCAGGCCATTATCAGCATCCCCGTGGAGAATATCGGCGCCATCAGCGAGATGAAAGGTGTGCAGCGTATCGACACCGGCCACAAAGGCAAGTGGAAGACCGACGTGACACGCAATGAGACCGGTGTCAGCCTTATCAACGGCACATCGGCTACCGTGGAGACACCCTACACAGGCAAGGGCATCACACTTTGCATATTCGACAATGGCATCGACTTCCAGCACCCCGCCTTCAAAGACGCCGATGGCAACTCACGCATCAAATGCGTCTTCATGATAGGCGACGAAAACGGCAAACCATTTACAGTTGAAGACCCTGAGGCCGGCACCATCGTGTTTCCCGGCTCTGTGTATGACACCCCGGAACTCATCGCCACGCTGACCACCGACTCAGAAGACGAGTATCACGGCTGCCATACCACAAGTATTGCCGCCGGCAGTATTTCACCGTTGGGCTTTGGCGGCATGGCCCCCGAGGCCGACATCGTATTTATCGGCCTGTCGGATGACCTTGACGAGGAGCAAATGATGGAAGATATGGAAGAAGAGGAAGACATCATAGAATTGGTTTTCGCCTTTGCCACCGCCTACGCCGAGCAGAGCGGTCAGCCGATGGTCTTCAGTGGCAGTCTGAACAGTCAAAGTGGCCCACACAACGGCACGGGCACCGTGCCCGAGGCCATCGACGCTGCCTCGGAGACTATCATCCCGGTGATGTCGGCAGGCAACGAGGGTGGCTACCCTATCCACCTCTATCGTCAATTCACCGAAAAAAACAGTTCGTTTAAGACCCTCTTAGCCCTCATGGAAGAAGGCAATGCTTACACCATCAGCGACGAGGCGGTGGGCTACACCCGCACTGGCGACCGCGTGAGTATCAAAGTGAGCCTGTGTACCGTCAATGCGTTGGGAAGAACAAAAGAAGTATGGACTTCCGATGAATTAACCGCCACGTTCGGATGCGAGCCTCAGATAATCACTATCGAAAGTGAAGACAACACCACACTGTCAAAATACTTCGATGGCACCGTGAGTATCGCTGCTCTCGACAATGGCGACGGCACACTGAGTTTCGGAACAGAAGTTGATGGCACAATAAGTGGTCTCAACCTATTCCAGTTGACAGTCTCCGGCTCCGACGGCACAGAAATCGACATGTGGGACAACTTCGGAGGCTTCAACATCTTTGAACTGCCAGGATTCGTGATTGGCGACAGCGAGATGTCGGGTGGCGACTGGACCTGCACCCCCAACGTCATCAGCGTGGGAGCCTACTGCGCCAACACCGACTACCGCAGTTACGACGGCTCACCTATGGACGACGAAGAGGAAGAATACAAATTGGGCGACTACGCATGGTTTTCCAGTTATGGCACAATGCCCAACGGTATCATCCAGCCCACAGTCAGCGCACCCGGTGTCAACATTGTCTCGGCATGGAACCACTACTGGTTGGATGAAAGCGAGACCGTGCTCGACGCCATGCAATGGCAAGGCTATCCCTATGGTGCAGAATCTGGAACGTCGATGGCCTGCCCCGTGGTTAGTGGTATTGTGGCTTGCTGGTTACAGGCAAATCCAGCCCTGACTTTGGAAGACGTGAAAGAGGTGCTTCGTGAATCGTCTGTCCATGACAATTTCACTGCTCACGATCCTATCCGCTGGGGCTATGGCAAAATCAATGCCGCACAGGGTATTGAATACATCCTCAATCGCACCGCCATCCGTGGTATCTACGAGACAACTACACACGATGGTGTCATCTACGACTTGCAAGGCCGTCGAGTAACCTCCCCCACACACGGCATCTATGTCAGGGATGGTCGTAAGTTTGTTGTGAAATAAAACGCGTCTAAAATGTTAAAATTTACAAATAAAGCTATAATTTGATTAAATATACCTATATTTGCACGAATAAAAAACAACATACTAAGATTTATTAAAAATAAGAGATATGAAAAAGTTATTATTTTTTGCATTGACAGCTATAGCAATCTCTTTTGCAAGCTGCAAGAAAGAACCACCTAAGTTTATTCCAGATGACACGCCACAGACAGAAGTGGATTCCGTAGCTGAAACTACAAAAGATTTTGTTACCGCATTAAGTGATAAAGATGGCGACAAGATAGTGTCTCTACTCAATGATTTTACAGCAAAAGTAAAGGAAATTGTGAAAAAGAACGAGAACTCCTACACTCGTGATAAAATAAAAATGCAGTTATCGATTATCCAGCAATGGATTTCTGATAATAAAGAAGAGGTAATTCGCCTTTTAGGTGAGAAAGGTACACCTATTGTCAATACATTCTTAGAATTAAAAATGCCAGAAGTAGTTAATTAATATTTAAAGCTATATCAAAAGCACCTCATAAAGGGAGTAGTTTTCTTTATGAGGTGCTACTTTTTAAGATTTAAAATTTGAGGTTTGAGATTTATGCCGCTCACAATTCATGTCTCAACCTATTTAAAACTTATAAACACAAAAATTTATAAACTCAAAAACTTATAAATTCAAAAGACATGAAAAAGTATTTATTTATCGTCCTTGCCACAATGATGGCAACATTAAGTGTAAACGCACAAAACGATGAGTCCAAGAACGAAATAGGTGTATTTTATGGCATTGGGACTGTATCCAACCTTATATCTGATATAGCCTCAGCCTTTACCTACAGTACAGGCGACCAGACAGGTTACTGGGGACCAATTGGTGTGGAATACTTCCATCATCTAACCAACGTGGTAGCTGTGGGTGCCGTGGCTGAATTAGCAGGTTGTAAGTGGGATGAACCCTATACGTTGGAAGGCTCTCTGAATTCCACCTATATCACTTTCATGCCATCCGTGAAATTCAACTGGCTTCGCAAGGAACATTTCGGCATGTACTCTGGTCTTTCCGCAGGTGTCATGCTTGCTTCATTGGGAGCTTCTGACAATTTCAAAGACGACCCAAATATAGAAGAGGACCCCGATGAGACTGTTACTTCGTTTATGTTCAATGTCACCGCTCTTGGTGCTGAATTCGGTAGTACTTTCCGTGGCTTTGCAGAACTTGGCTTCGGTGAGAAAGGTATTATCTGCTTAGGTCTAAGGTATAGATTCTAATTAACAAGTGCTCAAAAACAAACCTAGATAAAATACAAAAATGATAATGAAACAGATGAAACTATGGTTACTCGCCATCCTGACTTGCTGTGGCACAGTGGTTGCACAGGCACAGGTGATGAAAGCCGCCGACCTGGAAAAATATGCAAAGCAGCGTTATGGCGACAAATGGCTCGATGCCGCAAAAAACTTATCAGCAGACCTGACACTTGACAAAAATGAATCTCTCACCTATCAACAAGTGATTGAGGCTCCAGGCAAGACAAAACAACAACTGTATGTAGCGCTGAACTATTGGGCTACTGCCACATTCCAAGACAAGCAGGCCATTACCCTCGACGACAAAGAAGCCGGTTGTATCATTATCTCTTCAACCATCCCCAACATCGTAGAGCATACAGGCACTGTCAATGCCTACTCTGTAAGCATCACTCCCGTGATACGTCTTGATATCAAGGACGGTAAAGTCCGTGTCACCTTCACTGTGCAAAACTACGATATCTTGGCCGATGTCAGCGGTGGATGGCTAAGTCTTGCCGACCCAGATCAAAGGACCTATGGCGACTCAAAGCGCAAGAGAGAAGATAAAACCAATGCCAACCTCTACGACCAACAATGGGAGATTGCACGTCACTATCCCTTCGTAGAAAAAGATGCCCAGAAGCGCACCTGTGCCAAGGCACTCGTTATGACTCATGCCTATTCCAATGCTATAATGGATAAGGTGGAAGAAGCCATCAAAAACGGCATCGTAGGTAATGAGGATGACGATTGGTAAGCAGCGAATGGTAAAAGAATATTAATAACGTTAATTAATAAAAATTTTTGTAACATTGAAAGATAATAATATTTACCTTTGCGCCATCAAAACAAGTTTTACTAAATTATTTAAATTTTAAGAGAAATGAAAAAATTATTTTTTGTAGCATTGGCAGCTGTTGCCATGACATTTACAGCATGCAAAAACGAGACTAAACCCGCTGAAGATCAGACCCCACAGGAGAACACTGAGGCTGTTGCTGAGGTAAACTACACTGACTCTTTGAATGCAGCTCTTGAGGCTAAGGACGCTTCTAAGATTGAGCAGTTCGTTAACGACATTAAAGAGAAAGTTGCTGGTGTTGACGCTGCTAAGTTTGCTCCACAGCTTGAGGCTGTTCAGAACTGGCTGAAAGAGAACACAGACAAAGTGAAGGAAGTTCTCGGTGAGAAGTTTGGTGCTATCGTTGATCCAGTTGCTAACTTCGACCTCAAATCAATCGTAGGTGAAGCTGCTGAGAATGTAGAGAATGCCGCTGAAAATGCTGTTGAGGGTGCCGCTGAGGGTGCAACAAGCGCTGTTGAGGAAGCAAAGGCTGCTGGTGAGCAAGTTGTTGAGGACGCAAAAGCTGCTGCCGACAAAGCTGTAGAGGAAGTAAAGAATGCTCCTGAGAACCTGAAAGAGGCTGGCAAAGACGCCCTCAAGGGTGCTGTTGACAAGCTCTAAGATTTATTTCAATCATATTATTTGAGCCACGACATATAATGTTGTGGCTCTTTTTTTGCTATTTGAGCTTAGGTGGCGCATTGAATTTGAGAGGGTGGGAAACTTCAGTTAGGGGCCACTTTAAAAAGTCGGCATTGACAATAAATGTAGGGGCATACCTTGTGTATGTCCGTTTCTTTTAGACCTGTTTACGAACACAAATAATAATTTCGGACATACACGGGGTACATCCCTACGACTAATCACTTTTTAAAGTGGAGACAGTTAGTAATCCTCTCATTTCTTTTTCAAATCAAAAAGATATGCGACTTTTATCACGATGCTACCGTGGTTTGACTTAGCGAAATAGTCACGCTTGGTGGCATTATAGATATTTCCAAGGCCATAATAATAACGACCCTCAAGCAGGAAATGCCCCAATCCTGGCATGGTGTACTCCACCCCCATTCCAGCAGCGATACCATAGTCAAACTTACGTTCCACACTCATGGTATCCTGAGCTATCGTTTTGTTGGAACGGTCTGTAAGATTGGCTGTCTCGATATTAAAATTCTTTTTCGTAGATTCACCAAGATACAATCCAAACTGTGGTCCGGCCTGAAAAAAGAACTGTGCCCCCTTTTTCTCTTTTCCCCATGCCAAATGCGCAAAGAAAGGCATTTGGATGTAATTGATGGTACGGCTATATTCTTCTGGCATTCCTGAAGTGGGATTAACCACCTTCTCGTCCTTCGGGTCAAGGATTCGCTCCTTCCAACCCATCGAAGCATAGTTCAACTCTGCCATCACTGAGCAAATGGAATTGAAATACTTTTCGCACACGTATTTCACCGTGAATCCACCTGTAATCCCCCCATGCTGATATTGCGACACCTTGGGTGTAAAGCCAACCGTACTGAGTGCATATCCCGCATTGACACCCACAGAAAGGTCGTCGCGGTGCTCCCCTACCTGTGCTTTCACACAAAGGGGAATAGAGATGACAAAAGTCATTAATGCACATCTAAATAGTCTGCTTTTTCTTATGGATGACATGAAATTGTATCTTTACAGGGAACTCCTATTTTCAATTTTCAAATATCGTGCAAACCGAATGCAATGAAGCTCGCTTCTATTGCTGAGTTGCAGCCGATATCCATGCGAAGCATAATTTTCAATCTTCAATTATCAATAGCTAATCGACTCCACGGTGCGGTCAGTTTTATAATGCACGAACATGAAGGTGACGTTCTTGTGTCCCTTTCCTGCCTGCCGGAACTTAAGCGGCGACTGTACTGGCTTATAGGTGGCCTGTCCCTTAGCACCTGTAAAGTTCTTCCCAAACTGGCTTAGTCCGCCAATAAAGAAGCAGGCATGGTCGAAACCTGTAAGCGCAAACCGCGGCAGGTTGTCAGGATTCATCGTAGCATTAAAGCGGGTGTTGTAATTACGTTCCACCCATTTTGTGTCGGGCGACACTCCATTGTAATAGAAATACGAAGGGACATAAGCATCGTATTTGAAATAATAGTCTTGATAGACAGAGGTATAGATTAGCCACTCTTTATATCCAAATAGTGAAACACTGATGTTGGCATTATTCTGTGTGAGCGTATTGAGTTTAGCCAATGTGGAATTAAGCGCTGGTGATTTCTCGGTATTGACCACCACCACATTTTGCTCAGAGAGGCTGAATGCCTTTGCAAAATCATTATCAGGAGTCTTCAGACTTGTGAGTGAATACTTGATATTGAGTTTATCCAATTCGTCACGCAGTTGTCGGGTAAAAGCGCCCTTTGTACTTGTCTCATCTGCACAATCCACGATGACAACATGATATTTGTTGAACCACTGAATGAAATTGCGTATGGTCATAGCATCGAAATCCTCCTGTGGCTCATACACTTGATAGATATTTGGATAGTTTTCCACATCATTGCCTGTGATGGAGAAAGGTATCACCATCATGGTATTATGCTGTTGGCAGAATTCGGCCAGTGGTTTAACTTGCGTGGAATAGAGCGGACCGATAATAATGTCGAGGTTGGCAGCATCCTTCTCTTTCAACACTTCATTAATGTCAGAACCATTGGGCACATTCCATGCGTGCATATCCACAGAAATACCGTCTTTGTTGACGCGGTCGCATCCAAGCAGCAATCCCCGATAGTACTCCACCATCCGCTTGCCATCGCCATCCTTGTCATGTAAGGGGAGCATCACACCCACCTTTATATTCTTAGGACCTGTTATGTCGGTCTGTACAGGTTGTGTGGTAGGAGTATTTGCGGATGTGGTCGTAGCATTATTTGCCGCATTATTCTCCTGCTGAGTTTTGGGGAATGGGATGTTCAGAGTCTCCCCATATTTCAGTTCATACCCTGAATCATTCATTTTGGGATTAGCCTCGATGAGTTCTTTGATGGTAATGCCATATTTTTTGGCAATGCCAAAGACAGTCTCACTTTTCTCCACTTTGTGCTGTGTCTTGATCTTCACATCTTGTGCATACACGGCCGTACATACGGTCATCAGGATGAAAACGATAAAAAATCTAAATATTCTCATATACATTATCCATTTACGATGCAAAGATAGTGCAAGGCGAGCGAAATACAAAATAAATTGAAATTTATTTTTATATCCGAGCCGAAGCCTATCTTATCAAAAGATAGTGCAAGGCGAGCGAAATACAAAATAAACCTTAATTCCGCAGCACTATAACATTAAACATATTTTAATATCCTGAGCAGCAAAAAGTTGCTCAGGATTTTGCCATGTCAGATTTTTCACTTATCTT
>OMXV01000078.1 GCA_900315075.1 uncultured Prevotellaceae bacterium | reverse complement strand
TCGTTTGGTTTTGAGGTTTTGAGGTCGCTACGCTTATAGGTTTTAAGGTGATATATGTATGGATAACGACATATTTGGGCAAATCTCACCTCATAACCTTATAACCTAAAGACCTCATAACCTAAAAGTTGAGGACTTACGAAACTTCAGTGAACTTATTTGTTTTTCCTCTACGACCTTAGGTCGCCTCCTCATACTCCTCACCTCTTTAGCTTGTGTCCGCCAGGCACTCCCCTCCCATTACTAGGGGAGGGGTGCCCGCAGGGCGGGGTGGGGTGTGATTCGATACGAGCAGCATCGTCTAAAATTCCTAAAAATTCACGTAAATAACTCAACTTTCGCAAGCTCCAGTTTCGTTTGGTTTTGAGGTTTTGAGGTTGCTACGCTTACGACAAATCTCGTGATAAAAATCTTTTCACAACCACCCCACCCTCTCCTTATCTATTTCTACGGACTTTTAGGACTTTGGGGACTGTATTCGTATGTCTACGGAGGAAAGGAGTAAAGGGAGGATTAATAACGGAAAAAAATGAACTTACTCAACTTTCGCAAGCTCCAGTTTCGTTTGGTCTTGAGGTTTTGAGGTCGCTACGCTTATAGGTTTTAAGGTGATATATGTATGGCTAATGACATATTTGGGCAAATCTCACCTCATAACCTCATAACCTAAAGACCTCATAACCTAAAGACCTCATAACCTAGAAGTTGAGGACTTACGAAACTTTAGTGAACTTATTTGTTTTTCCTCTACGACCATAGGTCGCCTCCTCATACTCCTCACCTCCGTAGCGGATGTGATTCAATGCGAGCAGCATCGTATCAAATTCCCTAAAATTCATTTATAAAAATTCTCATATTCTCAAATTACCTCCCGTTGAGAGCCTACAGAGATAGAAATTAAAATCGTAAAGAAAGAAAAAAAGAGATATAGTATGAAAGACGTAACAATGATTGGCGTTGGAGCCTATAAGATAGGACCTCCGCCCGCCGCCCATTCACGCAGATCGACAAGATGACTGTGCGGGCGGCGGCTTCTTCAGAAGGCATGAAGCCTCAGATAAAAATATGTTCTTCAGCATAAACCCTCATTTTCCTACATTTTTGTTTGCTGGATTGCTGATTTTTCACTATATTTGCTACCGATAAAGAAAGGATAAGACGATGGAAACCAGCACCATTCTTGTCATACTGCTGAGCATTCTCGAGGTCAGCCTCGTGTTCACCTTCAGAAAGAAGAAATTCGACTTCGGCGAGTTTCTCTCATGCCAGATCCCCGCTGTGCTGCAGGTAGGATTCCTCGAATACATTTTCTTTGAAGACATATCGGTCAGCCCATGGCTTTATCTCGCCATTACAGGCGGAAGCCTGCTGCTCTTTGTCATCTTCGCCGACAAGGAGTATAAACCAAAAACCACACCGGGCTGGATGTGGTTCGTAGCAGTAAGCCTGATGCTTACATCTCTTATTCCATGGATAAGACAGTGGATTGTAAATAAGAATTATCCAGATACCCCTATCTATCCTGGAAGATAGCGAAAGCGAAAACCTTAGTGGTTTTCGCTTTCGTCTTTTCTCTATATTACGATGCACATTATCTTTGCCATAGATAATGTGTTTCACTATACTGCAACAGTGTTGCAGCTATAATTAAATACGTTTATGGCAAAGCTCGACAAATCTCGTGATAAAAATCTTTTCACAACCACCCCACCCTCTCCTTATCTATTTCTACGGACTTTTAGGACTTTGGGGACTGTATTCGTATGTCTCTACGGAGGAAAGGAGTAAAGGGAGGATTAATAACGGAAAAAAATGAACTTACTCCAGTTTCGTTTGGTCTTGAGGTTTTGAGGTCGCTACGCTTATAGGTTTTAAGGTGATATATGTATGGCTAATGACATATTTGGGCAAATCTCACATCATAACCTCATAACCTAAAGACCTCATAACCTAGAAGTTGAGGACTTGCGAAACTTCAATTAAGTTTACTTCTTTTTTGCCCTGAAATATAGCATGGCTCCTTCAACGTGAAAATCGAGGATATCATAATATGATTCCAGACGATGGCGCACATCATTTGCTGTGTCGAAAGGTGGTGTGAACCATCCCATGCGAGTCATTACCGTCTTGGCGAGCCAGTCGGCAACCTTCTGTTCGCCTGCAATGTAGAAACAAGCCAATAATTCTCCGCCAGGTTTCAACGTACGAAGAATCTCTGAATAGGCTTTAGGCTTGTCAGGGAACACATGAAGGCCATTCATACAGAGCACGACATCGAACGTTCCCTCATCAAAAGGAAGTGCAGACACGTCGCCTTGCATTGTCTTGACATTGTCGATGCCAACTTCACGAAATCTATATTCTGCTTGTTCTAACATGTCCTGACTATAATCCACACAAGTGATATCAGCCTGTTTCATCCTACTATATTTTTCCGTCGTGAATACGGCAGTGCCTACAGGCACATCAAGCATCTTGCCATTAAAATCATCGGGAATCCAACTCAACACCCTACGGGCTATCTCGTTGTCATCAACTCCGCCCCAAAGCAATTTGAAATACAAACGGCTCCACCATTTACCCTGTGTAATGGCATCGTCGTAGAAACTCTTACTAAACTTGTATGAACTCTTAATCTTGTCTGACATAATCTTGAATTGTTTGAAATCGGCAGCAAAGGTACTTCCAGTTTTCCGCACGCTACGCTTATAGGTTTTAAGGTGATATATGTATGGATAACGACATATTTGGGCAAATCTCACCTCATAACCTCATAACCTAAAGACCTCATAACCTAAAAGTTGAGGACTTACGAAACTTCAGTAAGTAACTTATGCCGGCTGAGCATACCTTAGTGTAAGAGCTACGGAGGTGAGGAGTATGAGGAGGAGACCTACGGTCTTGGAGGAAAAACAAATAAGTACATTTTTGTCAGTTATTAATCCTCCTTTTACTCCTTTCCTCCGTAGACATATGAATATAGTCCCCAAGTCCTAAAAGTCCGTAGAATAGATGAGGGGGCATGGTGGTTGTGAAAATGAATAAGATAAAAAAACGCTTCGCTTAAGAAAAAGGAGGAAAAAGGCTAAAAAATGAAAGAAGGAAAAAGTGCCAAAGGCACTCACAAAAAAGGTGGAAAAAATGCAAGAGATTAGGCGCTAGACACTTCTAACTCCTAACTTCTAACTCCTAACTAAAAACGGCGGAGCGAACTTAGATAATCGCAACTATGTTGCGTAAGCAATCACCCGACCTTATGAATGGTCGGGTACCTTAGTGAAAGAGCGACAGGCGGAGCGGTTGAGCCCACTCCCGATGTCGGGAGGGGGACGGGGGGTGGGTAGGTACCCCTCATTAGGATAAGGAGGGGGCGGGGTGGTTGTGAAAAGTTTTTTATCATGAGATTTGTCGCAGACCCACTGACCAACGGGAGGTAATTTGAGAACTTGAGAATTTATGGAATTTGAGACGATGCTGCTCGCATCGAATCAGACCCCACCCCGCCCTGCGGGCACCCCTCCCCTGGTAATGGGAGGGAAGAGATTAGATTTAATAAATGTCAGACTCCCTTGAAAGGATTGGAATTAGGTAGATACCCTGCTGAAGTGCAAGAGCAGTTTTGGGATTATCTTAATAATGTTCCCTTTATAAGGTGGATGGTTGCAACAATGTAGGCGAAAGTGAATACTATTTAAAAATATAGTGTACCTTTGCAAATAGAACCTAATCAAGCAACACAACTCACTAAGATGGGAGTTAAAGGGGAGTTAAAGGGACAATACCATAGCTACTGTAGGGGTAGTTTCTCCGCATGCGACGGTTTTGCCGTCGCCTCTGCCATCCCTTTCGAGAGCCGCAGTGGTAATCTCTCACCCCTCACCTCTTACCTCTCACCCCTAAGCCACTCCTAACTTCTAACTCCTAACTAAATAAACCTCCTAACTAAAACACGCCCCGACTTTTTGTCACCGTTTTCAGACAAAATGTCAGCGGAGGGTGTTTGGAACGGATTTTGAGCGAATGTCGATAGAAAAAAACAAAAATAGAAAGGAGAATCGAAACATGACATTCGACAAATTTACAATCAAGGCGCAGGAAGTGGTGCAAGAAGCCGTTCAGACTGCGCAACGTAACGGCCAACAGGCCATAGAACCCGAACATCTGCTGAAAGGAATTTTGGTGAAAGGAAAAGATGTGTGTAACTATCTTTTCCAAAAACTCGGTGCCAACCCCACACAGATAGAAAAGGTAGTGGATGGCGAAATTTCCCATCTGCCCCGTGTGCAAGGAGGAGAGCCCTATTTCAGCAGCACGACAAACACACTGATACAACGCACGATGGACATCTCGCAGAAAATGGGCGACGAATTTGTCTCAATTGAGCCCATGCTGCTCGCCATGCTCGAAGTGCAATGTACAGCTGGACGCATACTGAAAGACGCCGGTGTGAACAGCCAGCAACTTCGTGCAGCCATCCAGAATCTCAGACAGGGCGACACCGTGAAAAGCCAGTCGGGCGACGAAAACTACCAAAGCCTCTCCAAATATGCCAAGAACCTGGTAGAGGCAGCACGCGCCGGCAAACTCGACCCTGTCATCGGGCGCGACGACGAAATCCGCCGTCTGCTCCAAATCCTCTCACGCCGTACGAAAAACAATCCTATCCTTATCGGAGAGCCAGGCACAGGCAAGACAGCCATCGTGGAAGGTCTCGCCGGCCGTATCGTCCGTGGTGACGTGCCCGAGAACCTGAAAGACAAGCAGGTCTATTCCCTCGACATGGGACAGTTGATTGCAGGTGCCAAATACAAAGGTGAGTTTGAGGAACGACTGAAGAGCGTCATCAATGAGGTGGTGAAGAGCGAAGGCCGCATCATCCTCTTTATCGATGAAATCCACACCCTGGTGGGTGCCGGTGCCAGCGAGGGTGCCATGGATGCCGCCAATATCCTGAAGCCTGCCCTTGCACGTGGTGAACTGCGTGCCATCGGAGCCACCACGCTCAACGAATATCAGAAATACTTCGAGAAAGACAAGGCACTGGAGCGACGTTTCCAAACCGTTATGGTGGATGAACCCGACGAGATGAGTGCCATCAGTATCCTCCGCGGACTGAAAGAGCGTTACGAAAACCACCACAAAGTGCGTATCCAGGATGATGCCTGCATCGCTGCCGTGCAACTCTCCGAGCGCTACATCAGCGACCGCTTCCTCCCCGACAAGGCTATCGACCTGATGGATGAGGCTGCAGCAAAACTGCGTATGGAGCGCGACTCCGTGCCAGAGGAACTTGATGAACTGACTCGCAGACTAAAGCAGTTGGAGATTGAGCGCGAGGCCATCAAGCGCGAGGACGACCAACCTAAAATTGAGCAACTCGACAAGGAAATTGCCGACCTGCGCGAACAGGAGGAGGCCTTTAAAGCGAAATGGGAGGGCGAGAAAGCCCTTGTCAACCGCATCCAACAAGCCAAATTGGAGATGGAACAGTTGAAATTCGAGGCCGACCGCGCCGAACGTGAAGGCAACTATGGCCGTGTGGCTGAAATTCGCTACGGCAAGTTACAGGCCTTGGAGAGTGAAATTGAGAAAGTGAAACAACAGTTGCATACCGCCCAGGGCGACTCGTCGATGGTGCGCGAAGAGGTTACTGCCGACGATATTGCTGAGGTGGTGAGCCGCTGGA
Source organism: uncultured Prevotellaceae bacterium (assembly GCA_900315075.1). Classification (GTDB taxonomy): domain Bacteria; phylum Bacteroidota; class Bacteroidia; order Bacteroidales; family Bacteroidaceae; genus Prevotella. The sequence continues at coordinate 5,590 of OMXV01000078.1, read as the reverse complement.
CGGGCATCCCTGTCACCCGGATGATGCAGAGTGAACGTGAAAAGCTGCTCCACTTGGAGGAAGAACTACACAAGCGTGTCATTGGCCAGGAAGAGGCCATCAGCGCCGTGAGTGACGCTGTGCGCCGTTCGCGTGCCGGTCTCCAAGATCCTAAGCGTCCCATCGCTTCGTTTATATTCATGGGTACTACCGGTGTGGGTAAGACCGAACTGGCCAAGGCGTTAGCTGAGTATCTGTTCAATGATGAAAGCATGATGACACGTATCGATATGAGTGAGTATATGGAGAAATACAGTGTCTCTCGACTTATCGGTGCGCCTCCGGGATATGTAGGCTATGATGAGGGTGGACAGCTGACCGAGGCGGTACGTCGCAAGCCATACTCCGTGGTGTTGTTCGATGAAATCGAGAAGGCTCACCCCGACGTCTTCAACATCCTTTTGCAAGTACTCGACGATGGACGTCTGACCGATAACAAAGGGCGCACGGTGAACTTCAAGAACACCATCATTATCATGACCTCCAACTTGGGCAGCCAGTACATCCAGTCGCAGTTTGCCCAGTTGAATGACAGCAACCGCACCCATCTGATTGAGGAAACAAAGAATGCGGTGATGGAACTACTGAAAAAGACCATACGGCCAGAATTCCTCAATCGTATCGACGAGACAATCATGTTTATGCCACTCACACACGACGAAATTGCCGACGTGGTGCGCCTGCAGATAGAGAGTGTGAAACGTATGTTGGAGCCACAGGGATTCAAACTTGATGTGACACCACACGCCATCGCCTACCTCGCCGACGTGGGCTACGACCCAGAGTTTGGCGCACGTCCCGTGAAGAGGGCCATCCAGCACTATGTGCTCAACGACCTCTCACGCCGTATCCTCGCCGATGAGGTGAGCCGCGACAAGCCCATCATCATCGACTCCTTCGGACAGGGGCTGGTCTTCAGAAACTAATGCTCTTCCGAGACGAACAGTTCTACGGACTTTATGGACTTTTAGGACTATGATAGTTGTTTGTTGCAATTACAGATAATTTAGTTAGGAGTTAGGAGTTAGAAGTTAGAAGTATCAAATAACTTGTCAACTTGTCTACTCGTTTACTTGTCAACTTTCTTTTAGTGGTGAGAGGGTGTATTTAGTTAGGAGTTAGAAGTATCAAATAACTTGTCAACTCGTCAACTCGTTTACTTGTCAACTTTCTTTTAGTGGTGAGAGGGTGTATTTAGTTAGGAGTTAGAAGTTAGAAGTTAGAAGTATCAAATAACTTGTCAACTTGTCTACTCGTTTACTTGTCAACTTTCTTTTAGTGGTGAGAGGTAAGAGGTAAGAGATTACCACTACTGCTCATAGTTGTTACTAAGGAATCAAATAACTGGTCAACTCGTCAACTCGTTTACTTGTCAACTAAATATTTGAGACGATGCTGTTCGCATCGAATCATACCCAGTTAGGAGTGACTTAGGGGTAAGGGGTGAGAGGTAAGAGGTGAGAGATTACCACTGCGGCTCTTTTTCTGGACATACATAAAGTAAGCCCCTACAGAAAAGCTAGCAACTATTATCTTGTCAACTCGTCAACTCGTTTACTTGTCAACTAAATATTTGAGACGATGCTGTTCGCATCGAATCAAACCCGCTACGGAGGAAAGGAGTAAGGGGAGTATTAATAACGGACAAAATATGAACTTATTTGTTTTTCCTCCACGACCGTAGGTCGCCTCCTCATACTCCTTTCCTCCGTAGACATATGAATACAGTCCCAAAAGTCCTAAAAGTCCGTAGATATAAGAAATCAGAAACTAACCACTATCACGAAGCCACCACGAGGAGCACAATCCACTGACTGCGGCAACTTATCAGTAGTATAATTATTCCAGGGCTGACCATCAGAGAACACTTCGATATGGTCAGCCTTTTTCATGGCCTTACGCAAAGCCTTGGGAAGGGCAACGGGCAGCGAAAGAGGTTCGTCGGTGCCATTGATGCCCGCCACATACCAGCGGCTGCCATTACGCCGTGCCATCACCACCTCACAGCCCGGGTCACCCGAGAGCAATACCGTCTCGTCCCATACATTGGGCAAGGTGGCAAAGAAATTCTGCACCTCCGAAGGTTGTGCCAAGAAACTCTCCGGACGGTCGGCCAAGTGCTGAAGGCCACTCTCGAAAAGCACCGTCAGTGCCAGTTCATGACCATGCGAGGTAATATGCGGATGCTGCGAGTCGCTGAAAGCACATGGGGTATAATCCATCGGACCTATCACGTTGCGAGTAAACGGCAGGATAGCATTATGTGAGGCTGCCTGTTTGGTGAACGTCGGCACATTGTTGTACCACTCCGCTCCATACACGCCCTCGGTGGAGAGCAGGTTGGGATAAGTGCGCTGCCATCCACGGGGAATAGTGGCGCCATGGAAGTTCACCAACAGGTGATGCTTTGCAGCACATTCCAGCAGTTCGATGCAATAATCCATGTTCATCTGGTTGTCGCCAGAGAAGAAATCAATCTTCACACCCGCCACACCGATTTTCTCGCACCATGCAAACTCTTTTTCGCGGTCCTCAGGCTTGTTGAGTCGGTATTTTGGAGTGGGGGCACCATCCACCCATCCCACGGAAGAGTTGTACCATATCATTGGCTTCACGCCCTTCGACTTGGCGTAGTTGATGGCATCCACAACGGTTTTCCCATCTTTCATCTCGTCCCACTCGGCATCGATGAGGACGTATGGCAAATGGAGCGCCACTGCCAAGTCAACATATTTGCAGATGATGTCGTAATCATTGGAGCCATGATTATATGCCCAATACACCCACGACACCACACCAGGGTGAATCCAACTGGTATCCTGCAACTTGCAAGGCTCACTCACATCCGTTACCAAAGTAGACTGCACCACATCGGCAAGACTTCCGATGATGAAGACACGCCATGGCGAATGCCATTTCCCCGTAACCTTCACCTCGTTCTGATCGGGAGTGACACGAAACACCTCATCGTCATTATACAGACATGAAGCACTCTGCCTACGCTCTATATTGGCCTCGGAAATCAGGGTATAAACGCCCGCAATAGGTTCCACCAACATGGGATAACCCCAGCGACAGTTGAAACCCTTAGGCGACTTCCACACGCCACTGAACGAACGCACTGGCAGCACCTCGCAGGTAGTGGAGAGTGGGAAGAATCCCTCGTAGGCATCTGTCCACTGCTGCATCCATCGTTTCATGCCCTCGGGAATGCGAAATGCCGTCTGCTCCTTGGGCACAGTGGTATTACGAAGCCCGTCGAGTTCATAGCGGAACACCATACCGTCGTTGTACATCCGCACGACTAATATCGTCTTGTTGCCTATATCCACACGATATTCATTGGCGGCATTTTCACAATGGAGGCGTTTGCCTGCAAGCATCTCATAGCGGTCGTTGACACGCTTTGAAGGCTGTTTTTTGGCATTTAAAAAGGCGTTGATGGCAGCGAGTTGCTCTCCCCCACCCTCATAACCCATCTGCTCCATCTGCAGCAATGTTTGATTCTTATAGCATACAGTCGGTTTGCCATCCTTGACGACAAGCGACAATTTTCCGTTCGGCGACACCACTTTGGCGTATGCACCTACTCCAAGGAGTATCAAAACTGATACGATAAGTATTCTTTTCATATTCAAATGATGTTATAGGGTTTCTTCACCGACATCTTCAGTCTTTTGTTTCACCAGCTCAGCCTTCTGTTTAGTGACGTTTTCAAAAAAATCACGAACACACAACTTGTCCTCGTCAAAGAGATCTAAAGTCTTTATTGTCATTGTATTTGACCTTCCGTTTGCTGCATAGAAAATCATCAATTCACTTAAATAGCTTCCATACGGAGAAGACATTGAATAACAGTTGAAATCCTCCAAGGGCACTTCCACCATCGTCTTGTCATTTTTCAGCACTGACAACAGTCCATGGTCAAAACTGAAGGTATAGGTTCTTGGTGAAATAATTGTACGTATTTTAAAAAGGAAAAGCAATGGACTCATTAGCAAAAAAGTCATAAACATAGTAAGGTAAACAATGATGGGTGTTGCAAAAAAGATACACAATGTCATTTTCCAATTTCCTTCGCCCAAGCTAATAAGTGTCATAATAACAGTGACAATGGCAGAGAATACGAGTAAAAACTTATTTAAGAACAATCGCATTGCCTTTGCCGAAATGCTTTTTAACGGTGCCTTCCAACTTTCCTTTACAATGACTGTTTCCATAAGTCTGTTATTTCACCTCATTCACCAGTTCCTTTCCGTCCTCGAAGTCGCGTATGTTCTGGAGTGTCGTTATAGCGATGTTACGAGTTGCCTCTCGAGTGAAAAATGCTTGGTGAGAGGTCACGATGACATTGGGCATCATCAGCAGCAGAGCCAACTTGTCGTCGTCAATCATACGATCTGAACGGTCCTCATAGAAGTAATCAGCCTCTTCCTCGTACACGTCCAAGGCTGCCGAACCCACCTGATGTGAGCGCAGACCGTTGATGAGGTCCTCGGTCTTGATGAGTTTGCCACGCCCGGTATTGATAATCATCACACCATATTTCATTTTCATGATGCTGTCGTTGTTGATGATGAATTTCGTGCCTTCTGTCAGCGGACAGTGAAGCGAGATGATGTCGGAGCCTTCGTAAAGTTCGTCGAGCGTCACCATCTTCACATTGTACTCCTTGGCAAAAGCCTCGTCTGGATAGAGGTCGTAAGCCAGTATGTTCATGCCGAAGCCTCGAAGAATCTTGATCAGTTCCTTGGCAATGCGGCCCATGCCGATGATACCTGCTGTCTTGCCATACATGTCGAAGCCCATCAGACCACCGAGGCGGAAATTGCCTTCACGGGTGCGATAGACAGAGCGATAAACCTTGCGGTTGAGGGCAAGCATGAGCGTGACGGCATACTCTGCCACAGCGTGTGGTGAATAGGCGGGTACTCGCACCACGCGGATACCATGCTTCTGTGCGGCACGTATATCCACATTGTTGAATCCTGCGCAACGCAGGGCTATGAGTTTCACACCATTCTGTTTCATACGTTCAATAACTCTCTCGTCGCACTCAGCATTGACGAATATGCACACAATGTCTGCATCGCGAGTCAGCGAGACGGTGTTCAGACTTAGTCGCTCCTTATAATATTGGATTTCGAACCCATATTCACTGTTCACTTTGCCAAAAGTCTCACGGTCGTAACTCTTTGCGTCGAAAAATGCAATTTTTGTAGCCATAGCATTGATTCTTGTATTGTTGATATTACGTTTTTTATTTGTCTGTTGCAAAGATAATGATTTTTGGTTGATATTTACCATTACATGACGATATATGTGCCATAATTTATGAATTATAAGGATTTTGGGGGCAATTTGCCGCAATTCAGCCAGTCGAATGCTCGTGTCCGTCAGGCACTCCCCTCCCATTACCAGGGGAGGGGTGCCCGCAGGGCGGGGTGGGGCCTTTCACAACCACCCCGCCCCCTCCTTATCTGTTCTACGGAATCTATTCTACGGACTTTGGGGACTCTTGGGACTGTCTGGCAGCCCCAGTATTTATATT
>OMXV01000072.1 GCA_900315075.1 uncultured Prevotellaceae bacterium | reverse complement strand
ATGTGCGTGTCTGGAATCAAGCCTGACCCTGCAATAAATCGAAGGGTCATGAATGAACTCGTTACGTTGGCTAAGAATGCCGCGTGATATCATATGTGATATTTTAACGAACTATTGTTAGTTTAGTTTTAAATAATTATTATTTAGTTTAGTTAGTTTAGTTGATAATACTAAGAGGATGAATAATTTTTCCTTCATTAATTAAGTCTAATATTAATTAAGTCTAAAATTGGTACAAATTTATATAACAATTATTGAAATTTGCAACAAATTAGTTTACAAACGTTGATTCCCGTTGTGAATTAATAACATTTTTTAACTAAAAAACGTGTGTATTTACACTCCTCGGATCTAACAATCTGATTGATTTTAAGTCACCTGTATGCTAAACCTCGTTATTCTTCAATTCCCAGTTATTAAATTGACGATATGCATGATGTCGGTGATAGAAATTTGTGTATCATGATTCATATCGGCAAGAGGAGAGACAAATGAAGACACAAGTTGCCCAACAGCATAGTTCACGGTAAGCATCACATCAGTAATATTGACGATGCCGTCGCGATTGACATCACCTGGCAGAGCCTCCTGTAAATGGATATCAAACACACTATTATCGGGAGTCGTGGTATAGTTTCCTGTGTATGACAACACATTCTTAATCTGTCCCTCATAATCCCCTGCTGTTATTTCAGCATCAGCCATTCCTTTCAGTGTCAACAATGTCCCCTCGTTTCCAATGTTACCCGTTATATTCTCAAAAGATATTTGAATGATATAGGTACCTTCTTCCGTCTGACTGAAAGTTATTTCTGGAGTATATTCCCGTATTCTTTCCCCAAGTGTGTAACCTGTAACACCATTATCATCTTGTAATAGCTCGAAGCCCTCAGGCAAAACAAGTTCCATTTCACAAGATTGTAGGTCGGCCTCTGCATTCACCATGTCGATAGTGATGTCGAAGAGTGCTGGGGTATAAGCCTCTCCTGTCGAAACCGTGACATCCTCCACAATGGGCTGAATAGAATTAAAATATTTCCACCCATCCGCATTCTTATATCTATTAATATAGCGCGCAGGTACATAGAGAGGCACATTACTAAAGGTGGTAGAACTGAACGCCATGGTGGTAATGGCGCTGACATTGGTGATATAACTGGTCACCCGTGTCAACGAGGAACAGTAGGCAAAAGCATACTGCTCAATCTCCTCTACCTGATTAGGTATAACAAGTGTCTTCAATCCATGGCATCCAGAGAAAGCAGCATGACCGATTTTTTTAACTGATACAGGCAGGCGGATACCCGTCAGTTTCATGCATGACGTAAAAGCCAAGTCAACAACCTCAACGACTGGTGATGGTACTACGATTTCACCTGTTTTTGCTCCAGGACATGCCAGCAGTTTTGTCAAGTCTTTAGTGTATAGGACACCTTCCAACGACCGATAGTACTGATTTGTTTCCTCCACACTGATTTCAGTCATACTGCTGCACTCTGATACGGCCCCCACACCAAAAGAAACCACGCTGGCAGGCAGGTAGAGCGCCTCCAATAGTCCACAAGAGGCAAATGCATATTCACCGATGGAATCGATGCCCTCTGGCAGTGAACATACTTTTAACTGTGAACAATTGCGAAAAGCAGCATTGCCGATGTGCTGCAGTTGACTCGGCAATTGAATGGTCTGGAGCCGCTGACAATAGTAAAAAGCCATATCTTCCACCCTTGTCACAGACTCTGGCAGAGTGATGGAGGAAAGCTGACGACACTCTTGAAACGTCCCTTTGCTGATATTTGTCACACCCTCAGGTACAATGGCAGCCTGCATTGTCGAGCATCCTCTGAAAGCGTAAGCACCAATTGCCAGGACACTCTCTGGGATGGTGACAGCTGTAAGATACTGGCAGCCATAGAAGGCGGAGTTTGCAATCTCAGTGACACTCTGTGGAATGTCAAAACTCCCAATTTTTGTTGCCGGACAACAAATAATCAGTGTCTTCTCCTTGTTATAAAGCACGCCATCTTCACTCAGGAAGGCAGGATTGCCACTGTCCACGACAACAGCAGTGAGTTGGTTACAGGCTACAAATGGAGAATCTCCAATTGTCAGCACTGTTGAGGGAATGCTAACGGAAGTCAGTCGTGGTGACATGGAGAAAGTGCCCTTTTCTACAGCTGTCACGGTATATGTCACACCATTATGTTCCACGGTCTGCGGAATGACGACGTCCCCCTCATATCCACCAGCGAAGCCTATACCAATAGTACTGCCGCCAGAGGCGGATGTCTCCGACACTACCATGACCGTATTATCGGAGGTAATAGAGTAGTAAAGACCTTCCGAAAGGAAGTTCTCGGCACGTATTTGTGCCACAGTCAAAAGCATCGATAAACACAGGAGGATTCTCGCCATATTAAAAGATGATTATTAATTGGTTAAAATACCCCATGACCGTAAGGCCATGGGGTTTATTATTATCTTGCGTGATAGCAAGAAGTGTCATCAGTCATCCCAGAGACTGGAGGCATGTGGTCTGAAGGCATCCGACTCCTGAGTGTCAAATTGTGAGAAATTTGCATCTCCTTCAGGAATTTGTGATCCGCCAGCTGTTTCACTTTGATTACCAATAGGTGTGGTTTCATCGAGCACATTACCTTTCAGGTTAAGGCAGATTACTTGATGTACACTTTCTTGCCGTTCTTCACGTAGATACCGCTCTTTTGTGGCTTATTGATCCTTACGCCATTGAGGTTGTAATATACATCCGTGCTTCCATCCTGGTCGGCACTATCGCTGATGTTGATTTCCTCAATGCCATCTGCATCCTCCTCTTCATCACCGAACCACAGTTTGATACCATTGACATAGCCATAGTGTGTTTCTCCTACTATTGACTTGTCAAAGCGTGCGTATGCCTTGTTTTTACCAAGTTTTATACCATCTCGGTTCACACGGTAAAGCTTCTCCTCACCTGACTGAAGATTTCCATAATAGTCTATGTACTGATACTGAAGCACGTAGTTAACGTATGTCGTTCCACCTACGGTGGTCTCGGCATCCAGTTTCTGAACACCATCTACCACACCTATCATTATATTATTTCCCATGACGGCAATTTTGTTTTGGTCTGCATTTCCATTGTTTCCAACGGAGTTGGTGCAGGTGTTGCCGATGAAGCTCTGACTAATCTTAGTATCTTGGAGGTAGTCGTGGATGTCAGGAACAAAGAGGTTGAATGAAGCACTCTTGTCGTCACCAGTGGCGGTGCTATAGAGAATGCAACCTGTGTTGTTGCTTGCAGTAGAGGTAATCTCCATGGTCTTCAATGGAGTCATGATAGCCTTAGTGTAGTCTGTACCTTCTATGGTGGCTGTATAGGCTTTCACTGGTACGTTGCAGAAATATTCTGTCAAATTGTGGTCGATGTAATGGTCACGACTCTCAGAGGCATAGCCTTTGATGTTGACTGTCTTCTCGTCGGTGGAATAGCCAATTTTCTCGATAATGATATCGTTGAGGTAGAGGGTCACACCGCCCTGAGCGGCTGTTACATCCACATAGCCGATGTAGTCTTCCACACCAGAGCCTGCCTCGCCATCCTGAGTGATATAGATGGCATAGATTTCAATACCACTGTTTTTACTTCCGATAGTAATGCTTGAAGCACCATTTGTTTCCAATGTCTTTGCCATCAGAGCATCGCGACAGATCATAGTTGCCAAAAGTGACCCACCCCAATCACCGCTATAGATATTCAGCTGGCGTGGCTGGTTGGCACGTGCCACAATGGTGAGATTCAAGTTTGTCTCAGGTAAGCCTGTCAGTTTAATGGTGCGAGATGATGTGCTGCCTGAACCTCCCAAGTCAAGCAAATTGGAGTATGAATCACCTTCTAAATCATCATTCTTTATTACATTTAAGTCATAAATGGCATTATCCAGTGAACTGTTGTCGTTGTTCTGATACACATGGTTATCTTCTACCACCCACTGTATTTTTCCGCCATTACCATCATCACGTAGTTCCGTTCTATAAACCACATCAGCTGTTGTAAAAAGTCCTGATGTGTTATCAACAATACGGCTACTGCTTACTTTTTCCTCTACAGGGTTTGATTCTGTAGCTGTCACAAACATATTTTCATCATAAGTTTTATTTTGCTTAAGAACATTTCCCTCTTCGAAAAGGTTATTAAAACTACCTTCATAATTGAACAACTCTTCAGCTTCTGTGGCATCTGATGTCATGATGCGGGTAAGTTCTACTCGATCATCTGTTCGATTCTTCATCGTATTGGGCCCCATGGCAGCCTCCCGTAGGGCTTTAACGGTAAAGAACTTTCCATTGTTTAGTTTTTTTCCGCGTACATAGAGCCGTCCGTTCTTGTTGATGCCAGGGATGTAAAGACGGTGCTCCCAGCCATTGTAAGTCTGAATCTTAAGTCCGCCTTCTGTCACTTGCAAAGAGCCGTTGAACGACTTATCCATATTGATGGTGGCAAAGCCGAGTCCAGCAGCCTCCTCAATAAAGGTGTTGTTACCAAAGAGCTGTGAGCCAGAGGCATAGGTGCGGTTGTTCACATTATCGTATATGTTGTTTTGAAGTGAGATTACACCATTTTCATTCAACCAAATCTTGGTGGTATCATTGTCCGTGCGATTATACGCGGCTTTAAATTCATTCTCTGAATTGCCAGTGGACGTATTGAGAATATCGGTGAGGTCCCATGTGTAGGGATAGTTCATCGTTTGAAGGAATCCCACGGCAATTACACGGTCAGCATAATCGAGACAGTATTTACCTTCATGGTCGAAGTCCATAGCACGAAGTAAGAAACTACCAAAGTTAGCTGTTTCCTGAGTGGTATATCTGTATTTAATTTGGTTTGTGCCAATATTTGTATTATATGGGCCTATAAGATTGGGTATAGCGTTTTCCTCTTTACTATAATACTTAAGATCATTCAAATTGAGTGTTCCCGAGCATTCGAGGACATCATATCTCTGGATACCAGAACCTCTTCCTGACTCATGTAATCCAAATGTACCTGTTGAAGTAGCGTATGTTCCATTAGGAGTCTGTGTGGTGAGGAATTCATATCCTTTGTTATCATAGGTCAATATGCTATTGGTAGGTTCGATGTTACCCATGATGTTCTGGCCATTAGCACCACTATCTGTATCGCCCTTCAATATCTTGATATAACAAATTTTGGCATAGTTGGTTGGATCATCTCCATCCACAGTAAAAGTCATGTCACCTCCTTTTGCGAAGAAGTGCATTGCGGCATAATACTGGCGAGGCCATTTACCGTTAACGGCAGGTCCCCACGTACTACCACCTGTGACGATTGGTTTTGAGGAATCAATGTCAACACCTAAAGCATCCTTGGCGCCACTGACAAACATACTCAAAGTAGTATTTTTATGGACATGAGTATTAGGTGTTGTGGCACTTCCATAATGGTCGATGTATACCCACACTTGGTCACCTCTTTCCAGAGCGGGAATGGTCATCTTGCCACCTTTACGTAGAGCTATCCAACGGTCGCCGTCTGAAAGAGGTTCTGTTGTCTCATTCAACAGACCATAGACACCAGCATTGCCTTCGAAGATCAAACCTGCTGTCTCAGAATTATAGTAGGCATTCTGCCCGTTCATATTGCCTTGATAGAGCGATAATGGTTGTGATTGGTCATTCTGTCCCTCATGCACAGTGTAGCGATGCCTAAATGCACCCTCAGAGATATCATGTGCTAAGAGACTGGAGTAGATGGGGTCGCCAGAGCGACCAATTTTCAATTCTTTTTGCCAGAAGTTCCAACTTGCACTGTAGGGCTGGGCATTACCACGCTGATTGGCTACTTTGTAAGGTACAGTGATGGTGTACATCGTCTCGTCAACCATGACAATAATGGAGCCACCTTCCCAATAGCCATTATCGTAGTTCATTCCGGAGAAACCAGAGATGGAGATATTAAACATGGTTTGGTTGTTTGGATATGTAATGCTGTAATCCATAGAACCTGGTTTCAAATCACCCCGATAGAGAACAACAGGTGCTACCTGATTTATTTTCCATGTTCCGTCGGTAATTTGTCTCCATCCAGAAGGGATTTGCAAACTGATTGGATTTCCATCATAAGTTCTTTTGTAAAAATTTTTATATTTAGAGATAATCTCAATAGTTTCAATAGACCCCCAAGCTTGAACTTTCAGATCTAAATTTCCATCCTCTATCATAATAAATTCTTGGGTCCACTCGCTTACATCTTTTGTACCATTAGGGTCATCCCATGGACAGTTGTCTATTGCATTGGGAGAATGATTGATAATAAAACGATTTTTAAGAGCAAAATCATGTGGCATAAGATCAAATGCCTTAATTCTAACAATTTCACCTGCCCGTAAATTTAAGATGGAGAGGATATTTGGAGCACCACCTTGATTTCTAACAAGATTGCCATTTATAGCACTTTCCCATTGAACATTCCAATTTTTGTTATGGAATGCTAAAATCGGTACTTCTCCATTAATACCTTGAAAGGTCATTCTGCCTATGAATACTTTCAGATTATCTTCACCCCATCCGTTGTTGTATCCACCTCCAGGTCCAAATTTGTCGGTCAAATTCACAGAATAACTCACACTTTCGTTAAGTGGTATTTGTTGCTGACCAGCATTACTTAATTTTGAGAAGTCATACTTGACGCTGAATTGCGCCGAAACACTTCCCACACACCCTAAAAAGAGCATTAATAAAAGATAAATCTTTTTCATTTAGCTTAGTTTTAAATATTAATAAATTAGTAATAGTCTATTGATTATATTTAGAAATTTGGATTATATGACTTTATATTGGGATTTACAACTCTCATTTTCTATCTTTGCAGAGCATAAAACTGTAAAGTTATTCTTTGCAAAATTATATAATTTTTTTTTAATATATGATACCTTTTATTAAAAAGTTTGTGGCAATTTACGATTAGCGTGAAAAATTGACTTTCTTTAACCATCTTTAACTAAAATCCGTGTAAATTTACACTTATTCTGAACGGTATTTGAGCACACAGAACTACGTACCAATCTGATTTATTTTTAAGTAGCCCGTATGCAATTGTCAGAAACTCACTCTGCATATTTCAGAGAAGCTTTGCAAAAATACCATATATTTAAATAATTATATTTTATTATATGTAACAATTTTTTTTCGAGTTATTTCAAACAAAATAATTCATATAAAATCAAAAAAAGCCTCAGCCCCAACCCTGAAGGCGGGAGTCGTATGATGAGTTTTTGAGTTGATAAGTTTTTGTGTATTTCAATCGAAAACTATACCTTTGCATTAAAATTTAAGTGTTTTAATTCTACGGAAAACTTTAGTGCATATGACTACACTCCCAAACGCCCAAACTCCCAAACGCCCGTCTTTATCCTTCACCTGTGACTATAACGAAGGTGCGCACCCAGAAATTCTGCGCCGCCTCATCGAGACCAATATGCTCCAAGAAGATGGCTATGGCGACGACCAGTTCAGCCATTCGGCAAAAGAGAAAATCCTACAGGCTGTGGGTTGTCCCGATGCCGACGTGTTTTTCCTCTGTGGTGGTACCCAGACTAATGCCACCGTCATCGCCGCACTGTTACAGCCCTACGAGGGTGTCATTGCTGCCGAAACGGGACACATCGCCGTGCATGAGTCAGGAGCCATCGAACATGGTGGGCATAAAGTGCTCACCCTGCCCGGTCACCATGGGAAGCTCTGCCCCGAAGAGTTAAAAGCCTATCTGCTGCGGTTCTATGCCGATGCCACCTGGCCGCATCAGGTCATCCCCGGAATGGTCTATCTCTCCTACCCTTCTGAATACGGAACACTCTACACCCATGCAGAACTTTCGGCCATCCACGACATCTGCCAGGAGTACCATCTCAGGCTGTTTGTCGATGGTGCCCGTTTGGGCTATGGACTTGCTAATAATGCTTGCGACATCACATTGCCACAGTTGGCCAATCTTTGCGATGCATTCTACATTGGTGGCACCAAGGTGGGAGCCTTATGTGGCGAGGCGGTGGTCTTCCCGCAAAAGGCACCACGCCATTTCTTCACCACTGTGAAGCAACATGGTGCACTGCTCGCCAAGGGACGGCTACTCGGCATACAATTCGATACCCTTTTCACCGACGACCTCTATTTCCGCATCAGTCGCCATGCCATCAACATGGCCATGGCATTACGGGATGTTTTCCAACGTCAAGGCATCCCATTCTTCATCGACTCGCCCACCAACCAGCAATTCCCTATCCTCACCACCGCACAGATGGAGGACCTGAAAGAAAAAGTGAAATTTGAAATCTGGGAACCTCTGTCCGACGGCCGCGTTGTCACCCGTTTCGCCACCTCATGGGCCACAACAAAGGAACAGATTGAGGAATTGGAAAAAATAATAAGGGGTGAGGAGTGAGAAGTAAGAGGCGAGAGACTACTTATGCTTCTCACGCCTATTTACATACAGCCCATTCACCACTAATTCTCTATTTGATAAGTAAACGAGTTGACAAGTTGACAAGATATTACTAACTATTGATAATTGAAAATTGAAGGGTAGTTAAAGAGTAGTTAATCTGAGTTTTTCAGTAATTTGTACCTAATATTCCTGCGTCACCGTTTTTGGCTTTGCCGGACGCCCGCGCTTTGGCGTGGCGGATTTCTTCTTTGACA
>OMXV01000105.1 GCA_900315075.1 uncultured Prevotellaceae bacterium | reverse complement strand
TTTCGGTTTATAAAAGTTTCAAGTAGTTTATAATGGTTTACGCCTTTTAAACTACTGTTTTTTTTCTTTCAAAGACTACTTTTTTGTGCCTAATTTTGCTTTCGAAATCAGTTGGAACAGGTCTCGACAAACACCTCAGTACGCTGGTTTTGCGTGAACATTATTAATATAAACAAAAGAAAATTAGGCAATGAAAAGAAACGTAATTTGCGTAGGGACCATCTGGGACTTGGATGAGCTGGTCTATCCTGAACGGGATGACTATTCGGACATGACGCGCAGGAACTTCCGACAGTTGGTGAAGTTTCAGCTGAGCAGTTCGAAGAAGGAAATGTCGGATGTGGTGAAGTTGCCATTGTTTCCACGAAACAAGTATGGCATCAGAGTGAGGGCGTGCTGTGCGTCGTGTATGCTGAAGGAGATAACACAAGGGGGCATGCGGAAGTGTACGCATCATCACTGCAGTGTGGAGCCCTTGGACAAGTGCAGGCATTGGCAGATGGCGGAGGTGCTGCAAGAGATAGGAAAATAGTGTTTAACCCTGAGTTGTTGTGAGAGTTACCATGGTGAAAAAGTCGACTGCCTCAACACTGCTCACAAAAACTCAGAAGAAGATGAAAAGAATAGAATTGGATGTTCAGGAGGACATCAGCAAGACAGTGATTGACATGCTTCAGCTTTGCAATGGCGTGGAAGTGGTCAGCGTTGACGATGTAGAGATGGCTACAGAGGAGCAGGTTGCAGCCTGTGTGGCTCAGGCTATAGCGGAGCTGCGTGCAGACAAGATTGCATTCCGTTCATACGACTTCACTTGGATTCTAGTTGCTATAAATGAATATCAGGTGGAAGATATCGAGGGATTCCGTTCGCCCCAGGCTTTTGTGGACTATCTGAGGCTGGCAGGTGTGGAGAAGTTGCCCGACAGAACGACCTTACGTATAAATAATGTGGAAGGTGTGTTTCCTGATTGGCAGTTCTTCGACACGGAGGAACCACAGGAGGTATTAAGGAGAATCAACATCGTCAAGCGGTTTTTGTCTGCTTACAGAAGAGCTAAAATGACGATTTACAACAGATTTCACCACAATTGAGAATAGCCACCACAGGATTCACCACAGGCGGGGTGAGTGGGATTGCGGGGGTCTGGGAAAGTTCATACTTTTGCATCGTGAATCAATCACAAGTGATCTTTGAGCTTCGCTCGAAAATCGGCTTCGCCTCAGCAAAGTTTGAAAACGAGTTTTCATTTTTGCATTCGGCTCGCGCGATCTTTGAAATACTGATACAAAGGACACACTCGGAAGGCCGAGAAGGAGAAAACGAACACGAATTTCACGAATTAAACGAATAAAAATGAAAAAAGCAAGTGAAATGGTTGCCAACGATTATGGCATGATGATTAAGAAGTGTTGTGGCTCGTGCCACAACCGTGGATTTGACGAACAGGAGCGACGCTGCTGTCTGCTGACAGGCAAGCATGTCAGGGGCAATGCAGTGTGCGATGACTGGTCGATGAGCGATGGGCTGAAAATTCTGGGCTGCGAACGTGGTAAGGTACAGCGCAGGGAATATCAGCTTTCTCTGATAGAGGTACGCACCTCTGAGCTTAACGCTATGGCCAAGGGGAAAGAAATGGAACCAGCTAGCGTAGAAAGCATACGAAGGGATTTCGAACTGAAACATGGATCGAGATACCTGATACGGTAAACAATAACCAATAAACAATAAACAATAACGAAAAAAGGAAAGACTATGACGAAACTTAACATGGAAATTAAGGTGACTACGGTGCAGCATGGTTTTGCACTGGAGATTGGAGAGAAGGGCTGGTTATGTGAAGACGAGCTGGAACTGGCGGAGGCTATGGCCTTCAGAGTGGGAATGGGTTGCACGAAACCCATATCGAAAAAGAGAATGCGTATGCTACTTCGTGCGATGGCGTACGGGAAAATTAAAGAATTAAGAAATTAAAAAATAGACAATGAACCTTGAGTGAAGCAGAGGGAATCAATTGAGCATCTGGAAACAGGTGTGGGGCCCCAATCTCAACACTTCTCTCAGCAATCTCAAGAAAATT
>OMXV01000001.1:222210-314274 GCA_900315075.1 uncultured Prevotellaceae bacterium | reverse complement strand
ACATAGGGCTTGGTTTTGAAAAAACAATACTCCTATAGTTGAATATCAATAGGTTACAAGCAGAAAAACGAAGAAATCTATTTTTATCGGACACCAATAGAAGATAATATTCTATTGTAAAGAAAAATCATAGTGCTTTTTAATAATAAGTATGAATACAACGCGTTTTTTTAAAAAACTATTTCTTAAGGGTAATGAAGTCATCAGGAATGTGGCCGAGAAAAATGGTTTTATACGTGCACTTTACAAAGCATTGATCTTGCCCACTAATGTTGCTATTTTTCGTGCTAATCGCTATAAAGTGGGTTCAGCTATTTTACCTAAGTTTGTAGAGGATATTCACAAGAATATCGAGAAATTCGTTCCTCTTGATGTAAGAAATAATCCTAAGAAACGCAAAGACATCGAAAATGATATTGTAAGAGCTTATTTTACTGGCTATTTTTTCCCAGAGGAATTTTTCCAGAACCATTTCCAGGATAAGAGTTTTGAAGAACGAAGTGATTTCATTTCAGAACAAGTGAAAGATGTTTTATTGGTGTCACATTGTAGTGACAAAAAATTTGAGCACACAAAAAACAAAGCAGAATTCTATAAAATAACAAAACCATATTTCCACCGAGATGTTTGTTTAGTGTCAGAGGATACGTCAAAAGAGGCTTTTGAGGCTTTTGTTGAGCGTCATCCAAAGTTTATTGCTAAACCTGTGGAAGGTTCTACTGGAGTGGGAACTACTATCATTGAGATACATGATAAGGTGGAAACGGAGGTAGTTTACTCTCGTCTTTTACAACAAGGGACGTGGTTCGTTGAAGAATTAATCATTCAGCATCCCGATATGGCGCAATGGAATCCGACAAGCGTTAATACGTTGCGTGTGCCTACTTTCCGGACAGCAGATGGTTGCAGAATCTTACAACCATTCTTCCGCACAGGACGAAAAGGTTCCATCATCGACAATGCAGGTCAGGGAGGTGTCTTTGCTGTCTTCGACCCCGACACTGGTGTCATTATCACTGATGGTGTGGATGAATATGGGGGAATTTATGAAATGCATCCCGATTCTAAATTGAAATTTAAAGGGTGGCAGATTCCTCAATATGATGAGTTGAAAAAGCTGGCAGCTGAATTAATCCATTTGATGCCTTTTGGACAAAAATACGTAGGATTTGATTTCGCACTTTCTCAAGATGGATGGGTACTGGTGGAAGGCAATTCACTTGGGCAATTTGTTGGGCAGATTGCAGAACAAAAAGGTGTCAGAAAGAAAGTAATGCAGTATCTCGAAGCATGAATAGAACGAATTAATAATAGCCATCATATTATCTAGCAACATGAGACAGAAGAGAAAAGAAACGCTGAAAACATTTTTTCTTAAGAGCAATTCTACATTAAAAAGGGCAGCGGACAATCATAAAGTAGGTTTCTGGCTTTACAACTATTTGTTTCTACCCACTGTGGTGGGGGGATTTAGGCTTGCCGACTATAAAATAGGAAAAATGATTTCGTCGGCATATAAGAGGGATTTAGATAAACAACTAAAGCATTATATGCCAGATGTTTTGGATAATCCTAATAAACGGAAAAGAATCGAAAAAGACATTGTGAAATGTTATTTCACGGATGGAATGTTTCCATCTGAATATATGTTATACAACTTTCAAGACCAAGGATACCACGAACGACATGAATGGCTCTCTGATATGGATAGTAATGCTATGTTATTATCTCTTTCTAGCGAAGAGGCTTTTAATGATACCAGAAACAAGGCACGATTCTATGCTATTATGAAAGATTATTTTCATCGACAGGTTTGTGTCATATCATCAGAAACGTCAATGGAAGAATTTGTTCATTTTGCTTTACTACATGAGAAATTCATTGTAAAACCCATGGAAGGCACTACTGGTAATGGTACTTTCATTGCCACTGTTAATAATGTGAGTGAGGCCGAGGAATTGTATATCCATTTGCTTAGTGAGGGAGAATGGATCGCAGAGGAACTAATCAGACAGCATCCTGACATGGCAAAATGGAACCCGTCAAGTGTCAACACACTCAGAATTCCAACTTTCCGCACAAATGATGGATGCAGAATCCTACAGCCTTTTTTCCGTACAGGACGTAAAGGAGCGGTCGTGGATAATGCTGGACAGGGAGGGGTCTTTGCTGTGTTCAACCCTGATACGGGTATTATTACAACCGATGGGGTGGATGAATATGGCGGAAGATATGAGCAACATCCCGATTCGCATCTGACGTTTAAAGGATGGCAGATTCCACAATACGAACAACTGAAAAAAATTGCTGCAGAGTTAATACACAGGATGCCCATGAAGCAGAGGTATGTCGGCTTTGACTTTGCATTGACTCAAGAGGGATGGGTGCTTGTGGAAGGCAACTCGCTTGGGCAATTTGTTGGACAGATTGCTGAACAAAAAGGGGTGCGAAAGCAATTCATGGAATACCTCAAGGACGAAGCGTAGGGAATTTAGTGCCTTAGCATGGGGTTGTGCTTAAATATATAGCGAAGCACATCCTCGGTCATCTCGCCAAAGATAGGACCATTGCTGGTTTGAAGCACCGTACATCCGCTATAATACAAATTGGCTTCTACTAAAATAGGTTCACCATCTTCTCCAACACAAAAATCCCATGAAATCATTTTTGTGATGTTCTGAAGACGTGGTGCCAATTGCGTGGCGAGTTCGCAGATTTTCTTATAACTGGGAATTGTAACATCTGCAAACTTGATGCCTTGCGGATGGTATTCAAAAGACTTGCCAGTAAAATCGTATGCCACGGAGCGCAGATGGCCATCAGGCATTATACCACAGAAAATGCCACCAGAGGAGCCATTATCTACTTTGTTGCCATTAGAACCCATACGAAGGATAGACGACATCACTCTCACCTTTCCATCAAATAACAATGTAAGAACGCGTACAGTGTTTATGCTGGATGAATGGATGTTATTGAGAACTTCATGTTGGTGTAACAGTTTTTGAATGACAAAATGATTAGACCTCAACAATGAATATAATATCTGTTCATCTTCGCCTACCGACCAGAATTTGATGTTTTTCCCACCACTCTCGATAACTGCTGGCTTATAGATAATGCTCCCAGCTTTATGACATAGTTGGATGGCACTTTCCATATCGATAATATGGTAATTGCTGTCAAGAAGACATTCACCAGAACGCTTTACCAATGTTTCTGGGTGCTTTACTTCGGGGAAATACAATTCGTATAAAGTCTTGTCATCAAATTTGCGGCAAAAGTGGTCATTGGCAAAATAATAATCTACATAGCAATAATAAAAATCATTAGGAATGTAATATTTCAGTTTACTACTATCATTACATACACCATTGTAAATTTCATACCAGAAAAAATCAAAATATTGTTTTTTTGTGCCCGAGATTTTTTCCCAAAACTCCTTTATTTCCTCTTTCTGTTCTGGTGTAAGTTTTTTGCCGCAAATACGGTCGTCTCTACGGGTGAAAGCTTGCTTCCGCCGGGCTTTCACATTCACCCGTTCATTGAAATCCCTTACAAATTTGACTATCTTACTCTTTGCCGACATACCATTTGCTCCTTCTATAATGAAAATTCATGCAATACTCAATCAATGGTAAAATTTATGAGATATACTCTATAAATTTCTTACGTATTCCCTTGAGTTCGGCCATCTGGCCCACCATCTGGCCCCAGTTGCCCTCAACGAGCACCCATTGGCCTTCTTTTGTCAAGGCAAAATCAAACCCCACATATCTATGGTGCTCTGGCAATGAGTGATGTACCTCGGCTACTAAGGCTTTCAACTCATCCCAATAAGGGATTTTCCAGCCTTTGAACTTCTTGCCTGAGTCGGGATGACATTCAAATCTTCCACCGTATTCATCTACGCCATCGGTGGTAATAATGCCTGTTTCTGGATCGAAAACAGCAAATATGCCTCCGTGTCCAGCATTATCTACTACAGACCCCTTGCGGCCTGTACGGAAGAATGGTTGAAGAATATGAACACCTTCTTTTGCGCGGAATGATGGTATCCTGAATGTATTGACACTCGACGGATTCCAAGCTTCTGTCTCTTTGTGTTGTATGATTAATTCTTCGGCTATCCAATCTTCCTTCTCCATGAGCTCCTGGTATAATTTACGAGCAGCATCTTCACTGTCAACCTCTGTTACAAATGTGTTGGCACCTAAACTACCTCCAAGAGGCTTTACTATAAAATGTGGATGTTTTTTCGTGAATTGTATAAATAATTCCGAATCTCGCTCTTTACCGATGAAGCATACGTCTCTGTGAAAATATTGATTGGCTAAATGATAGAAAAACGACTTATCGGTCAGTTCTGCAAACACATCCTCACCATAATACTTTAGCATCAAGTCCATACGTTCTTTATCAGAAAGCCATTCCCAGCGTTGCCAGTAGTCTTGGTGCTCAAAGTCATAAAGAAAATATTCATCTGCGGCCATACGATGGCAGATATGGGCTTTTACCATATCTTTTTCGAGCTTTTTAAGATATTTCGGATCTTTTTCTTTCCAGTCGGGAATATATCTGTCTCTCATCTTCAAATATTCTCTTTTGAAGGCGGGAATCAGCTTGTAATTTCCTGCACGATAAACTGATGATTCCAAAGCGAGGATGAATTTTTCATAAATAGGGTGGGTGAAGCGCCATTTATCCAATAGTTTCCTGCTTTTCTCATCAAAAGCGATGACCTTATCTTTCCAAAGGTCCTTGGTCTTTTTCTTCATTTCCAATAAATCATTTTTAGCATGCAAATTTACTTAAAATATCACAAATAACAAAAAATTCATAATTTTTCTATTGATAAAATACTGTTTGATTTATTTTTCAGTACTTTTGCAATTTATAATAAGAGTTCATCGTCGTTTTTTCAAATAACAATATTTATGAAAGCAATAAAAAATTATATAAGAAAATTCTCATTGGGATGTGTTAATGCTGTAAGGCATGTTAGAAATCCAGAGAAATACAAGTCAATAGATTTTCTATACAGTTTACTCGACGATAAAACTGTTAAATTGAATGATAAGGCAATAAACAATAGAAAAATTATTATACCCTTTATTTGCTTTGGCAATGCTGTTTATATTTTTAAGAACAGTGCTGCATACGTGACAAATGAAAAAGAGGCTAAGTCCATGATAAAAAGGGGTGTGGCACTCTTGATAACAGACAAAGACTACGAAGACTATCCTTGTATGGTCTGTGACAATCCTTTAGACGTTATTTATAGATTGTCTCGGTACTATAAAGATTTGAGTACCGACACAAGAACGGTTGCTGTCACTGGAAGTATAGGTAAAACCACCACAAAGGATATGATAGGTGTCGTATGTAAAACTTTTTATAAAACATACTATTCTTTAAGAAGTGAGAATTGTTTGGATATTATTGCCTATAATGTTCAACATATTCCAAAAAGTGCTGAGGTGTTTCTTCAAGAGGTCACAGAAAATGTTCCTGATGGAGGAAAGCACTATTCCTATATTTTAACGCCAGATTTAGTGGTGATTACATCTATAGATCAAGCTCATTTTGAAATATTCGGTAGCTATGAGAAAATTGTCGAGAATACTTGCACAATAACTCAAAACATGGCACCTGATGGGAAAGTTGTTGTTAATGTGGATGAATTTGATCGTTTTGACCTGTTAAACGGAAGAAAAGTCATTACTGTTTCAACAAAGACAAAAGACGCTGATTATTATGCCGAAAATATCAAGATGGATGAGCGTGGACTGACGTTTGATGTGATAATTTCAAAAAGCAAGGATCAATATCGTGTTAGGCTTTACGATGTGTTCGCAACTCATAATGTTATATGTGCTATCAGCGCTTTTGCTGCTGGTGTGGAGATAGGGGTTCCACCAACTAAGGCTGTTGAGGGATTGGCTCGCTATCGAACTACAGGGGTTAGGCAGAATGTGTTTACCTCCAAAGATGGGGTACTCGTATATGCAGATTGTTTCAACGCAGTGACAAAGTCTGTTAAATCTGCCGTGAATACCTGTGACCTCATACCTGTAAAAGGACGTCGAATAGTTATTATAGGAGATATAGAGGAGGCGGGAGAATTGACAGAATCCTCTCACAAGGAAGTGATAGAGTGTTTGGCACAGTCTAAGTTTGATACTATTTTTACTGTTGGGTCGAAGATGAAAAAGGCTGTTGATTCTTCAAATATCAGTCAAACTAAACAGGTGGATTCCTTTGATAATGTAGGGATATTGATGGACAAAGTTCATTCCATGGCAAAGACCGGAGACCTTGTACTTTTAAAAGGAAGCCATGTCATCAACCTTGAAAAATGCATTGAGAAGTATTGGCCCAAAGAATATAAAGAGAGATGCTTGTCTATCAATAGAGAAAATCATCGTCACACATGGAAGTCCATGTTCTATTAGTCAGATATAAGTTGTCTAAAGAGAGTAGGATAGATAGATGATAAAAAAAGTCTGTTCTTTTATAGCCCAGTGGTTGGGCATTATAGTGCTTGTGGTGGCAGCTACAGCGCTTTTCATACCAGCGTCGTTCGAGTGGATTGATACAAAGACTATTAATCCACTGCTTGGAATCATCATGTTTGGTATGGGATTGACCCTGTCGCCAAAGGATTCCCGCGTGGTGCTATCCCGCCCTAAGGACATTCTTGTGGGGTGTTTGGCACAGTTTACGGTCATGCCATTGTTGGCATGGTTGATGACATGGGTGTTTTCCCTGCCACGCGAATTGGCATTGGGCGTGATTCTTGTGGGGTGTTGTCCTGGTGGAACAGCATCGAATGTAATCACATATCTCGCAAAAGGCGACTTGGCTCTTTCTGTAGGGATGACAGCCACCTCTACATTGCTGGCACCTCTGGTGACCCCACTGCTGGTGTGGTTGTTGGCGGGGACAATGGTAGATGTCGATACTGTGGGAATGTTACTATCTATTGTCTATGTTGTCATTGCACCTATCCTCGATGGATTATTGTGTCAGCGTTTCATCCCACAGCTCACAAAAAAGATTGTGCCCTATTTGCCGGCACTCTCTTCTTTGGCGATAACCATGGTGGTGGGCATTGTGGTGTCACACAATGCGACAAAACTTTTGACTGGTGGATTATTGGTAGTTCTGGTTGTCATACTTCATAATCTTTTGGGATTGCTTATCGGATTTCTCACAGGTCGTGTGCTTCGCTTGAAAAGGCAAAAGTGTGTGGCACTTAGTATCGAG
Organism: uncultured Prevotellaceae bacterium; assembly: GCA_900315075.1. GTDB lineage: Bacteria > Bacteroidota > Bacteroidia > Bacteroidales > Bacteroidaceae > Prevotella. The sequence continues at coordinate 307,005 of OMXV01000001.1, read as the reverse complement.
GTGGGGATGCAGAATTCAGGACTTGCCTGTTCGTTGGCTTCAATTCATTTCGCTACATATCCATTGGCTGCCATTCCTGGCGCTGTGTTTAGTGTATGGCACAACATCAGTGGGGCCATTGTCGCACGTATCTATGCCGGAAACGAAAAATCTTAACAAACAGAATCCTCAAATACGTTGTAATCATATTTTAATTAAAATGAAAAAATACCTATTTTTAATAACAGCCCTTATAATGGCAAATTTGAATATTAATGCTCAGTGTTGCGAAGCTTCTGGCAAGCCTGTGACATTGAATTGTGTGAAACCCGATTATCTGAAGGCGGGCGACAAGGTGGCTCTGATTTCTCCATCTTATTCCACGCCAATGGAGAATGTAGAGAAGACTGCAGACGTGCTTCGTGGATGGGGACTCCAACCTGTCGTTGGTCCGAATGTTGGCAAAGTTGTATTAGGTAGATATGCAGGAACGGTGGAAGAACGTCTCAGTGATATACGTTGGGCATTAAATGACCCTGACATTAAGGCCATCATTTGCAACCGTGGTGGCTATGGTACCATCCAGTATATCAACCAGTTGTTGCTCAAAGAACTCGCTGCCTCACCCAAGTGGCTTGTGGGATTCAGCGATATCTCTACGCTTCACGGGTTGATGAGTAGGGCAGGCGTGATGAGCATCCATGGCACAATGAGTTCATTTCTTGCCAAAGGTGGCACCGATAATTCCAGTAAGTTGTTGCATGACTTGCTCATGGGAAAGGTACCATGTTACGAATTACCTGCCCACCCTCAGAATATCATAGGCAAGGCTTCTGGGACTCTTGTTGGTGGTAATTTATGCACCTTCGTGCCCAATCTCCATTCACAGGCTGACGCAACGAAGGGAAAAGACCTCATTCTCTTTATTGAAGAGGTGGAGGAGTCGATGCACAATATTGACCGGCAGATGCGTATCCTCCAGTTGAATGGTGTACTTGACCGATGTAAAGGGGTTATCGTTGGCGAGATGACTGACTGCGGAACGGAGTTTACCTATGAGAGTGTGGAAGCGATGATTCACGACCTCCTCGATGAGTATCACATACCTGTGCTTTGTGGTTTTCCTGGCGGTCATGGCACCGTGAATCTGCCATTGGTAATGGGGGCTCCCGTCACAATTGACGTTCGTAATGATGGTGCAACCCTCCAATTCAATATTGATGGCCAACAGCAGAAAGTAAAAACAGTACTTGCCAATCAATAACCAGAACAAGATGCAATCGTTTGCATGAAACCCTTGTGAGTTTTCGACATTTATTTGCGTAAATAAGATGCTGCTTACTCGTCTGGTTTTTAGGATTTTAGGTCGCTTCGCTTGCAGGTTTTAAGGTGATATATGTATGGCTAACGATATGCTTGAGCAAATCTCACCTCATAACCTCATAACCTAAAGATCTTATAACCTTGAAGTTGAGGACTTACAAAACTTCAATAACATAATCTATAACGTTATGAGAAAAAAACTACTATCATTGATGTTGGTGCTGATTCCAATGGGTGTCTTGGCTCAGGGATGGCCGGCAAATTATGGAGGCGTGATGCTACAAGGGTTTTACTGGGACTCATACGAGGATGCCAAATGGACAACCCTAACCAGTCAGGCCGACGAACTGTCACAATATTTTAAACTTATCTGGGTGCCTAATTCGGGGCAAACTAAAAATGATGATTATTGGAATTCACCAGATATGGGATATATGCCCGTGTATTGGCTGAAACACAACTCATGCTTTGGCACACAGGAAGAGTTGATCCAAATGATTCAGACCTTTAAGGAGAAAGGAACTGGTTTCATCGAAGATGTGGTCATCAACCATAAAAACGGACTGACTGGCTGGGCTGACTTCCCCAATGAGAGTTACACAAATTCTACTACAAATAAGACCTATAGTGTGAATTGGTGTACTGATATGTCCAACCTTTGGGGAATCTGTTCCAACGATGAAGTTTTCACTCAAAATGGTGGCCTACATGATGGTACACTATACACATGTAGTAGTGATGCTCGCTATGATGAGGCTGATAATTTCGATGGATGCCGTGACTTGGATCATACAGACTCCAGAGTGCAGGATAATATTTACAACTATCTCGACTTCTTGAAAAATGAACTCGGCTATGTTGGTTTCCGTTATGATATGGTTAAGGGATATAAAGGATATTATACTGGATTGTATAATATGCATGCACAGCCAGAGTTCTCTGTGGGAGAATATTGGGATGCCAGCTATGACAATGTTGTATGGGACTGGATCAATGAGACAGGACGGCCCGCTAATTGGGAACCGCAGTCTGCAGCATTCGACTTTCCCCTTAAATATAGAATTAATGAGGCTTTCAACAACAGCAATTGGACAGCCCTCGATAACAAGGGTATCGCAGGTAGTCCGGATTGGTGCCGTTATGCTGTCACATTTGTTGATAACCACGATACCTATCGTAATGATGGTGACCGAGTGAAGAATAATGTGTTGGCCGCCAACGCCCTGATTCTCACTATGCATGGAACACCATGTGTTTTTCTTCCCCATTGGAAGCAATACAAACCGGAAATCAAGAAAATGATAGCAGCAAGACAGGCTGCAGGTATCACAAATCAACCAATTAATGATTATCCAGATGTCCAATATGTGGTTGATAATGGTAAGGGTTATTATCTGAAAACTTTTGGTACCAAAGGTTCTATCATTCTTACGCTCGGCAATTTATATGGGACAAACATTGATACAAATGGACATAAACTCGTTCTTAGTGGTGACAACTTTGCCCTCTATCTATATGATGGTGTTTATAATCAAGAAACATTCGACGCTATTGATGCTGAGAGTACCAAGGATATCACAGTATATGTAATGAAGCACCAGGGGCAGGGTGATCTGAACTTGTATGCATGGCATGAAGAGGAGCATCCCAACGGTGACTGGCCTGGTGCACAGCTTTCCGAAACTGTAACTCTTGACGATGGAACCGTATGGTATAAGAAAACCTTTCATTCTTCCAGTGTTAATGTTATTGTATCTAAAGATGGAAGTAGTAAAACAAGTGACATTACCAATGTCACAGAAGATATCTATATCGACTATAAAGATGATGGGACGTATAAAGATTATACCTCATGTTATAAGGGTGATATCTCAGGTAATATTGTGCGTGCATATTTCGATGCTCCTTCGGGATGGAACTATGCATGGGCATGGTATGGTGACAAAAATTATACAGGTGGAAATTGGCCTGGACACGAGATGACCAAAGTGGGTAAGTCGAGTACAGGCAATGACATCTATCGTTGGCGTATACCCAGAAACATTGCCGAGGGTGTACCAGACAAGATTATTTTCAGTGGTAATGGACAGACGGGAAATCTTGATTTCATTAGTGGAGCCTATTATGATACTTACGGATTTACAAGTGAGAATTGTCTCTATTTCGACCCTGTCGTGATGCGTAATGCTACTTTTGTTGATGGCGTTAGTTGGGATGGCACTACTACTAAATTGGCGCAGGGTGGCACTGCCACCGCCATGCAACATTCACTCTATTATCCCGCTGGCGACTACACTGTACAAGCCATTGTACGAGGAACGGATGGGGGGCAGGTGACACTTCACGTGGGTACAGCTGATCTCACTAATGCCACTGCAGCCACTGTAAGTCTGACAGGACTCGCCGAAGGTGCTACGTCAACCGTTACCACCAATGGTGTGGTTGAGTGTGTGGAGAAGGGTATTAACAACGGGTGGCACAAAGTACAGGCACAGTATGTGATGGCAGAGGAGGGTGTCTTAAAGGTGTCACTCACATCGGATGCCGCCAACTGGCAGGTGGGAGGCATCACTATCATCAAGAGCGCTGATACACAGGGCTATTATAGCACAACCGCTACACAACACGTGACAGATACCAATGCTGATGTCACAAATATCAATGGTTTCAGTTTCTACGACCGTGGTGTGAACAAAAATGCACTTGTTATAGCTAATAGCACACAGGAACCAGCCTATCTGCCTTGCAACGCTGTGGTCAACGGCCTATGCAATAAGCTCGTACTTACCGACGGTGCCTATGATTTCTATGCCCCTGCTGATTTCACTACTACCAAAATCAGCTATAACCGTAATTTCACCGCCGATAAGAAAGTGACGGTATGCCTGCCTTTCGACATCACATCACAGGAGATGACCGACCTGGGTATTCAGGCTTATGAGTTCACAGAAGTTTCTACTGCTGGTACATTCCGTTTTACTCCAGTCAACAGCATGGTAGCCAATCATCCATACGTGGTGACGGCCACAGGAAAAGCCTTTGAAGCACTCAGTGAAAAGTCAGTGAAAAAGACCGATGCTTTGGAGCAGAACATCGAGGGTGTTACCTTCAAGGGAACCATGAAGCGAATGGTGCTCAATTCTGGTGACGATGCTGTCTATTACGGTTATAGTAACGGACAGTTTGTAAAAGTGGGCAGCAACGTGGGTATCAATCCCTTCCGCGCATTTATCGTGACAGGTAACGACCTAGGAGATGCCGTACAGGCAGTCTTCGATACCGACGGTATTTTCGAGGTCAATGTAAAGAATATGAATGATGGTATCATCTATAGCATTGATGGACGCAGAATGGGTACTTCCTATGATAAAAACAGCCTGCCAAAAGGATTGTATATCTACAATGGATCTAAATTTATCGTGAAATAATATGGGAAAGAAATTATACATCATCCCTGAAGTGGATATTTACACGATGAAGGGAATCAGACTGCTCAATGATGGCTTTAGTGAGAATCCGGCAGGGACTCCAACCCTCAATGGTGGTGAACTGGATGCTAACAATGGCTTGTTCGAGGAAGAGATGACATCTCACAAAGGACTGTGGGATGAGTAGTTTTTTAGATCTCACATTCCTTACCTCCTTAATATATCAAAAGTAATCTCTCACCTCTCACCTCTTACCTCTTACCCCTGAATTATGCGTCAAGTAAAACCAAAGAAAAACCTCGGACAACATTTCCTTACCGACCTCAATGTGGCGAAGGATATCGCCGATACTGTCGATGCGTGCCCCGATATTCCAGTTTTGGAGGTGGGGCCGGGCATGGGAATGCTCACGCAGTTTCTTATTGAGAAACCACGCCCGGTAAAAGTGGTGGAAATCGACGATGAGTCGGTCAGATGGCTCCATGAGCATTTCCCGGCTCTGAAAGAGCATATCATTGCCGACGACTTCCTTCGTATGGACCTCCATACGCTCTTTGATGGGAATCCGTTTGTGCTCACTGGCAATTATCCCTACGACATTTCCTCACAGATATTCTTTAAAATGCTCGACAACAAGGACATCATTCCTTGTTGTACGGGCATGATTCAGCGTGAGGTGGCGCAGCGTATCGCCTCGCAGCCAGGTAACAAGGCATACGGCATACTGAGTGTCCTTATACAGGCGTGGTATCATGTGGAATATCTCTTCACCGTGGATGAGACGGTGTTCAACCCGCCGCCAAAGGTGAAGAGTGCCGTTATACGTATGACACGCAACGAGGTGACAGATCTTGGATGCGACGAAAAACTCTTCCGCAGGGTGGTGAAGACGGTCTTCAACCAGCGGCGCAAGATGCTGCGTGTATCCCTCCGGCAAATCCTCCCTCCTGAGGTCATGGACGAGACTTTCATGGCCAACGAAATGATGACCTGCCGCCCAGAGCAACTCTCCATCCCACAATTCATCCATCTCACAAATCTTGTCGAGGAAAAGTTGTAGAGATGTCACAACGGGGTGTCTCTTTTGTAAAAGGTAGTTAAAGGGACATTACCATTGAAGATTGAAAATTGAGAATTGAATATCGAAATAACGAAATAAGGTGTCCAATTTGTTGTTCTCATTTTTAAGCATCCCGAATTGCTGAATTTGAGAACTATCCTCCTATTAATCAGTCGATTTGATGGCAAAAATTCTTTAATTCTAATAATTCTTGATATAAAAAATACGTGATATTGGACACCCTAATAATGAAATAATAACTAACAACTAAAGTCTAATCGTTTCAGGTTGTCTTTCAGCTGGTATGCCCCTACGCTTTCGCAGTGCAAAATTAATTAAAAGTACATCATTTTCATCATGTCAAGTGCAAAAACGTCCTTTGTGCATAAATATTCGCAAATGTGTTTTTATGCTTATCCCTGTCCGTCAGGACTTCCTCCCCAACAGACCAAACTCCTTTCAGAGAAGACTCAGGAGTACTTATGTCTTTTTTTATTCTACGGAGGTGAGGAGTATGAGGAGGCGAACTACGGTCGTTGAGGAAAAGCAAATAAACACCTTTTTTATCCGTTTGAATATCCTCCCTTTACTCCTTTCCTCCGTAGAAAAATAGATCAGAGAAGACGCATGAGTGCAAGATTGAAAGAGTTGACAAGTTGACGAGTTGACAAGATACAAGTTGTTTGATTTTGAGTTGCCAACGTAGAGACATACCCCGTGTATGTCCGCATCTAAACGTTTGCACGACAAAAAAATCGTTGATTTTTTGCGAGAAAATAATTTTTTAATTACATTTGTGCCCAATAAATCTAATTAGACACAATATGATTGACGTAAAAGCCACTTTAAGTGAAGCCGAGGAGAGAATGGAGATGGCCGCCATGTTCCTCGAGGAAGCATTGGCCAAAATACGCGCAGGACGTGCCAACGTTGCTATTGTCAGCGGTGTGAGGGTTGATTCCTACGGCAGCATGGTGCCACTAAACCAAGTTGCAAATGTCTCTACCCCAGATGCACGTACCATCGCTATTCGTCCGTGGGACAAAAAAATGATACGTGCCATCGAAAAGGCTATCATGGACTCCGATGTCGGTATCACACCGGAAAACAATGGCGAGATTATTCGTCTGGGAATACCACAACCTACTGAGGAACGACGTCGTGAACTCACCAAGCAATGCAATAAAATTGCAGAGAAGGCTAAGGTGGAGGTGAGAAACGTGCGCGCTGACATCAAAGAAAAACTCAAGAAAGCTATCAAAGACGGACTCTCAGAGGACAACGAGAAAGATGCTGAACTTGAATTGCAGAAACACCACGATAAGTACATCAAGAAGATTGATGAGATTATTACTGCAAAGAACAAGGAAATCATGACCGTATAGCTCGTGAGAGGACTCGTCATCAGAAATACTGGAAGTTGGTACACCGTGCTCACCGACGATGGGGAAACGGTGGAAAGCAAAATCAAAGGTAATTTCCGGCTAAAAGACATACGAAGCACCAACCCCGTGGCGGTTGGTGACAGGGTAAATATTATCCGTAACCAAGAAGGGACGGCGTTTATCAATGAAATTGATGACCGCCGTAACTATATTGTGCGTAAATCGCCCAACCTCTCGAAGCAAAGCCATATCATCGCAGCAAATGTCGATCAGGCTTTGCTCATTGTCACCATTAATTATCCCGAGACTTCCACCACTTTCATCGACCGATTCCTGGCTTCGGCAGAAGCTTACAGGATTCCCGTTGTTCTCGTGTTCAATAAAACCGACTTGCTCGACGAGCAGGAGCGGCATATCCAGGATATGATGGTGACACTCTATGAGACCATCGGCTACACCTGTCTGCAAGTCTCTGCAAAGACGGGAGATGGTATGGATGCACTACGTGATGTACTTCATGATAAAATCTCGCTTTTCAGTGGCAACAGTGGGGTGGGGAAGTCAACATTGCTCAATCTGCTTATTCCTGGACTTAATCTCCGCACAGCGGAAATCTCCGAGGCACACAACACGGGTATGCACACCACTACCTTCAGCGAGATGATTCGTATTCCTGGTGGAGGATGGGCCATTGATACACCTGGAGTGAAAGGCTTTGGGGCATACGATATGGAGCCGGAGGAAATCTGTGGCTATTTCAAGGAGATTTTCCAATTCTCACACCAATGCCGTTTTCGTAATTGCACACATACCCATGAGCCAGGATGCGCTGTGCTCAAAGCCGTGGAAGACCATTATATTGCCCAAAGCCGCTATAATTCATATGTGAGTATGCTCGACGATAAAGACGAGGCCAAATACCGTCAGGCATATTGATGGGCCATACTTCCAAACTTCTATACTCCCAAACTCCTAAATAGAAAAAATGAAAAAACTATTTGTAATTCTTCTGTCGGCTGTGACTGTCAATATCTCGGCACAGTCGATTATACACCCTTCTGTGGGTGCTAAAAGCACACCTGAGGGTGGTGCCGTCTCTCTAACGCTTGCTACCAAGCATGTCAATTATCCACGTTGTCCTCAGCAATATAGCGATGTCTATATCAATTCGCCCAAGTCGGCCAATATTCATCCCGATGGCACAAAATACTATGTCAACTCATTGGAGGGATGTTGCACTGTGGTGTACGACATGGAGTCACATAAGCGGCTCAAGGTTATCCGCTACGATTTCAAAGATGGCAAGGATGATGCTTTGTGGAGCAAACCCAGCGATTTCTATCCGTTCACACATTATCACAACAATTTAAATACGTTTCAGGGCAAACCTGTCGAGGCCACTTTCTCGCATGGTGGCAGATATCTTTGGATCCCATTCTACCGTCGTACGTTCGACCTTAATGCCCAAGACCCATCAGCCATCGCGGTTATCGATACCCGAACTGATGAAATCGTCAAACTCATGGAGACGGGCCCACTGCCAAAGATGGTGGCTTGTTCGCACGACGGACGCCATGTGGCTATCACACACTGGGGTAACAATACCGTGGGATTGGTCAATATCGAGAGCCTTAATCCTGACGAATGGTTTCACGAGAAACTACTTGTAGTAGATTATGTGTTGCCGCTGAATTTTAGCCTCACACAATCTGTGGACCGTGACAACAACAGTGGATACGCCCTTCGTGGAACGGTCTTCACACCCGACGACCGATACTTGCTCGTGGGATGTATGGGGGGGAATGGCGGAATTGCCGTCATCGATATGAAGACGCAGGAGTATCTGGGACGTGTGTTGGGTATGATGCCCAATGTGCGCCACCTCGTCATACGTGATGGATATTTGTATCTCAGTATCAATAAGGCTGGTTATGTGCAGCGTATAAAATTGGATAAATTCATGGAGGCAGCCCACAATATCTCAGGCAAAACCACCACATTGCAGGGGTGGGAGAGTTGTCAGGTGGGAGCTGGTGCACGTACCATCGAAATATCGCCCAGTGGACATTTCGTGTTCGCAGCATGTAACCTCGCATCCAAACTCTATGTAATGGACACACGCTCTATGAAGGTGGTGTGCTCCATCGACGTCGATTCCTACCCCGTGGGCTTGGACATTTCCAACGATGGACGCTATGTTATCGTCACATCGCAAGGACGTAGCAATGGTGGCGGTAATGCCGTCAATATCTACGAGGTAAATTATGAAGAACCGGAGCCGGTGCTGAAAAACACCGATGGAGCTGCCGTACTCAATCAGAGCGGCACCCCAGATTCCACCATACAAGCAGCATTGCCAGGAACTGTATTAGACAGTCCTGGCAACGCTACGTTGCTTTATGTTGGCGGTGCTGCCGCTGCCGTCATCTTAGCTTTTTGTGCTTTCCGCTTCTTCAGAAAGCGTCAGTCGGTATAAGTTTTTCTTTGTTTCAAATTTCTTTCAGCTTTGGATATCATCGGTTTTAGATAGCTCCGATGGTGATGCTGTATTGGCTCATGAACGACGCACCGGGCTGCAGATGGTTCATCAGGTATTTGTTGCGGAAGTCACCATGATAATCCACGGCATCATGGATGCCATACCATGGTTCAATGCACACAAATGGGGCATTCTTTCCATAGGGACTCCAGATACCCACGGCAGGGGCTTTGAAATCCACTGTCACAACAGCATGCTGCTCCTTGTCCAGTAAACTGATTTGATGTAGTTGGCTGCGATCGATGATTACGGCATCATCCTTGAAACTCTCTTCTGTGAACTTCCAAACTCCTTTATTACATTCCATGGGGGATCGGTCAGGACGAATACAGCCACCTACGTCGCCGAAAATACGTTCAACCGTGCCCTCGTTGTCGAAACGAAGGACGCCGGCAAGTGGGGCCCCCTCAGCCATGTCGGGAACGTTGAAGGCAGGGTGACCACCTATCTGGAAGTGAATCTCTTGTTTGTCGATGTTGTGGACGTGCCAAATCACGTGGATGCGGTTTTTCTCGAGTTTGTAGGTCACAGAGAGGATGAAATGATAGGGATAAACTTTTAGCGTTGCCTCCGAACTCTCAAGAGCATAAGTTACACGGGTGTCGCTCTGCTTGATGAGTTTGAATTCGCTGTCACGGGCAAAACCATGGCGCTCCATGGCAAACTCTTTGTTGCCAAGGCGGTATTTACCTTCCCAAAGGCCGCAGACGATAGGGAAGAGAATGGGGGAGCGACGGGGCCAGAAACGGGCATCGCCCTGCCATAGATATTCACGACCACTAAGGTCTTTGACACTCTGTAATTCGGCACCAAGTGAAGATACTTCGATGGTGAGAAAATCATTTTTTAGTTGTTCCATTTTAGAATTCTTTGATTAGTTTCATAGTTTAGGTGCAAATATAATGCTTTTTATTCAGCTATACAAGATTCTGGTTGATTTGTCAACTCATTACTTGGACATACTGCTTTTTTTGTGTATTTTTGTCGAACTTATTGTATTTTGCATGTCAATCATTCCTATATGAAAATTCTCCAGCTACATCCTCTCCTGCGCATTGCCGTATGCTTGGCGGTAGGTATCTTCGTGGGATACGAGACATGGGGCGGAGTGCCACAGTGGGGATGGCTGTCAGCAATGGCTGCATGTGTGGTCGCTGCAATGCTTATCCGTCAAGAGGTAGTTCAAGGGGTGGCAATCATGCTGGCGGCATTTATCGCAGGAGGATTCTTGATAACAAGGAGTGTGGACTCGCTCATGGAACCACTGCCACAAGGGGAGGTCTCTTACCATGCCGTTGTGGCAAGTCAGCCGCAGCAGCGAGGGAAGGTGGCGAGAATGGACCTATGGGTGGTGGGAGACGAGGCATTGCCCCGACGTGTGAAAGCATCTGTCTTGAGAGATAGTCTTCGACCCGAATTGAATAACCTAACCGTTGGTGACGGGTTGGCGCTTTCTTCGATATTCGAGGCACCCACCAATTACTATGATTCCAATTTCGATTATCCTCTCTATCTCCGTTGTCATGGTTTTACTGCGACAACGTTGGTGTTTGCCGACGCATGGCACAGAGAGGTTGTTGATATCAGTTCACTCAGTTATACTGACCGTACGGTGCTGAAGGCTATGCGCTTTAGACAACAGACAATGGACCGATATTTGGAGGGGTTGGGCGATGATGATGAAATGGCGGTGGCTATGGCCATGACGATGGGCGATAAGTCGAGGCTTACGCGAGAGATGCGTGATGTATATTCTATTTCAGGGGCATCACATGTCTTGGCGCTGTCGGGATTGCATTTGGGCATTATCTATATGCTCTTGTCGCTCTTGGTGGGAAGTAGGAGAATGGGTGCTTTCCGGGAATTCCTGATTATAGCTGGCATATGGTCGTATGCGGTGCTGACGGGATTGTCGCCTTCAGTGGTCAGGGCATCGACGATGATTACCATTTATGCCTTAGTGTCTATCCTACGTCGCGACCGTATGTCACTTAATGCATTAGCGTTCACAGCTATAGTTATGCTGGTGGCAAATCCACTATGCCTCTACGATGTGGGATTTCAGATGTCGTTTATGGCGGTGCTGGCCATATTAGTGCTCTATAAACCCGTCTATGGGCTCGTAAACAGGGAATTTCTCTTCTCTCATCCCATTTTGAAGTGGCTATGGGCAATGGTGGTGGTATCATTATGTGCTCAATTAGGTGTGGCTCCGCTTACTGCCTATTATTTTGGGCGTTTCTCTGTTTATTTCTTGATTACCAACTTCATCGTGATACCTTTGGCCACTTTTATTATATATGCCACTGCCGTTCTTATAGTGGCTTCGCTGTGGGCACCAGCCATGGCAGTGGTGGCAGCGGTCTTGCGTTTCGTGGTGAATTTGCAAAATACGCTTGTCACATGGGTTTCATCACTGCCTGGCTCAAGTATCGAGGGTATCCATATCAATCGCCTCCAACTACTTTTTGTCTATATCTTCATTATTGCCCTTCTGGTCTTCGCTAACCGACTATTGAGAAGAAAATTCGTAAGCGTTGGAAAACCATAACTAAATTGATAAAAATAATAGAGGTACAGAAGATAAACCTCTGTACCTCTGTGGCTCTGTGTCGATTTTATTGATTGTATGTTTAGAAATTAATGCCTATATTGGCGAAGAAGGCACCATTGTGGGTGTCGTTGAATGCGTCATCGCCGATATTGGCAAGTCCGAAATCATAGCCGATTTCTGCGTATAACATTTCGTAAGCCAAGCCACAACCAACACGGATGCCACCGTCGAAACGCTTGAATCCACCATCACTGAAGCTGTTGTAAGCAGCACGCTGACCAAAATCCTTTATTTTGCCACCGACTCCGCAGGCCATATAGCCACCCACGTATGGCTCCACGGCAGTGGCAGGTGCTACATAGGCAGAATATTTCAAAACCAAGGGAACCTCGATGTAATTGAGGTCGAAGGTGAACTTATCGCCATGATCACTGCCCTTGCCACCTTTCTCTGTATATAGTAGGCCGCTTTCGAAGAATAGAGGGGCGCTTGGGGCAATTTGAACTCCCACCACAGCGCCAACATTCAGACCACTCTGGGTGTTGCCACCATCAAGATAGGGCGCATCGGAATTGACGTGAGAGGCAGATAAACCGAAACGAAGACCTCCATACATATTGGGTGTATAACTGTGGCGGGAGTGGCCACCGTATCTGTATCCGGAGTTGGAATGGCCATATCCACCACGGCCACGTTGAGCAGAGGCAGGCGTCACTGACAATAGACTGAGAATTGCCACCAGGAAGAATAATTGCTTTTTCATATCATTTCATTTTTAGGGGTTATACTTATTGGTAGTGACTATAGTATCTGTTATGACTATAGCATCTTTTCCATCTATATCCGCATGATTCACGTTGCAAATATAGTATGGGATTTCCGCTTGTCAAAAGTTTTAACCCTATTCCTCCGGGGAATTTCCCTATTATTTCACCCTCACCATGTATGTTGCAGAAACTCCAACTTCTTCCAATTCGCTTTGAAAATTCATCTCAATCTTGTCGCCTGTATTGTCAAGATAGACAGCTTCGGATTGTCGCCTCTCGGTAGGGCTATTCTTGGCTTCTTCTATCAATTCCTTAGCCTTTTTCTTGTTGTTTGCGATAAAACTCTCAACAGAATCTTTCATCGCTGGTGTATAAGTAATCTGGCTTACATCTAAATCATAATCAAAAATGGGACTGTATGTTCTGATGAGCGAGTCGTCTTCAATTTGCCATGTCCCTCGAAAGGTGTTTTTGGAAATGATACTTCCTGTATAGAAAGGATTATTGATATGTAGTGATACTTGATGTGTAAAAGTGTGATCTTTGAGGAACTCTATTTCCTCTGTGCTTATATCAGATTTGGTCGTCCACTTGCCTACCAACTCTTTTTCTTTGATGGGCCTTCCAGCGTGTTTGTTTTTCTCAATGTATTCATCGAGTTCTTTATCTGTTATACCTAATATAAACTTTCCTTTATCGCTCATCCTCTGCCATTCGTCAGCAAGCAACTGATAAGACCTTGCCCTTGCAGGAGAATAAATTAGGTATAATTGAACTTCGTCTTTATTAATAATTTGTTTGAGAATATCTTTTACATTTGATATTAAATCATAGTTGGGCGTATGGAACATCATTTGATATTGTTCTTCTTGTGAGATGGGTGCTTTAAAACGTATGTCGTTTTTGAAATAATCATCGTAAACACGTCGGTTATAGTAGAACTCTTGAACAAGGTCGATAAAATTGGCGTTGTTGATGTTCCTCCATGAATCCTGACTGCTATGGAATATTTTCTCTTTAGAATCATTGACAGGAGAAAAATTGTAATCGAGCAGATAGTTGAAAACGGTAGTAAGTGTGTCTTCAGAGATGGCATCTATACGGTCAAAATTGTTGATTACATATTGTGCCATATTGAAATAACTCTCTTCTGCCTTAGCTCTTTTATGCATATCTTCTGCTGTTTGGTCCATGTCGTGAATCACCATCATGGCTGCCTGTCTTCCGGCTTTTTCTTTTTGCCGTTTCTCTATCACATGGGCTGTTCCGAATGTCAAAATTATGGAGATGGTGGTGGCCAGAATGGTCAGTAACAGTTCTTTCCAGAATGTCTTATTGGTCAGATGCCGGGTGAATTTGGGCATTTTAAATTTTACGTTCATAGTGGGATTTTTTTTGCGTACAAAGTTACGGAAAATCGAGTGCAGTACAAAATGAATTTATTCATTTTTAATGCCGAGATGGAGTAACTTATCCAAAGTTACGGTTTAATATATTAAAATGAAGTAAAAATAACAAGAAGCAAGTTAGGGGATGTTGTTATATGGAAGTTACTCTACGAAATGTGCAGCCTACTCGGCTGCAACGAATTTTTCTACGGAGGAATGGAGGTGGGAGAGGATGCCTAACGGCATGAGGATAAGCACTATAAGCGCAAATGCATTATGTGACCTCCCCTACCCCCTCCTGAGAGGAGGGGGACTGATTTCACCTGCTATTATTAAGAGGAGGGGGACTGATTAGTTTGTGAGACCTCCCCTAACTCAGCTTGTAGGAGGAGCTTTATAGCGGTGAGCGTAGCGAACACAAAAATCGCAACTCTGTTGCGTAAGAAATCACCCCGACCCTTTGATGGGTCGAGGGTACCTTAGTGTAAGAGCGACGAGTAGACAATTATTTCGGTAAGCCAAATGAGCAAAGTGAAACGCGTTTCGACTTTGCCATGGCGAGAAATAATCGCCGCAGGCAACGGTTGAGCCTCCGCCCTGGAGAGGGCGGGGGACGGGGGGTGGGTTGAAGCCTCTTCTTAGGACAAGGAGAGGTTGGAGTGGTTGTGAAAAACCGAACACGAATCTCTCGAATTTACACGAAAAAAGCAGCCTACCGGCCCAGAATAACAGATAGGCCATTAACGCACATTGCTGGGCGGCAGAACCCCTTTAGGGGTTTAATTTGGGTAGCCAGCCATTTCAATGGCTGGAAGAAGAATCGGTGAGCAGACGGGCATGCCTTTAGATATGCGATATTAAAGGGGAATGGCTTGTGACATATATCGCGTACCTAAAGGCACAACGAATATGATATCACTGCATTATCATTTTATTGCATTTTTGTTATATGGAAGATGGAGTAACTTATCCAAAATTATAAAAAGAATTAGAGTTGAGCAGTCATGTAAATGAAGAAATGTTGTCGCTGTTCCTTTGTCGTTTCCAAAATTATTGTTATCTTAGCGGCATCAAACGAAAAAAGACATGAAATCATACTTTTTTCTTTTTATCATTGCCCTGAGCATAGCACCTTGCTACGCTCAGAGCCTCCAATACCATCCCTTTGTGGAAGAGGGGAAAGTCTGGAAAATGAAATATCATACTGAATTTCCTCAATACATAGATTATGATTATTGTTATTATTTAGAAGGTGATACGCTGATTGACAATGTGGCATGCAAAAAAATGTATGCTTATAACATCAATAACACTAACACTAAAGAGTATCAATTGGCTTTGTATGAGGACAATGACAATGGTATTGTGTATTTCTTTCCCAAAGACTATGTGGTAAGTTATGTTCTCTATGATTTCAATATTCCCTTGGATTCGACAAGAATAATAAAACCCATATTATCTCCGGAAGAATGGGATATTTCCATGAAAAATAATGCTGACAAACTCTTTTGTTTCAACGGCATTCAAAGACATTCTCTCTTGGTAAACTATGAATACAAATACACTACCCGTCCGTTGGGCCTACCTGCTGGGTGGTGGATAGAGGGGGTTGGAAGCGAACTTGGACCACTCAATCCATGTTATTTTTATCTTGCTGGGGGCAGTAGCTATTTGGTGGAGTGTGAGATGAATGATGAAAGTATCTTTACAATATCTGATCTTCGGAAGCAGAATCCTATGGGAGACATAAATATCGATGGTATCGTGAATATAAATGATTTGATGCAGTTGGTCAATTATTTGGTAGGACAAACGACTGTTGGCTTTATCCCTGCTGCTGCAGATGTAAACCACTCTGGTAAACTCGATTTGTCTGATGTGATGTTTTTGGTGAATTGTATTGTGAAATAGAGCAGATGAAAGGAAATAATACGGAGAAACATTTAGTTCGTTCTATCCCGAACTTTTCGAGGATCATTTTTCTCTTGAATTTGGTCAAAGTTATGAATAATTGAGAATCGAACTGCATTGTTTCTTTGTCGTTTCCAAAAATATTGCTATCTTAGCGGCATCAAATGAAAAAGCATGAAAGAAGTATTGAATGACAAGCGAATTGCTGTGCTGCTGTCTGGCGGTGTGGATAGTTCGGTGGTGGTGTATGAATTGGTGAGTCAGGGGCTGCATCCCGACTGTTTCTATATCAAAATAGGTCCTGAGGAGGATGAGGAATGGGACTGTACCTCGGAGGAAGATATGGAGATGGCTACTGTGGTGGCTAAGAAATATGGCTGCCTATTGGAGGTGGTGGATTGCCATCGTGAGTACTGGGATGAGGTGGCTCGCTACACCATCGAGAAAGTGCGCGCCGGCTTTACGCCCAATCCCGACGTGATGTGCAACAGACTGATTAAGTTTGGGGCTTTCGATGCCAAGGTGGGGCACAACTATGACCTCATTGCCACTGGGCACTATGCACAGACAGAAATCATTGATGGCAAGAAATGGCTCGTCACTAGTCCCGACCCAGTGAAGGACCAGACGGACTTCCTGGCACAAATCTACGATTGGCAGTTACGCAAGGCATTGTTTCCAATCGGTCATTATATGAAGGATGAGGTGCGTCAAATTGCTGAGCGGGAACATTTGATTAATGCCCGGCGCAAAGATTCGCAAGGTATTTGTTTCCTTGGGAAAATCAACTACAATGACTATATCCGCCGATTCCTCGGCGACAATCCGGGCGAAGTGCTGGAGTTGGAGACGGGAAAGAAAATCGGGCAGCATCGCGGACTGTGGTTCCATACCATCGGCCAGCGCCATGGCTTGGGCTTTGGCGGCGGTCCTTGGTTTGTCGTGAAAAAGGATATACCAGCTAACATCCTTTATGTCAGTAAAGGTTATGAACCCACAGCCGCTTTCAAGGATACTTTCCAGATACAAGATTTCCACTTCCTCACGGAGAAAGTGGAAATGAAGGATGTCACTTTTAAAATTCGACACACGCCAGAATACCATCGTGCCATCATTGAGCAGGTGGGTGAAGGGGAATATATCATTCACTCCGAGGTGGCGGTTCATGGTGTGGCGCCAGGGCAGTTTTGTGTGGTCTATGATAGCCACCATCACTGCTGCATCGGGTCGGCAGAAATTGTGGGATAACTTGGTCTTATTCCGTTCCGCCTGACGTGGTGAAACTTGCTATGACAATGGTGGGATGTTCTTTGATATATTCGATGTCATTGGTTATCTCTCTGTCGATGGTCTTTTGATGCATGCGTTTTGCACTGGTCTTTTTCGTATAGTACTCCATGCTGACATCGGCTATTAGATGTGCCTTTCCACTACTGCTCTTAGTAATCTCACGGGCATTGGCAACAATATTCAGTTGGAAGTCGATGGGACGTTCGCCATCGACTTTTTCTTTGTATCCCCAGACGATATCCTTTACTTGTTCTTTGGCTTGGTCGCCATTGATTTTCTTGTATTCCACATCTATATTATACAAAGATAGAAAATCACTGCTCACCTCTAAGTCATATTTGATGCTGGTATAGTCGGGGCGTTCCATTACGCCATCGTCATCATCGCAAGAAGTTAATAATAGGCCGAAAGCCATAAAAAGAGCAAAAAAACTCAATGGATATATACGAATCATAACTAATGTGTTGTTTTTTCTATAAACGCAGGATGCCAACAAAAATTGCATGGCATATAACCATTATTGCAGACAATACTTGCAGAATTCTGTCTGCCAGATATTCAGGAATTGAACCATATCTTTCAACACCAAATGGGCACCTTCGTCACTGAGTACTTGGTCGGGCAGGGGACCTGTGTTCACTGCTACAGTGAAAATTTGTGCTGCCACACCAGCTCGTACACCGAGAGGAGCATTCTCTACGACGATGGCTTCCCATGGTTGAACACCGCATTTCTGCAACCCCATCAGGTAAGGGTCGGGACGGGGCTTACCACGCCTGATATCGTATGCTGTAACGATATGCGATGCCTCGATGAGACCATCGAACTCCTTCTCTAATTTGCCAATTAGGGTGCGCTGCCCGCTGCCGGTTACCACACCTATTGTCATACCTGCGTTGTCCACGGCATGCATAAGGTCGAGGATGCCATACATCTGCTTGGCACCGCCTAATTCAATAAAAATGGCCGATTTGCGGTCGTACATTCGTTGTGCCTCATCTTCCGACAATTCACGACCCCATTGTTCACGGGCCAGTTTCTGAATGGTTTCCGGTCCTCGCATGCCTTCATATAGATAGGCTCCCATAGGGGGCATGGTGAGTCCAAATTCATGCATCGACTGTTGCCACGCGATATCGTGATGGTGCATCGAGTCGTAGAGCACACCATCCATGTCGAAGAGAACGGCTTTGGGAGTAAACCTCTCAAAGCCGTGTCTTTCCAAGTATTTCGTTATTTTTTCTTCAAGCATTATTCTGCGAGTCTTGCTTTGATAGCCTTGCTGTCTTCTTCATAGCCGGGTTTGTCGAGAAGGGCAAACATGTTGCGTTTGTAGGCTTCTACACCGGGTTGGTTGAACGGGTTAACGCCTAAAACATTGCCACTGATGCCACAGGCTATCTCGAAGAAGTAAATCAACTGACCGATGTAGTATTCGTTCAGTTCGGGTACTGCGATACGGATGTTGGGAACACCACCATCGACATGGGCAAGACGGGTGCCCAGTTCGGCCATTTTGTTCACTTCATCTACACGCTTGCCTGCCAAGAAGTTCAGACCATCGAGGTTTTCTTCATCCTCGGGGAAGAGCAGGCGGCGGTTGGGTTGCTCCACGCTGATAACAGTCTCGAAGATGGTGCGCTCGCCTTCTTGTATCCATTGTCCCATGGAATGGAGGTCGGTGGTGAAGTCGCAGGAAGCAGGGAAAATACCCTTGTTTTCCTTGCCTTCGCTCTCGCCGAAGAGCTGTTTCCACCATTCGCTGATGAAGTGCAGCTTTGGCTGGTAGTTTACCATAATCTCTATCTTCTTTCCTGCACTATAGAGACCGTTGCGCACGGCGGCATATTGGGCGGCGGGGTTCTCGTCGAAGGGTGCATCGATTCCACAGGCTTTCTCCATGTCGGCAGCACCAGCCACAAGGGCTTTGATGTCGAAACCGGCACAGGCTATAGGAAGTAGACCCACGGGGGTGAGCACGGAGAAACGGCCACCAACGTTGTCGGGGATGATGAAGCTCTTGTAGCCTTCCTTATCGGCGCAGGTGCGAGCAGCACCACGCTTGGCATCTGTCACGGCCACAATCACTTTGCGAGCCTCGTCCTTGCCACGCTGGGCCTCACACTGCTTCTTCAACAGACGGAAGGTAAGGGCTGTCTCTGTGGTCGTACCCGACTTGGAGATGTTGATAACACCGAATTTTTTGTCGCTCAGGTATTCGGTGAGCTCCGACAAGTAGTCTTCGCCGATGTTGTTGCCAGCAAAGAGAATCGATGGGTTCTTGTCGTCTTTTATAAGCCAGGCAAAAGAGTTGCCAAGGGCCTCTATAACGGCACGGGCACCAAGATAGCTGCCGCCGATGCCTGCTACGACGATGGCCTCGCAGTTGGCACGCAGCACATCGGCTGTGGCTTGTACCTCGTCGAGAAATTCGGGACTGATGGATGATGGAAGATGTAGCCAGCCCAAGAAGTCGTTACCAGGGCATGTGCCATTTTCAAGTGCCTCTTGTGCTGCCTTGATTTGGGGCTCATAGGCTTTCACTGCGCCCTCATTGAGAAATTGGGCGGCTTTAGTAATGTCTAAGCAGATGTTTTTCATTTTTATGATTGTTTTAATGATAGATTTATTCTTTAAAATAATGAAGGGAAAGAGAGTGGTGTAATCTACAGTATTTCAAATTCTTGGATAGGACTATCTGAAACTGTCTGTAAGCAACTTGATTTCTATTTGTGGTGAAATGCGCTCGTAGAGGATGTTATAGACGGCATCGAGGATAGGCATGTTGACATGGGTGTGGCGGTTGACCTCCTTCATACACTTGGTGCCGAAATAGCCCTCGGCTATCATTTCCATTTCTATCTGTGCGCTCTTCACACTGTAGCCTTTGCCAATCATGGTGCCGAAAACCCGGTTGCGTGAGAAATTGGAGTAACCTGTCACAAGTAGGTCGCCCAAATAGACGGAGTCATAGACATTGCGCTCTACAGGACTGATAACTTTGAGGAATCGAGACATCTCCTGAACAGCATTTGACATAAGCACGGCCTGGAAGTTGTCGCCATATTTTAGACCGCTGCAGATGCCGGCAGCAATAGCATAGACGTTTTTGAGCACGGAGGAATATTCGATACCAGTGACATCAGTGCTTGTCTTGGTCTTGATATAGTTGCTTGATAGTACTTGTGTGAAGGCTTTTGCCTTGTCGATGTCGCTACAACCTACAGTTAGATAGGAGAGACGTTCAAGTGCCACCTCCTCGGCGTGCGAAGGTCCGCCAATGCAGGCAAGATTGTCGTAGGGCACGTCGTAGATATGGTGGAAATATTCAGAGCATACGAGGTTCTCGTCGGGGACGATACCTTTGATGGCGGTGACGATGAATTTCTCGCGGATACGGGTCTTGAGCTTTCTTAAGTGATTTTTTAGGTAGGGAGAGGGCGTGACAAACACCAATGTATCGTAGTTCTCTGCAATTATATTGATGTCGCTGGAGAAGAAAATCTCTTCGGTGTTGAAATGCACGCTGGCAAGATAAGCTGGATTGTGCCCTAAGCGGATGAAGTCTTCGATGCGGTCGTCACGGCGCATATACCATCCGATGTGATGGGTGTGACCCACCACAATCTTGGCAATGGCTGTAGCCCAACTGCCGCCGCCGATTATCGCTATCTTACCGCAATCGAACATTTTTTTAGACTTTAGACCTTAGAAATGAGAGACTTAAGTTGTTTCTTTTTCCTTATGCGACGGCAAAGCCGTCGCTCTCAATTCTAATGATTCGCTCCTTCAATCCACTTGGCAAAGACATCCAACTTAGGATTTTCGTATCCAAGTTTGTATTTCTTGTTCACACCGCAGACATCCATCTGTAACTTTTGAGGATTGACATCCTTGATGTCCTGAATGAGGTAATAGCCGCACTTGTTGAGCACGGGCACCCATTCTTCGCCCACACCGATGGCGGCCCATTCTGCCACACTGCTGCGTGGAGCTTTCTTCTCGGGGCGCATCTGAGGGAAGAACAACACTTCCTGGATATAGGTCTTGCCAGTCATCAGCATTACCAAGCGGTCGATGCCGATGCCGATGCCACTGGTGGGAGGCATACCGTATTGAAGGGCTCGCAAGAAGTCTTGGTCGATAATCATAGCCTCGTCGTCACCCTTGTCGGCCAGTCGCATTTGTTCCTTGAAACGCTCCTCCTGGTCGATGGGGTCGTTAAGCTCGCTGTAGGCATTGGCAAGTTCTTTGCCGTTTACCATCAGTTCGAAACGCTCAGTGAGGCCAGGCTTGCTGCGGTGCATCTTGGTCAGAGGCGACATCTCCACGGGATAGTCGGTGATGAAAGTAGGTTGAATGAAACTACCTTCGCAGGTCTCACCGAAAATCTCATCAATCAATTTGCCTTTACCCATGGTGTCGTCAACTTCGATGTTCAGCTTTTTGGCTACTTCACGTATTTCATCCTCACCCATACCGTTGAGGTCGTAGCCTGTTTTCTCTTTAATAGCATCCAAAATCGGCAGACGGCGGTAGGGCGCCTTGAAACTCACGATGTTACCGTCGATTTCACGTTCTGTGCTACCATTAACTGCGATGCAGATGGTTTCAAGCAGCTTTTCAGTGAACGACATCATCCAGTTGTAGTCCTTGTATTGCACGTAGAGTTCCATACAAGTGAACTCTGGGTTGTGGTTGCGGTCCATACCCTCGTTACGGAAGTTCTTACCTATTTCATAAACGCCTTCGAAACCACCCACAATCAAGCGTTTCAGGTACAGCTCGGTGGCAATGCGCATATACATATCTTGGTCGAGAGCATTGAAATGGGTAATAAACGGGCGGGCACTGGCACCGCCGGCAATCATCTGGAGAGTTGGAGTCTCCACCTCGGTGTAGCCTGCATCATCGAGCACTCGACGCATCGTGCGGATGACGGTGGCTCGCTGAAGGAATGTATCGCGGACACCTTCGTTCACTACTAAATCCACATAACGCTGGCGATAGCGCAGTTCGGGATCGTCGAACTTGTCGTAAGCCACACCGTCTTTATATTTCACAATGGGCAGTGGCTTAAGGCTTTTCGATAATAGCTTGAGACTCTGGGCGTGGACACTGACTTCACCTGTCTGGGTACGGAACACAAAACCTTCGACACCGATGAAGTCACCAATGTCAAGCAGACGTTTGAAAACAGTGTTGTATAAGTTCTTGTCTTCTCCCGGACAGATGTCGTCACGGGTGATATATACTTGGATGCGACCTTTGGAATCTTGTATCTCGGCAAAGCTGGCTTTACCCATCACGCGACGACTCATCAAACGGCCGGCGATTATCACTTGGCGGGGCTCGGCGTTGTCGTCGAACTGCTCTTTGATGTCGGTTGAAAATGCGTTGGTGGGAAACTCGGCTGCGGGATATGGGTCGATACCCATATTGCGTAGCTCCTGAAGACTCTGGCGGCGACCAATCTCTTGTTCGCTAAGTTCTAAAATATTCATGTGTTTTTAAGAATTTGCTGATTCGGTTGCAAATGTACAAAAATAAACTGAATATGCCATATTTTTTAAGCACAAAAGAAATACCTATGGTAAAATCGCTGAAAAACCACTTCATTTGCGTTAATCTTCCAAAAATCCGCATATATCTCAACCTTTATTCGTACTTTTGTCTGCCGAAAGGCAACATAGACACCATGATAACAAAAGTCTAAAACTATGGATGTAGAAAAAATCAAACGGATTATTGAGCGGCAGCCCAATCTTTCGACACATCTTGGAATGAATTTCATTTCAACCTCCGACGACGATATGTGTATGGCCACCATGAAAGTGGATGAGCGCAACCGTCAGCCCTTTGGGTTTCTTAGCGGCGGGGCATCATTGGCATTGGCCGAAAACTTAGCCGGGGTGGGCTCATCGGCACTATGCCCTGGAAAAATATGTGTAGGCATCAGCGTGAGTGGTAGCCATGTCAAGGCCGTTGCCGAGGGTGATACCGTTACGGCTATAGCCCACCTCATGCAGAAAGGCAGGACCATCCACGTGTGGAATGTGGAGGTTAATAATTCTGCCGGAGAACTCATCTCCACTGTCACAGTTACAAACTATATTATCTCGTCGAAAAAAAATAGCTGATATGACCGCTTTTGCCATATACCGACTACCCTATGATACAATGTGTCATTTAGTGATACAGGATGATAGTAAACCACAGGAGTTTTCTTCGGTGCATGAATTGAATGGGAGAGAAGGGTTCGTCATCGCACCTTTCAGTACGAATAAACAAAATCCTGTGTTGCTTCTACATGCTGACAGACAGATGGATATCCCCGCGCAACAACTTGACAGTCAGGATGATGAATATCAAGAGGTGCTCGGTCAACTCAAGGAGGCATGTTATGACCTGCCGAAGGGTTTGAAACTCTACAACGGAAAGAAAATGCATTATTCCATCGACTTCGCCAATTTCCATTCACATATTGTCGATGGTGAATTTTCAAAAATAGTTCTGGCAAGATGCTGTCGTGAAAAACCACAGACGATGCAGTCGCCACTAAAACTGATGAAAAAGGCTTGTCTGCGTTACCCCAGAATGTTTGTGGCATTGGTATCGGCAGAGCGTTGTGGCACATGGCTGATGGCAACTCCTGAGGTGCTTCTTGAAGGCGATGGTACCCATTGGAATACTGTTTCTCTTGCAGGTACAATGGCCCTCAGTGAGGAACAGATGGATTTTGACAACCCACCGCAGACCAATGTCTCGTCCATGCGGCACCGTGATGATGGCTCCATCGTATGGAACATAAAAAATATCCAGGAACAACGGTTTGTATCTACCTATATCACCGAGTGCCTGGAATATTTCACCAATGATATTGAGGAATTTGGACCCTATACCATGAGGGCAGGCAACTTAGTGCATTTACGTAGCGACTTCCATTTCACACTGCCCAAGAGCGATAGGTTAGGACAACTGCTCAGCAGACTTTACCCCACACCGGCGGTCTGTGGACTGCCAAAAGAGGCGGCACGCGACTTTATCCTCCGTAATGAATATGCGCGAAGGGACTATTATAGTGGTTTTGTCGGCCCATTGTCGCCCGCTACTGATACCCATCTTTATGTGGCACTAAGATGCATGCGAATCGATAGCCAAGGTTACTCTCTGTATGCTGGCGGTGGATTGCTCGCCGACAGTGACATGGAAACTGAATGGAACGAAACGGAAGATAAAATGCAGACAATGAGAAGCTTGCTGGAAGAATAAAATGTATAGCGAAAAGAAAAACATCAACATTCTCACATCATTGCTCGTAGCTCATGGCATACGACATGCCGTGGTATGCCCCGGAAGCCGTAATGCACCTATCGTGCACAATCTTTTTGAACACCCGAAAATCAAATGTTATCCTGTGACTGATGAGCGTAGCGCAGGATTCTTTGCATTAGGAATAGCACAAGCAACACAACAGGCTGTGGTGGTTTGTGTCACTTCTGGCTCGGCATTGCTCAATTTAGCACCGGCAGTGGCAGAGGCACACGAACAACATTACAGAATAGTGGTCATCTCGGCAGACAGACCTCAGCGATGGATAGAACAATTGGACGGACAGACATTACCTCAGCCCAACGCCTTCAATACTTTAGTGAATAAGTCGGTGACTTTGCCAGAGAATATCAATGACGATGAGAATCATTGGTATTGCAACCGTCTTGTCAATGAGGCATTGTTAGCCACACGATTCCCCGCAGACGGTCCAGTACATATCAATGTGCCCATTGCGGAGCCGCTCTTTGGATTCATGGTGGAAGAATTGCCTGAAGAAAGGGTCATCCACCGTCGTTTTGAGGGATGCGACGGCACGCAAGTGGCGAGATGGCTATGGGAGGCCAAACGCCCTATGGTGGTAATAGGACAGTATTTTTCGGATATCCATCTCTACGATAATGACACGAGGCGTAAAGCGCTCGAATTGATGGATACTCTGGGGGTGGTGCTTTCTGAGCGGTTGTGTAATCTTCCTCTACAGACGATACATGTGGATGAGACTTTGTCGCTCATTGGCGAACAAGATGAGTACCTTCCAGATTTTATTCTATATTTCGGTGGGACGGTGGTTAGCAAGCGGCTGAAACAGTTTATGCGGAGGGCAAAAGATGCAAAGGTGGTGATGATTAACCAAGATGGTAATATCCACGATGTATCTATGCATCTAACAGATGTCGTTCAGATGAGAGATGTGGAAGATTTATTCTACGCCTTGCTCGATTTGTACAATGCGAAATCTGAACTTACCAACATAAATACTCCCGAACTTAAAAACTCCCGAACTCACGATTTTCAATATAAATGGGCTCGTGTGCTCAGTTTTGCAAGAAACATCTCCAATAACTACCAACCCGCGTTCTCACAAATGGCCACGGTGAAGTATTTTGAGGAGCAAATGGCTGATATGGAATGCGACTATCATGTGCATTATGCGAATAGTTTACCCATCCGACTTGCAAATATCTATGCTGAAAAGCCTGTATATTGCAACCGCGGTGTAAATGGCATCGAAGGGTCGCTATCTACGGCGGCAGGATTCGCTGCAGCAACCGACGACTATGTATTCTGCGTCATCGGCGACCTCAGTTTCTTTTACGACCAAAATGCGCTCTGGAATCAAAATCTGAAAGGTAATCTGAGAATCATCCTGCTCAACAATGGGGGTGGGGGCATTTTCTCCAACCTGAAAGGACTGGAGCAGAGCGAAGCAAGACGGCGGTTTGTGGCAGGTGAGCACCACACGCAGGCTCAGGGCATCTGTGCACAAAACGATATAGGCTATCTCCGTGCACGCACTATGGAGGAGATGCAGATAGGTGTTGTCACATTAATCACAAAAAATACAAAGCGCCCAATGCTTTTGGAGGTGCTGACAGATATGGAAGCTGATACAAAGGCTCTCAACGACTATTATCAACAAATGAAACAATTATGGCAAAAAGAGAATGGAAAACCATCAGAGAATTTGAGGAGATAATTTTTGAGGAATACAACGGTATCGCAAAGATAACCATCAACCGTCCACGCTACCGTAATGCCTTCACACCGAAGACGACATGGGAGCTTTCCCGTGCCTTTGACTATTGCCGAGAGGCGCAGGATATTTCTGTGGTATTACTCACAGGGGCAGGAGACAAGGCCTTCTGCTCGGGTGGTGACATGCACGTGAAAGGGCGTGGAGGATATGTGGATGAGGAGGGAGTGCCCCGGCTCAGCGTGCTCGACGTGCAGATGCAGATACGCCGACTGCCCAAACCCGTCATCGCCATGGTCAATGGATATGCCATCGGTGGGGGACATGTGTTGCATTTGGTGTGCGACTTAACCATTGCCAGTGAGAATGCCATATTTGGACAAACAGGACCCAAGGTGGGGTCGTTTGACGCTGGATTTGGCGCTTCATACCTCGCACGAATCGTAGGCCAGAAAAAAGCTCGCGAAATATGGTTCCTGTGCCGGCAATACACTGCCGAGGAGGCTGAGAGGATGGGAATGGTCAACAAAGTGGTACCATTCGACCGACTGGAGGATGAATGCGTGGAATGGGCTGAGACTATGATGGAACGTAGCCCATTGGCGCTGCGAATGATTAAGGCTGGTCTGAATGCAGAACTCGATGGACAGGCAGGCATTCAACAATTGGCTGGCGATACTACCATGCTCTATTATTTCCTCGATGAGGCTCAGGAGGGTGGTAAGGCGTTCTTGGAAAAGAGAAAGCCTGACTTCAAGAAATATCCCAAACTTCCATGATATGTCGTTGAGGATAAACGTCGGTCATCGATTGGCTCATTTTAAACAACCTGCTGGTACGTCACGGGGCGTTTACCTCACACGTAACACATGGATTGTCACGGTTAGGGATACCGTGACAGGACAGACTGGGGTGGGGGAGTGTGCGCCGTTGCCTGACCTGAGTTGTGATGCTATACCCGACTATGAACAACGGCTTCGCGACATCTGCCGTTTCGTAGAGATGAACGACGGCATCGACACATGTCTGCTGCGGCCCTATCCTTCGATGCTTTTCGGATTGGAGACAGCCATGTTGAACTTGCAGAATGGTGGAGACGTCATCTTCGATACGCCTTTTACAAGAGGAGAGGAGGGGATTCCCATCAACGGATTGGTGTGGATGGGGACAGCTGAGGAGATGACTCTTCGTGTAGAGGAAAAACTCAAGGCTGGTTTTCGATGCGTCAAATTGAAAATCGGTGCCATCGACTTCGAACAAGAGGTAGCCATCATCAAGGGAATACGTGATAGGTTCCCCGCTGATGTTATCCAACTTCGCTTAGATGCAAATGGTGGCTTTTCTCCTGAGGATGCCATGAAAAAACTGGATCGGTTGGCAAAATATGATATACATTCTATCGAACAACCCATCAGGCAGAGGCAGTGGCGGTCTATGGCTGACATCTGCCGCAATTCACCGATCCCCATTGCCCTCGACGAGGAACTTATTGGGGTGAATATTCCTGAGATGAAATGTCAACTGCTTGATGAGATACATCCTGCCTATATCATTCTGAAACCCTCGTTGCATGGTGGTATGTGTGGATGTGAGGAATGGGTTGCATTGGCGCAGGAACGAGGCATCGGGTCATGGATGACCAGTGCCTTGGAACTAAATGTCGGATTAAATGCTATCGCCCAATTTGCTGCTCATCTCTATGGCCCGTCCCTCACTATGCCCCAAGGGTTGGGTACAGGCCAACTCTTTACCGACAACATCCCCATGCCACTTATAATAAAAGGTGAAAAGTTGTACCTCTTATGCGAAGCATAATTTTCAATCTTCAATCTTAAATCTTAAATGCGCTCCCTCGAAGAATTTCTCAATGAATGGCAATCACCCGCATCGACTATCCAAGTGCAGACCAGTGGCTCCACTGGTGCTCCAAAACCCATGTTGGTGGAGAAGGCACGAATGGTGGCGAGTGCACGAATGACCTGTCAGTTCCTCGGATTAAGCCCCAATGATACTGCGCTGCTGTGTATGAACCTCGACTATATCGCTGCTAAAATGATGGTGGTGAGGGCTTTGACGTGGGGTATGAGACTCATTGATGTTGGGGTAGGAGGGCATCCCATGGCTTCACCGCTGATAGCCGATATCACTATAGATTTTGCTGCCATGGTTCCACTTCAGGTGTATAATAGCTTGAAAAATCCCTTAGAGAAAGAGAGACTTATGAATGTTCGCAATTTGCTTATTGGCGGTGGAGCTATAGATGAGAAACTTGAAGCAGAATTATGTCAGTTTCCTCATGCTGTTTGGTCTTCATATGGCATGACGGAGACACTCTCGCATATTGCTCTTCGAAGAGTCAATGGAGAGAAAGCATCGCAATGGTATATGCCGTTGGAGGGTGTCCATGTCTACGCTGATGAGGAAAAATGCCTTGTTATCGATGCCCCAGCGATATGTCCGCAAGTTCTACATACGAATGATATAGTGGAATTTGCCGAAGATGGATGCCATTTTAGGGTATTGGGAAGGAAAGACAATGTCATTTGCTCTGGAGGAATAAAAATCCAGGCTGAGGAGGTGGAGAGAATTTTGAAAAAGCATATCGACCAACCATTTTTCATCACAAAAGAGAAAGAAGAAAAATACGGTGAAATTGTCGTAATAGTGACGGAAGAAAAAAGTATAAAAAAATTAGAAGACATTTTCAATGATGTCCTCCCAACTTATTGGAAACCGCGGAAAGTCATCTCCGTCAGTCATTTACCGCTTACCGAAACAGAAAAACCGAAAAGGCAACTCACCTAATGAGTTGCCTTTCCGTCTATATGGTGGAATTATTCTTCAGTTTCTTCTTTACCCCACACACTTTTTGCGGTAGGTAGTTTGTCGTATTCCTCGTCCCATGATCCCTCGTTGCTCAGGGGTACAGAATCGGGATTGAGGTCATCATCGATGCCAGTGTCTAGTACAGTTCCGTTCAGTGTGGTATCTACAAATCTGCTCTCAGGTTTTGTGTATTCTCTTTTCATGATTATTTTGTTAAAAATTATACTATTATCCTTGTGTTATATGAAAAATGGGTCAATTTATATAGGAAAAGATATTTAGAGATATACTCTATTCATCAAATCGCTGCAAAATTATAAAAAAATCTTAGTGCATCAAAGAATTTTTCTTTTTTTTCACTTCATTTGATTACTTTTTCCCTTTTTTGTGGAATAAGAGGACATGTGCATCCTCAATAGCTCTTACCCAATGAAATGTTGACTATTAGTATGATGTCTGTGATGGTAATCTCATTGTCTTTGTTCACGTCGGCATTCTCGAAGACAAATGCAGATGGTGTCTTGCCGATTGTCATGTTCGTGGTTACAAGGACATCTGTTATATTCACAATTCCGTTGCCATCGGCATCACCAAGCAGAGTTGCCTCGGGATCATCTTCTGTGGTCAGGGTGTATTGTGGCAATGCGGCTTTTTGGGGGTCGAGTTGCAGATAACAGGTGTTATTGGCAATGTAGGTAAGTAGGGTGTCGCCATTGGCTGTGTCACGGTTGTTTTGATTGACAAATTTAGCGTTGTTGTCGCTGAACACACGCATAGTCTTTGAATCGAAACGAGTGCGGAAATTATCGGGATTACCACTCTCATCATCCAACCAGATTTCTCCTTTCAGATAGTTTGTGCTCTCAAGGGCAGGAACATCGTCAATAAGGGGAATCAAACGGTTTTCCTTCGCTGTCGTACCATTGCAGGCTAAGATGACAGCAGTATAGGCTGGTACAGTGTCCGACTCAATCTCACAGAGGTGAACACGTGCATTCTTCAGATATTTATCCACTGTATAGGCTTTCACACCATCCATACACTTGTAGGGGAAGGAAGTGTACATTGTGGTGAGATATTTACCTTCCCAGGTGGCTGCCTCTTTTGGTTCAGCGCCAAAGTAGTATTCTTCCATCAACTCCTCTGTCAATGGGAGAATTTGCCATTGGTGGTCTTCCGCTATTTGGTTGGCATTGCCTGTCCAAGGATGATAGATTGGGCCAAGCAACTCCTCTCTATCTTCAAAGAAATTTGTAGAACCTGATTTGACCTCTCTCCAATAGCCTGTATAGCCAGATCCTTCAGCGTAGGTAAGGTATGTCTTTGTGTTATAAGGTTCTATACGAAAAAAGCGGTCTATGTTTGCAACTTTGCTGCCGGCAATGTCCTTTGAACTAAATCCCTGTGAGATGTATTCAGCTTTTGGTATACCACCAACGCCATCGTAAGCTCCACTAATTTTAACCACAGTGGCGGGTGTAGAGTGGGCTTTCTCTATGGGTATCAGTTCCACTGAATTGCGGAAATACCGCTGTTCGTCGCTTAGGGAGTATTCAGACGTGCCTCGAAGACCCATACAGTGATGTGTTTTGTAGTTAGACACCATGCAATAGATGCCTTGTTCGGAACGTGGGGCAAATACGGCATAGTAGTCGCCTTGGTTCTCGGCTGTCACCGTGAACGTATAATCTTTGTTGGTACTTACAAAGTCCAAGGTTTTCAAATCAACGTTTTGAAAATCCACACTTCCATGAATCCATCCGAGAAAGTCACCGATGAAGATGTCGGTGATAGCCTCTAATTTCACTACATCGCCAATATTGTTCTCTGGATTGTCGATAATGACGGTGCCAGCTGACTCATTGTTGGAATATACTGCCACGGCTCCCTTCTCAACGAAATTGGCAACATATTCAAAAATTGCTGGGTTATCGATGTCTTTTGAAGTGCTACGCTCACTAAGCGAACAATGTTTCATCAAAGATACCACATGGTCGCCCTTTGTCCAGTTCTTGAAGGCATAACCTTCGTTAGGAAAAGCATAGAGATGGAAGCGAGATGTTCCTGCCTTGCCTTTATTCTCTGCTTGCCACAAATATTCCGTCTCTTCATGCTTCTTGTTTTCCTGGATATTTTCTGTAGGTACGTATGATTGGCTCACATATACCTTGCCAGAGCCAGTCGGAGTGGCTTTGGCATTCACCTGAAAATAATAGATGTCATTGGAAGAGACGTTCACTGCCGTCAACAGACTGACAATCAGCAGTAGCGATTTCAGTATCAAGTTGTTGCTATTCTTCATTTATAATAGGGTTGGGT
Source organism: uncultured Prevotellaceae bacterium (assembly GCA_900315075.1). Classification (GTDB taxonomy): domain Bacteria; phylum Bacteroidota; class Bacteroidia; order Bacteroidales; family Bacteroidaceae; genus Prevotella. Next base: position 275,208 of record OMXV01000001.1, on the reverse strand, counting down.
GGTTTGCAAAATGATAATCAATCTAATTAATCTGCAAAATTACTGCTTTTTTTTATTACTCTGAAATTTTCCGAAGAAAAACTTACTCAGACACCGTATAAGAAAAGTGAATGTAATAAGTTGGTGGTCAAAATCTAATTGTGATGATAGAGGAGTGGCGACCATGAACAATGCTAAAATCACAGCATAATACAAATAAACCTTGTAATAATTCCTAAGTTTGCGGAATAGCAGGTAGAGTATGGCAGGAAGTGGACACAAAGGTATCAAATACCAGTTCCATCGACTGCCAAACAAATTGGAGTATAGTGAGAAATACAATAGTACTATACCCAAAACAGTCTGCGCTATCAATAGGATGGTATCTACAGCACATGGCAGACGCTTCCACCCAAACCACCATTCACCAACCGTGAGTAGGATGATGAAGAGTAGGAGTATTCCAAATAATAGACGAGGGGTGAGTGTTGATTGCCAATATAAATGTTTGCTGGCAACAATCTCTATAGGGCTTCCTTGAAACAAAGGTCGTTTTTCACCACTGGTATTTATAATACTCACTTGGCTCAGTACTTCTTCTATCGTGGTTGGTGAGAGGCTTTTTTCTATTTCTATTCGTGAGTCGGCAGTGGCTCCACAAAGTGTAATATATAAAAACTGTGACCAGGGTGTATGTTCACTATGGTGGCGGATTCTCACACCATTGACATCTTTCATGAAGTCAGGAACGCCAGAGAAGTCTATTTGTTCATCGATGAGCGACTGCTCTATCATCAATATCGACATCATCATACAATTAGTGTTCAGAAAGTCGAAACGTAGATGAGGTGGGGCCATCTCTTCATCGTCAAGGTTTTTCCAAAGAAGTTGTTTTTCCTTAATATGTAGATTCAAAGGATATTGTTTGACTTCACGGCCCTCTGTCGCAAAGGTTTGTAGATAATCGGATGTGGGTACGCTGACAACCCTTGCCATGCACTTACCAGAGAAAAACTTGATAAAGTCGCCCAATTGGGTGTCTGACTCTAAGGTAAAACAATAGTCAAGCTGCTCTGAAGGACATTCCATCCTCAAGGCACAGTGCCCCATGACGGAATAGATTACATTGCTAGGTTCAGCGACAATCAGACTGGCAGTAACGAAATTCTCATCGGTAATATTATCTAACGACTGTTCATTTGTCTTTTCTACGCTCTCCTCTATAATCCTCCCGTCAACTGTTTGTGCCATTCCTCCAAAAGGTAACGCACAAATCATCAACAATCCTAAAATGAAAGTTTTGATGTGAAACATTGAATTTAAATAATGGATGTCTTTTTATACAAGCGGACATACACGGGGTCTGCTCCTGCGTTGAATGTTAAATGCGACTATTTAAGTAGATTAAGTTTTAGTACTTATTCCCCTCTCCCTTTGGCTCCCTTTGGATGGTAAGGGGGGAAGCTTCAACTAAATAAATAAGCGGAAACCCATCACTGAGTTTCCGCTCATTTATTTCTTCAGTTAAAACTTGCTTATTCGTCCCAAACGCTTCTGTTGGAGTACATTTGGTTCACTGTGCCATCAAATTCTGTTGTTGGACCTGCATCACCTACAGGAATGTAGGAGGTGTTGCCAAACAGTCTATCCATGACATCTCTTTTCACGTTCAAGGTCATTACCTTGCAAACTGGGCTATTATATGTCTTTTTCATATCTTTCGGAGGTTTTAATTATTTGATAACAACTTTCTTGCCGTTCACTACATAAATACCCTTCACGGGATTTGCCACCTGGCGGCCCTGGAGGTCGTAGATAACTGCATTGCTCTCAGTTGCAACCTGAGCCTCGCTGATACCGTCTGCGTAAGCCTCTGGAGTGACAATCATAACGTTGGAAGCACCAGCTACGTCAAGAATCATGAATGCCTTGTTGCCTGTGATGTAATTGCCTTTGAATGAGTAGAAACCAATTGGGTTGGTGCCGTCATAAGCCTTAGCCTTCTTGTTCAGCACGCGAATCTTCTCCTTCTCAACTTCCTGCCAGTTGGTGTACTTGTTGCCAGTGAGAACACCATTGTCGAATGGCTTGTTGAAGAACAGACCGGTGAGCAGTGTGTTGCCAACAGGTCCAGTTGTCGGAGTCAGAACAGGCTGCAAGCAGTTGCCGGCAGGACCTTCATTGTCGCTATACTTGCACTCTACAACCACACCCTGACGAGCGGGAACAACGTCGGTGTACTCCTGAGTGGTAACGATAGCAATCTTACCATCTCTTGTGTCGGTAATTATGGGCTGGCCAACGATACCCCATACACGTACACCACTGCCTACGATTTGCATTGGGAAGTCAACATAGAGAGAGGTGTAGTACTTGTGGTCGTTGTAACCTTCCATGAAAACACTTGGGTTAACTGCGAAGTAGTTAGTTCCTTCATATTCAGGATCTGTGTTCTCAACAACAGGCTCCAGAATCCACTTTGAGTAGTCGCCAATGAAGTCAACTTCAGGAGTCATACCTGTGATAGGATAGTCAACCTTGTTATCGTTGCAGAATGAAATCTCAGGATCGTCAGCTGTGTAGATGAACTTTTGAGGTTCAGCTGTGTTGTTTGTATCCAACTTCACATAACCAGCGCAAAGATAATAGGTGTGACCCATGTGGATACGATCCATCAGAGTCTTGAAGTCTGTTGCCAGTTGGTGAAGGTCGTTGTCATTGTAATACTGAATGGCATTGTTGTAAAGCATCTGCCACAGTACACCTGTGATTGGCTCGTCTGGGTCAAGAGCTGCGAGTGCTGCCTGCTGATCAGCTGTCAGAGCATCTGCCAATGGCTGAGTATAAGGAGTAGTACTCTTCAGATACCATGCTTCTTTACCATCAGATGTCTGAGTTGGAGTCAAGAACATCTTCATGTTGCTGAACATGTCGTTAAGAATCTGTGTCTGTTTGTCTGGAGTAAGATTCCAACCATAAAGACTGTTCATAAGATTCAGACCTGTAGCAAAACCATTACGGAGAGACTTGCGTACTTCGCCATAGACGAATTGCTCAGCGTCCTGCCCCTGTGAGCGCAGACTGAATACCTGCTCGTCACCCTGTACAATGTCAATGTATGGACCAGTAACATTGCCGTAGCCTTCTTCTGGAGTGCCACTGTTGAGATACATCACAGTACCTGGGCGTGTGATGGCATCCTCAGCAGTACATTTCAGAGTGGCGGTAGTCTCACCGATCACTTCAACATAGTTGTAACCATACTGGTTGGCACCAGCATTAATTACACGGAAGTAGCCGTCGTGCTCTTGGGCAGCGGCGCCAAGGCTTATCGCCGATGCGACAAACGTCATCAATAAACCTTTTGTAAATTTTCTCATAATTTAAATTATTTAAGTTTGTGTATAAAGTTCTCAGTCTAAATGACTTACGCAAATGGATTGATTCTAATAGTTTTTGTTATTTTCTCGATACTTCAATTGATTTGGTGTTAAAATCATCCTGCTCTTCCAGCAAGGATAAACATAGATACACGTATTTTGGTGCAAATTTATAAAGGATTTCTGAACTGACAAAGAAAAATTAAATATTTATTTCTTAAAAAATGTAAAAAAACGACAATTTTTGTCATTTTGACATTTTATCTGCATTTTTTTGCATTGTGAGGTTTTGAGGTCGCTGCGCTTGCGGTTATGGGGCGGTATATGTTGGGTGTCCTCAACCTTTAACTCTCAATTTTCAACCCTCTCTAAAGAAGTCCAGTGCCTCTTGTATGTCATTTTCGGATACCATCTGATTAATGCGGATGTCGCCGATGTCGCCCAAAAGCGTGAAATTGATGCTGTCTGCCACGTTTTTCTTGTCGTGGTGCATCAAGTCGAGCAGTTTGGGATAGTCTTTACAAGTAATAGGTAAATGACCATAGAAGTCACGAATATATTGCACTGTGGAACGCATCTTTTCCGTCGGAAAACCTGTATGTAAACAGCTAAGGTAAAGTTCACATATCAGGCCGTAGGCTACAGCGTAACCATGGAGGATGGGTTTGCCACGGTTGAGCGCCCATGACTCCAATGCGTGACCCACAGTGTGACCTAAATTCAAGGCTTTCCGGATACCACGCTCATGGGGATCTTCAGTCACGATATGCTGTTTGACTACCACGGATTCTGATACCATGTCGCCTAATTGTATAAGGTCGGGAGCCGAAAGATCGTATGCCAAATGGCGCTGCCACATTTTATTATTATATAAAAGGGCATGTTTCAACATCTCGGCATAGCCAGAACGCAGATTCTCGGTGTCGAGAGTCTTCAAGAAAATGGTATCGAGGATAACGTGGGTGGCCTCACTGAAAACACCCACCTCATTTTTCAGTCCATGGAAATTGATACCTGTCTTGCCACCCACAGAGGCATCGACCATTGCTAAGAGGGTTGTGGGAAGATTGATGAAATTGATGCCACGCTTGAATGTGGATGCTGCCATGCCACCGAGGTCGGTCACCATCCCACCGCCAAGGTTGATCAGGCAGGAATGTCGGGTGGCACCACCCTCTACAAGCGAACTCCATACCTGAGAGAGCGTGTCAAGGTTTTTGTGGCTGTCGCCAGCACCTATAATAATAAGGTGGCTGTCACGAAGGCAGGTAAAACCACTGATTACAGGCCAACAAAACCGAAGTGTAGTTAAATCGACAAGCACAAATAGTTTGTCGTGACTGCACTCACTCAAAGCAATCGTCAGTTCTTGATTCAGTAAATGTGAATGTATAATTGTCTGTGGCATATGTCTGAACTCCTGTAACTCCTCTTTTATAATTTTTCTGCAAAATTATGAAAACGAAAGGAAAAACGAAGAAAAAGGGGCAAAAAAGTAATAAATCCCCTCATTTTTATTAGTAAATTTACGTCAGTTAAGATTTGTTATCATTTCCCTCATTAAACTTGTTGCCCTTAGTTTCGTCATATAAAACGTTACACAACCAAATATCCAATCAAATGAAGAGAATTATTCTAATGTTTTGCCTTGTGCTTTCAGCAATGTCGGTATTCTCTCAAGATGAGAAAATCACCGGACAAATGGTGGACAAGGATTCAAATGAGGGACTGATTAATGCTACAGTGCAGCTCATGAAAATGGACAGCACATTGGTAAAGGGCGTGATGTCCGACGAAAATGGCTTTTTTGTCATTCAGGCTCCCTCGCCAGGAAATTATCTACTGAAGATGACAAGTGTGGGGTACACACCGATTGTCAAAAATGTTAAAATCACCAATGGTAAAGACCTGAGCCTTGGTAAAATCAGCATGAAAACCGATGCTGTCCTCCTGAAAGAGGTCACAGCAACGGGAAAAGCACCCAAAGTCGTCGTCAAGGAAGACACCTTTGTCTATAATGCCTCGGCATACCGTGTGCCTGAGGGGTCGGTCGTTGAGGAACTCGTCAAGAGAATACCTGGCGCAGAAGTGAGCGACGACGGCAAAATTACCATCAATGGTAAGGAGGTCAAGAAAATCAAAGTCGATGGCAAGGAATTCATGACAGGTGATACACAGACTGCTATGAAAAACCTTCCCACCTCTATCGTTGACCGCATCAAGGTCTTCGATGAGAAAAGCGACTTGTCGCGCATCACCGGTATTGATGACGGTGATGAGCAGACGGTGCTCGACTTCGGACTGAGAGCGGGTATGAACAAAGGCTTCTTTGGCAATGTTGACCTTGGCGTCGGTACAAAAGACCGCTTCGCTGAGCGAATTATGGCTGCATATTTCAATGATAAATACCGTCTGATGTTCATGGGGAATGCCAACAACACCAATGATATGGGTATCGGTGCCGGTGGTGGTGGCCGTGGAAACTTCGGTGGCGGCCGTCAGGGACTCAATATCTCGAAGATGATTGGTGTCAACTTCAACTTCGAGGAAACCGACCGCTTGATATTGGACTTCAGTGTCAGATGGAACCACAACAATGGTGATACATATTCGAAGCAGTCAACTGAGAGCTTCGTCGGACTGACAAAGTCATTCTCAAATAGCATCAACCAGAATTATACTCGTAACAATTCCTGGAATGGTCAGATGCGTATTGAGTGGACACCCGACACCATGACCAATATCATGTTCCGACCATCGTTTACCCATTCTACCAACGATGGCAACCAAAGATCTGTATCTGCTACATACAATGATGACCCATTCCTCTATGTGGACAACCCTCTGTCGGAAGAGGACCTCAAATTATTGGCAAGCGACAGTATATTGGTCAACACACAAAATAATATCAACCTCTCCTACGGAAAGACAACTTCTGCCAATGGTATGTTGCAGTTAAATCGCAAACTCAACAATAGAGGAAGGAATATTACATTGAGATTGGATGGTAACTATAGCGACCGAGACAACACACAACTCTCTGTGAGCCAAGTGGATTTCTTTAAATTAGGTCTCGACTCTACATATCATACTAATACCAACCGCTATAATCTGACACCAAACAAGACACATGGCTATGCTATTCAGACTACCTATAGCGAGCCTATAGCAAGAGCTATGTTCCTGCAGTTCAGCTATCAGTACAGGTATAATTATAATGAGAGCGACCGCGCAACATACGACTTTTCCAATTTAGACAAAAACTTCATAGATATCACACCACGCTATCGCATGTGGGAACCTTTCCTCTCAAGGCTCGATGAACCTCTTGACAATTATTTCGACCAAAATTTGAGTAGATATCAGGAATATACAACCTATACCCATAATATTCAGCTCACTTATCGTTGGATAGATCCGAAGTTCCAACTCAATGCAGGATTCATGGTGCAACCACAGCGCACACGTTATGAACAGCATTACTTGGGACTTGACACAATGGCTGTGAGAAATGTCACCAATATGACGCCAACTTTGGATTTCCGCTATAGATTCTCACAGGTTAGCAACCTGAGAATCAACTATCGTGGTTCAACTTCTCAGCCTAATATGAGCGACCTGCTTTCAATCGTGGATAATACCGACCCCATGAATGTCAGAGAAGGTAATCCCGAATTGAAGCCATCGTTCACCAACAGCTTCAGGCTCAACTACAACAACTATATCCAGAACCACTTACAGTCTATTATGACTTTCCTCAACTACAGCACTACAAGCAACAATATCAGTAGTATGGTGAAATATGAAGCTGACACCGGAAGGCGAGTCACAAGACCTATGAATATCAGTGGCGACTGGAACGTCAATGGTGCATTCATGTACAACTTTGCCATCGACTCATTAGGATACTTCAATATCAACACCTTCTCAATGGTGGGATATAATAATAATGTAAGTTATCTCTTTAATAATGAGAAGCTGGTGTCGCAGAAAAATACTACTCGTACCACCACAATCACCGAACGTCTCTCTATGTCCTACCGCAGTGGTTGGCTTGAAATTGAGCCTAACGGTATGGTTACCTATACTCATGGACGCAATAAACTGCAGAGCGCCAGCAATATGGACACTTGGTCGTTCGCATACGGTGTCAACGTGAACATCACCACTGACTGGGGAACAAGCTTCTCAACAAGTATCTCAGAAAACTCTCGCAGAGGATACAATGACAACTCGATGAATACCAACGAACTCATTTGGAATGCTCAAATCAGCCATGGATTCCTGAAAGGCAAACCTCTCACAGTGATGCTGCAGTTCTACGATATCCTCCACGAGCAGAGCAATTTCAGCCGTGTCATCAACTCCATGCAGCGAAGTGATACCGAATATAACAGTATCAATAGCTACGCAATGCTTCATGTGGTCTATCGTATGAATCTCTTCGGAGGCAGGCAGGCACGTCAGGGCTTCGGTGGTCCAGGTTTCGGAATGCCTCCAGGTGGAATGCCTCAAGGTGGTGGCCGTCCCGGTGGCTTCGGTGGTGGTCGTCCTGGTGGCGGCGGTGGCTTCGGCGGTGGTCGTCCCGGCGGCTTCGGCGGCGGACGTCCCGGCGGTGGCTTCGGCGGTCCAATGATGGTTGACTAAAGTCCCATATAACAAAAAAGCCCGAATTAGACGAAAGAACCGTCTAATTCGGGCTTTTTCATTCTTGAGCCCACTTTAAAAAGTGATTAGCCGTATTACATTGATTGTCAATGCCAATCGAATGCAATGAAGCTCGCTTCTATTGTTGAGGTGCAGCCGATATTCATGCGAAGCATAATTTTCAATCATCAATTTTCAATCTTCAATCATTAATCATCCTCCTCCATGTCGTCGTCAAACCCAAACATCGCAGGTTCTACGAAGGCATCCATCTGTCGGCGGTCCTTTTTTGTTGGGCGGCCTGTGCCGCGGGCACGGTCTACAAAACCGCTGATGCGGCTCATCTCTAAAATTTCGTATTGTTTGGGGTCGGTTACGTTTTCGTAAATCTCAGGAACCAGTTTGGCGCCCACACGCATCTCAATGCACTGAAGAATACGAAATGAGTAAGTGATGGGCGGTTTCTTCACGTCCACAATCTCACCAACCTTTACCGGGCGGGAAGGCTTCACATTCATTCCAGCAATGGTCACACGGCCGTTCTTGCAGGCATCAGCAGCAATGGAGCGTGTCTTGAAAATACGCGCAGCCCAAAGCCATTTGTCTATTCTTGCTTCTTGCATACTTCAATCTTCTACTTTCAATCTTCAAATATCGTGCCAACCGAATGTATTGAAGCTCGTTTCAATTGCTGAGGTGCAGCCGATATTCATGCGAAGCATAATTTTCAATTTTCAATTTTCAATTTTCAATTTTCAATCTTCAATTATAACTCCCCTTCTGCCTTCAAGGTGACCTTCTTCTTATTGTATTGGTTCATTGTGATGTCGATGCCAGCGAGCACGAAGCTCTTGATGATTTCCACGGCTGTCTCAATCACTGGTTGAAGCACCGTCTGTTCCTCATCGGTGAAAGCACCCAATACAAAATCCACCTGCGAACCGCGGGGGAAGTCGTTGCCGATGCCTAATCGCAGACGTGGATACTGCTGGCCAATCAACTGCTGGATATGGCCAAGACCATTGTGCGTACCAGCACTGCCGCTGGCCTTCAGACGCAGAGCACCAAGAGGAAGCGACAAATCATCGACCACCACAAGCAGATGACTCTCGTCGATATTCTCCTTGTTCAACCAATAGCGAACGGCATTGCCGCTGAGGTTCATATACGTCGTAGGCTTCAGAAGTATCAACTTACGACCACGAAGCGACGTTTCGCAGACGTACCCATAGCGGCGGTCGGCAAAAACAACATTGGACGCCTTCGCAAAGGCGTCCAATACCATGTATCCTGCGTTGTGGCGGGTAGGAGCATATTCTGCACCCGGGTTCCCAAGACCCACAATGAGAAATTTGTCCATCGATGAAAATGATTAGTTGGCGGCCTCTTCCTCTGTCTCCTCAGTGGCATTCTTGGAGGCGGCACGGGTCATCTTCACAGAGCAAACGATCACTTCCTTGCTCGTGGCAATCTCAAGACCCTCATAGCTCAGCTGACCAACCTTGATGCTCTTGCCAATACGCAGTGGAGTGACGTCAACATCCAGATACTCAGGAATCTGCTTGTAGGGAGCGGTAACCTCAATCTTGCGGATGGAGAGGTTCATACGACCACCATCGCGAACACCCTGGGCAAGACCCACCAAGTGAACGGGAATACCAATGGTGATAGGCTTCTCGGGATTGGTCTCATAGAAGTCGATGTGAAGAACGGCATCGGTAGTGGGATGGAACTGGATTTCCTTAATCACACCAATACGTACCTGGCCTTCCAACTCAATGTTCACAACATAGATGTGGGGAGTGAATACCAATTTGCGAACGTCGGTGGCATCAAGGGCAAATGGTAATGCCTCAGGCAGACCTTTTTCGTTCTTTTTCTCACCATAAAGATTGCAGGGGATAAGTCCCTCCTTGCGAAGAAGTTTGCAGGCTTTCTTGCCTGTGGTCTCACGAAGTTGACCTTTAACGTTAATTTCTTTCATTTTAATTGTAATGTGTTACTCTAAATTAAGTGATTTTTGATTGTGCTTAATTCGCCATCACACGGTAATTCTTAGTGTGCTTCAAAAAAAGCGGTGCAAAATTACACATTTATTCCGAAAATTAAAAATGAAATACTGAAAAATTCAAAAAATACGGATAAAACGTGACATTTTCTTGCATATAAAACGAAAAATGCCTATTTTTGCAACATATTACGACGAAAGACAAAACACAACACACTTTTTTCATATCACAGCGCATGATAAATAGAGAATTGATCAGGATTAAGATCGTACAGTTAACCTACGCATACTATCAGAATGGAGGAAAGGAATTGCTCAAGGCTGAAGGCGAACTGCTTTATAGCCTCTCCAAGTCGTATTCACTCTACAACCATCTGCTGCTGCTCGTTGTGGCCATCTCTAAGGAGATGAGGCACCGCGTGGATATCAGCGAGACAAGGGCTAAAAGAGAAGGTACTCCCATGCCGCCAAGAAAATTCGTAGATAATCGGTTCGCTCTACAGCTCGAAGACAACCAGATGCTGCTTGACTATGCCGACCAACAGAAGATTTCATGGAATGATGACATCGAGTTCGTACGCAAAATGTGCAACCTCGTCGAAAATAGTCAGATTTATCAAGAATACATGGCTGCGGAAGAGGATAGTTATGAAGCAGACAGAGAGGTGTGGAGAAAACTCTATAAAACCATCATACAGGAGAACGAAGACCTTGACGCCATACTTGAGGAAAAAAGCCTCTATTGGAACGACGACAAAGAGGTGGTAGATACATTCGTGCTTAAGACCATCAAGCGCTTTGATCCGTCTAACGGCAGAAAGCAGGAACTGCTGCCTGAGTACAACGACGACGAGGACCGTGAGTTCGCATGCAAACTTTTCAGAGCTTCTATCCTCAATGCCGACCAATACCAGCAGTATATGAGCGATGCATCACGCAACTGGGACTTCTCACGACTGGCATACATGGACGTGGTTATTATGCAGATTGCCATTGCCGAGATGATGACATTCCCCAATATCCCTATCAGCGTGACCATCAACGAGTATGTGGACTTGGCAAAACTCTATAGCACCATGAAAAGTGGTGGATACATCAACGGAATGCTCGACACTATCGCAAGATATCTGGTGGAGACAGGAAAACTACTCAAGCCCATCGGCGAGCCAAGAGGGAAGAGGATTTAGACTCTGGACTTCAGGCTTCAGGCATTAGACTCTAGCATCGAAATATCCATCCCAAACTCCCAATAAAATTCTTTTATTAATCAATAAAATATCAAGAAAATGTTGAATTCAATTGTATTACAAGCTGAAGGTGGTGCTCCTGCTGCAGGTGGCGGCGGAATGACCATGATTATAATGATGGTAGCTATCTTCGCTGTGATGTGGCTATTTATGATTAGACCGCAGCAGAAAAAACAAAAAGAGATACGCAATTTCCAGAACTCTCTCACAGAGGGAAGCAAAGTGGTCACAGGTGGTGGCATCTATGGCACCGTAAGAAGAATCGACAACGAGCGTAACAAAATCGAGGTGGAAATCGCCAAGGGTGTCGTCATCGAAGTCGATAGATCCTATGTCTTTGCTGACCCCATCTCCATGCAAAACCAGCAGATGAAATAAGTTCATGAGTTCTTAAGTTCATGAATTTTCAGTGTAGGGACATACCCCGTGTATGTCCGCTTTACATCAGAAAAAAGTGGAAAACAACGAAAAAAAGAATAAGTTTAGGAACTTCTTGTATAAATTAATAAACAAGAAGTTCTTAGTCTTTTTGTTCTTTTTCGCCGTCAGTGGTATCTTCTGGCTTGCCATCTCGTTGAGAGAACCAATGGAGAGGGAAATACTCATGCCTGTCCAGATTGTCAATGTACCGCCAAATGTCATGCTTATCAACGATGGCGTAGATACATTGAGAGTGATGGTAAGAGATAATGGATACAACCTCATGGGCTATTCTTTTGACGGTAAAACACCAATTACGATAGATTTCGGAGCATATCACAAAGGTGATGGCCATGGTATCGTACCTGCCGCTGAAGTGGTAAAACTCATCAAATCAAGATTGGAGAGTTCTACACAGGTGCTGACTGTAAAACCCGAAAAAATTGACATCTATTATAATTACGGAGACTACAAGAAAGTTCCCGTTGAGATGAACGGGACCGTCTCAGCAGATGCAAGGTCGTTCATCGTCAGTAAATTTGTCACCCCTGACAGCGTAACCATTTATGCCACATCCGACGAACTGAAGCAAATCTCATCTATCAAGACACAGTATTTTAATATCACAGGGGTAATCGACCATGTAAATAAGACTATTCCACTGCAGAAAATCAATGGCGTGAAGTGTCTGCCGCGTGAGGTGAAACTCGATGTGAGGGCTGATGTGCTCACTGAGGGAAAAGTGGAAGTGCCTATTGAGGCGGTTGGTGTGCCCGAAGACAAAGTGCTACGTACCTTACCGTCGTCTGTGCAAGTCAAATTCGCTACAGGAGCTAATTTGCTAAATCATATCAATGCTTCACAATTTACCGTGGTCGTCAATTACGAGGATATTGGTGGGGAACAAAAAGCAGAATATTTGAAACTCCAGCTCACGCAATATCCTTCCTCTGTGAAGAACCCTGTGCTCTCTACAGGAAACGTAAAATATCTGGTGGAAGATAAAAGGGGATATGTGCAAAATGCAGAATGACAGACTGAAAGTCGCTATCACTGGGGGAATCGGGAGCGGCAAGTCCTATGTATGCCAATTACTCCATGAAGAGGGCATCGAGGTCTATGACTGCGATGCTGCGGCAAAGAGACTGATGGCCACCGACGACGAGGTGAAGCGTAGGCTTACAGAAGTAATCGGAGAAGACACATATATCGACGGCGTGCTCAACAAGGCGGCAGTGGCAAAGTTTCTGCTGGCATCTGAGCAAAACAAATTGCTGGTCAATAGTATCGTGCATCCTGCTGTGGCAAGAGATTTCCTTGACTCGGGGATGACATGGCTCGAGAGTGCCATCTTGTTCGACTGTGGCTTCCAGAAATATGTTGATAGGGTGGTGTGTGTCACCGCACCATTAGAGACACGCATCAGGAGGGTCATGCAGCGCGACGACATCGACAGGCAACGAACAAAAGAGTGGATAGCAAAGCAGATGGACCAGGAACAGGTGAGAAAACTTGCCGATTTCGAAATCATCAACGATGGCCGGCACTCCTTAAAAAAACAAGTCAATGCCATTCTTAAATCCATATATGCATGATGACTCTTCCTAAAGGCTCTCGTGATGCCTGTACCAAAGCCCCTAATTCCTGAAAATTCATGGTCATTTATGGCTATTCATGTTCAAAAGCTAAAATTCTACGAAGGTGAGGAGTATATGGAGGGGGCTCATTGGTAAGCGGGACACTTTTTTGCTTGCTATCGCTAAAAAGAAGGCCGCATTTTTGGTAAGTTCGCTTTTTATTCATATATTTGCGTGATTTTTCTGAAACGTGAATACTTTTGTCCGGAGCCCATGCTTCTGACAAATTATTTGTATCCATACAATAGGAAACAAGATATTTGTCTGGAACGCTCGTTGCCAAAGGACTTTAATTAATTTAATAATATCAATATCAATCAAATGCAAACGACAATTTTATCAGTAGCAGGAAGACCAGGACTGTTTAAACTGGTTACAAGAGGAAAAGCAAATCTCATCATCGAAGCACTCGATGAAACACATAAACGTATGCCAGTGTTTGCCACCGACAAAGTGACAAGTTTGGCAGACATCGCCATGTACACCGAGGCTGATGATGTACCCCTCATGAACATCCTGGCCAATATTCTCAAAAAGGAAGACGGAAAAGAATGTGCACTCAACTATAAAAAGGCATCGGGAAAAGAGCTGAGAGAATATTTCGCTGAGATTCTGCCAGATTTCGACCGTGAGAGAGTTCACGACAGCGATATCCGCAAACTGCTCCAGTGGTACAACATCCTGGTCAAGAACGGCATTACTGACTTCGAAGAGGAGATGAAACCCACAGAGGGCGACAACATCGACGACCGTATCAAAGATTAGCATTTTATATCTATTAAATCCTTCACCCACTATGAACCTCACCGAAAGATTTATCAATTATACGAAGTTCGACACACAGTCGAGCGAAGAGTCACAGACTGTCCCCAGCACCTCCAAACAGTTGGTCTTTGCACAATATCTGAAGGAGGAACTGCAGAAAGAAGGACTCGCTGATGTCGAGATGGACGCAAATGGATACATCTATGCCACGCTCAAGGCCAATACCGACAGTGAAATACCCACCATCGGGTTTATATCACACTATGATACCAGTCCCGACTGCAGTGGGGCAGATGTCAAGCCAAGAATTATCAAGGAGTACGACGGTAAGGATATCGTGCTCTCTGAAGGCATCGTCTCGTCGCCAGTGAAATTCCCCGAACTGCTGCATCATGTGGGTGAGGATATCATCGTCACCGACGGTACCACACTGCTTGGTGCCGACGATAAGGCCGGAATAGCCGAAATCGTGCAGGCGATGTGCTATCTCAGAGACCATCCTGAAATCAAGCATGGTGATATCAGGGTGGCTTTCAATCCCGACGAAGAGATAGGAATGGGAGCACATCATTTCGATGTGGAGAAGTTCGGATGCAAGTGGGCATATACTATCGATGGTGGTGACCTCGGTGAACTGGAGTATGAGAATTTCAATGCCGCGTCTGCCAAAATCACACTTCATGGTGTGAGTGTGCACCCGGGATATGCCAAGGGGAAAATGCTCAATGCCAACCGGTTGGCAGCGGAATTTGCTACTTTATTGCCACAAAAGGAGACGCCGGAGACTACCGAGGGCTATGAGGGTTTCTATCATCTGTTGGGTATCAACTCCAATATCGAAAAAGCACAGATGGCATATATCATCCGCGACCACGACAGGGAGAAATTCGAGGCTCGGAAGGCTTTTATCCGACAGTGTGCTGATAGAATCAATGAAAAATACGGTGAGGGTACCTGCGAACTTGCGCTCAACGACCAGTATTACAACATGAAGGAGCAGATCGACCCCTGCAAGCATGTCGTTGACCTCGTGCTCGAAGCCATGCAGCAGTGTGATGTCAAACCGCGTGTTCAGCCCATCCGTGGTGGTACAGATGGCGCCCAACTGTCGTTCAAAGGTCTGCCATGTCCCAATATCTTTGCCGGTGGTGTCAATTTCCACGGACCATTCGAGTTCGTCTCCATCCAGGTCTTGGAAAAAGCCATGCAGGTAATCGTCAAAATCTGCGAGCTGACAGCTGTATTTAGTTAGAAGTTCATATTTAGTTAGGAGTTAGAAGTTAGGAGTTAGAAGTAACCTAGGGTTAAGAGGTGAGAAGTAAGAGGTGAGAGAATACCACCACTGCTCTCGTCTACTCACCAAAATGGTTTTGTCTAAACTCCTGTAACTCCTAAACTCGCATACTTCCGAAAAGGAACTCCCATACTCCTAAAAGTGGTATTGTCTGAACTCCTGAACTCCCGAAAAGGAACTCCTAACTCCTCGAATGAACTCCTGAATCATGAACGAGATTCCCGTATTAGTAAAAGACCTCGCACTGATATTGATTGTGGCAGGTGTCGTGACTTTGGTTTTCAAAAAACTGAAGCAGCCACTTGTATTGGGCTATTTGGTGGCAGGCTTTTTGGTCAGTCCCAAGATGCCATATATCATGTCGGTGGTTGACAATGCGGATATCCATACATGGGCCGACATCGGTGTGATGTTCACGCTCTTCTCGCTAGGACTCGATTTCTCGTTCAAGAAAATAATCAAGATGGGAGCAGCCCCCGTCATCGCATCCATGACCATCATATTCTGTATGATGACACTTGGCATCGTGATGGGACATGTGTTTGGGTGGTCGCGGATGAACTGTATCTTCCTCGGGGGTATGATGGCCATGAGTTCCACTACCATCATCTACAAAGCCTTCGAGGATATGGGACTGCGCCACCAGAATTTTGCAGGTATGGTCATGTCGGTGCTCATTCTCGAAGATGTGCTCGCCATCGTCATGATGGTGATGTTGGCAGCCATTGCCGGTGGTGGAGCTGGTGGCGGCGAGATGCTCCAGAGTGTGTTGAAGATAGGGTTCTTCCTTATTTTATGGTTCGTAGTGGGTATCTTCATCATACCGTTTTTCCTCAGGTCGGTGAGAAAACTGATTAATAGTGAGACACTGCTTATCGTGGCGCTCGCACTTTGTTGTCTGATGGCGGTGGTATCCACGACGGTGGGCTTCAGCAGTGCCTTCGGTGCCTTTGTCATGGGTTCTATATTGGCAGAGACCATCGAGGCAGAGAAGATTATCAAATTGGTGGAACCTGTGAAAAATCTTTTCGGTGCCATCTTCTTTGTCTCTGTGGGTATGATGGTCGATCCGGCTATCCTCGTCAAGTATGCCGTGCCTATACTCATCCTCGTGCTCACCATTCTCGTCGGACAGAGCCTGTTTGGCAGTATGGGATTCCTCCTGAGTGGACAGACGCTGAAGTCGGCCGTGAAATGTGGTTTCTCCATGGCGCAAATCGGTGAGTTCTCGTTTATCATCGCCACCATGGGTATGAGTATGGGTGTCATCGACGAATTCCTTTATCCTGTTGTTGTGGCGGTGTCGGTCATCACCACATTCCTTACACCTTATATGATAAAGGCTGCCGACCCCGCCTATGTGATGTTGGAGAAGAGGCTCCCCAAAAGGTGGGTGCGAAGTCTCAATCATCTTGCCATGAGCCACTCTGCGTCGCCTGCTGACGACAACAAGTGGAAGTCGTTGCTACGACAGATGATTGTCAACACGCTGATTTATAGCATCCTGTCGGCGGCGGTGATTGCCGTGATGCTCTCATTGGTATTGCCGTTCCTGCAAAAAATGTTACCACTGTGGTGGGCAAATGGCATTTGCGGATTGGTGACTATCTCGTTCATCTCCCCGTTCCTGAGGGCTATTGTCATGAAAAAGAATCACAGCGAGGAGTTCAAGGCGCTATGGACTGACAACAGGCTCAATCGGTTCCCGTTGGTATTCACAATTATTGTAAGAATCGTCATTGCAGTGGCATTCGTCTTCTATGTGTGCCATAAACTGACAGATTTCTCCATTGCCATCCTCATTACTTTGGGCGTGGGATTTGTGGTGTTCATGATTTTCTCAAGGCGACTGAAACATAGTAGCATCCGACTGGAGAGACTCTTTATCCAAAATCTCCGTTCACGTGACATCGAGGCACAGGTGCATGGACATCGAAAACCACTCTATGAGGGACGTCTGCTTGATAGAAACATCCACATCGCTGATTTTGAGGTGCCTTTCGACTCGGCGTGGTCAGGACGTACGTTGATGCAACTGGCATTGAGAAGCAAGTATGGGGTGCATGTCAGCAGCATCTTGCGTGCCAACCGTCGGTTGAACATCCCTGAAGGTGACAGTGTTATTTTCCCTGGCGACCGTCTTCAGGTTATCGGCAGTGACGAACAGCTCAAGGTTTTCGAGAGGGCATTACAGGATGAATGCTACGCGGAGGACTATGAATTGGAGAAACGGGAGATGAAATTGCGCAGTATGATCGTCGCCGGCAGTAGCAAATTCTTAGGAAAGACGCTTGAAGAGAGCGGCATCCGGCATATTTTTAATTGTATGGTTGTAGGTTTGGAAGAGGGAAAGGAAAATCTCTCCCAGGTAAGTCCAAGCTACAAATTCCAAAAAGGTGATGTCATCTGGGTCGTCGGTGAGGTCGAAGACCTTGAAAGGCTCATTGAAAATTGAATGTCCTCTATGCTGCAACACCGTTGCAGCCAATAAATCTCAATTTTCAATTCTCAAATCTTTAATACCATCTCACAGCATTGCTATATCCGCTCCTTTTGTCGTATTTCAGGGCATCGGTAAGTGTCGATGCGTTGCAGCGGAACGTGAAATTGTAACTGGTATAGGGAGCCAGCACCACGGAGCACGACATATTGAAACAGTGAAGGTCGCGCTGTAGAGAAGCGGTAGTCATCGACATCTTTTTGTTGTCGAAGTCATAACCCGACGAGAAACTGATGTTCCAACCATCACTCAGGCGAATGTTGCCGCTCACGTTGAGCGTCTGGGAGAATTTGTATGGATAGCGCATCGTCTTTTTGTTGAATTTGCCATTTGTGTTCTCACGCATCGTGATACCATAGCCGAAGGTGAGCGACCAGGGTATATTGAACGACATATAGCCGTCGTCGTCTGTCGCAGCCTTCGAAGCACCTTTTTGCTTGGCACCACGCTGTCCACGAATCATATCGTCGTCCACATTACTTTCTATGTCGGTGTCTATGCCCTCGTCATCGTTATCCATGTCATCATCATCCGACTTTTCATGACTGAACCATTTCTTGATTTTCTCAGGGCTGAGCGTATAGGAGATATTTTGCGACATACCCTGGAAACGGCCCCATCGACCGTAGCCCCATTCGGTGTGGTTGCCAATGTAGGGACGGCCATCTTCATCAAGCTCGTAGGCATACGAGGCGAAGACGGCATTCATGTTGAAGGTGTATTTCTTCCACCATTTCAGGCGGATGCGCATACTAAGGTCGCTCAATTTGCGTTCCTTGGCGGCCATGTTGTACGACATCGAGGCACCTAATTCGTCGATGAGGCTTATTTTCTTGAATCCTGTGGAATCTTTATCCGACTTAACCTTCATCTCAAGGTTGTTGGACACGTCAAACGAGATGCTACCTGTCTTGCCACGGCCGGGAACGCCATACAGACCGTCCGAGAAGGGGGAATAGTCCACCAATGTGACATTACCCTTGGCATCGGTCTTCTGATATGAATCGTAGTAGCCATAGTGGTTGTCGTGGAAGTCGGGTGAGAAACTGAGACTGACTGTGGGGGTGAACACGTGGCGGATGCGGTCAATCTTGTCGCCAAACAGTTTGCGATTGGGTATCCACGAGCCATAGAGTTTGGTGGAGGCTCCTAAACTCAGCGACCAGTTATAGACATTGTAAAAACCATAGGTGGTATCTTGTTGCTCCACCTGGTTTTTTTCGTCCCATGAGCGGTTGATTTTGCTCATATACATACGGTCGGTGAAGTTGAACGAGGGATTGACGTTCACGTAGTCGAACAGCGCAAAGTTACCACTGATGGGAATGGTGTGCTGGAAACCGTTGCGCCAGTCTTTGATGAGGTTGGCGTGGATAAAATCGCTTTCTTTTGCCGTGAGCGAGTTGCTCATGCGTCCGGTGTAGCTCATGGCGATTTTCTCATACCATCGCTCTTTGCCGGCTGCTTTCTTGCGTTTGAAGGGATAGAAGCGGCTAATGGAAACGTTGAGGTCGGGAAGTGTCATGGCGAGAGTGGTGTCGCGCATGTTCTGTGCTACGTTGGCAGAGGTACTGATGGTCATGCCAATGCTCGAGAACTGTGTGCCAAAGCTCACCGATGAGGTTCGGGTGCTCTGCGTCATCGTCTGCGGATTATACATGCTCGTCAGGTTGTTACGCTCAAAACTCGACGTGGCGAAATTGACACTGGCGGAGAGGGAACGGAAGGGGTTGGCTTTCGGGTCCTGGCGGTGGTTCCACTGAACTTTGAAACTCTGCCTTTCCGAGAAGTCGGGCATTCCTTTGTCGCCGGTCTTGGTGTCCTGGTAATTAAAGAGGAAACTGCCGCTATAGCGATAGCGTTTGCGGTAGTTGGTAGCAGCAGAGACACCCCACGACCCTTTCGTGTAGATTTCACCGAGTAGTTTTAGGTCCCATTTGTCACTCATGGCAAAGTAATAGCCACCGTCGCGTAGGTAGAAACCGCGGGAACTCTCGTCGCCATACGAGGGCATGATGAATCCGCTGGAGTATTTTTTTGTGAAGGGGAAGAATCCGTAGGGGATGGCAAGGGGTAGTGGCACATCAGCAACGACAAGGTAGGCGGGACCGAAGACTACATCCTTGCCGGGACGAACTTTTGCGCGAGAAAGAGCGATATAGAAATCGGGGTGCTCTTTGTCGCAAGTGGTATAAGTTCCTTTCTCCAAGTATAGGTTGCCCTCGGCGTCGCGCTTGGAGTGCAAGCTGCGCAGATAACCGTCTTCCTGCTCAGTATAGACATTGTCGATGAATCCTTTTTTGGTCTTGAAATTGAAAGCGATGGTGTCGCTCTGATATTCATCCTTGCCCATTTTGAATAATGGGGCACCGCGGACGCCTTTCTCTGCTGTGCTGTCGGCAGTGCCTCTGGCATCGACAAGACTTTGGTCGAGATTGATGTGTACGCGGTCGCTCGTGAGGTTCATCTCTTCATAATCCACATTGGAATTACCATAGAGATAGGCATTCTTGGATACTGCGTCATATACTAAAGAGTCCTCAGCGGCGAAGACCACCGGTGCTTCGATGCCATTAGCCTTGGCACGGTTGAGGGAATCGAGGCGGATGGAGTCGTCGATAGCTTTGTTGTGCTCGATGATGGCTAAGTGCAATGAGTCAAGTTCCAGCGTGTCGGCCATATTTGCGCTTTCCATCATCAGACTGTCGTTAACTGTGGTGGGTTCAAAGTCGATGATGTCGTTGAATGAGAGCGTGTCGGTGGGGATAATTGTGTCTTGCCTGACGATTGTGTCATTGATTGTCGTATGTGCACGCAAAGGCTGGCCGGTGGGCATCACCGACTGTGCCATCATCAGGATGATGGCGGCAAAAAACAATAGTATGAGTAGCCTTGTTCTCATTTTCCATGGCAAAGGTATATATAAAAAATAGAATAGGGACTTGATTTTCTTATTTTAACAATTTCCGACATTCCTCCTTATACTCCTCACCTCCGTAGAAGTATTATTTTTGGACTCGAACATTTCCACCCATTTGCGGAACCTTTCTACCCCTGCGGTGCCGAATTTGGCGAGGCTGCGCTCAGCCTGCTCGACAGTCTTCTCACGCTCGAGATGCGACTTCGAGAAAAATTTGTCAGCATAGCAGATGACCTGTTCTTCAATGGTTTCTGGGAGGAAACTACGATGGGGTAGGGGAAGGTCTTGACTTACGATGTCGTCGAGAGAAAGGCCAGCCCCCGTGTGTCGTTCGCAGATACGGGCAAAGGCCTCGTGCCCCTCCTCTCGCATCATGGCAGCACCGATTACCCCATGGCGGATATAAGGCTCTGTACCATAACATTCTATGCCCGGAGCATTGGTGCGAATGATACCGATGTCGTGGAGCATCGCCGCAGCGAAGATAAAGTCGCGGTCGATACCTAATTCTGGGTGAGAAACGACAATCTGTAGCGCTTTTTGCGCTACAGATTGGCTATGGATGAGGAGTATGCGGCGTAGGCCGTTGTCCTCAGGATAATATTTGTCTATGATTCGCTGATAGTCCATGGTGAAAGTTATTCCTCATGCGGGCGCTCGATGTAGGCGATGATGTCGCCTTTCATCACCTTGCTGCCGCGTTTGGCATTGATTTCCACAAGTTTGCCACCAATGGCTGCCGGTACTTCCACAATTTCGCCCCAAGGAGCCTGGATATAGCAGAGGTTGTCGCCTTCTTTGTATTCCTTGCCGATGTATGGCTCCACGGTGGGAGCGCACTCGCCGTCGCCATTAAACTCCCAGTAGATTTCACCTTTCACCGGAGCTACGATAGCATCAGCTTTCGCATGCTTGTAGGCCGAGAGCTCAGCGGGAGAGAGTTTGCTGCCTAAACGAGCATCCTTAATCTTCTGCAGGTCGGCTAAGAAGTTCTTCTTGGCTTGTCCGGTCTTGAAGATACGGTATTGCTCGGGGTGCATACCCAATTCATAGAGTTCCTCGTCGTCAGGACCATATTCCCAGCCATTTTCGTCCATCTCCTTGCGGAAGTCGTCGAGGGCATTAGGAATCAGCGTGTGTGGATCGGCGTCGGTGAACTCGCGGCCTTGCTTGGCGGCAAGTTCTTTCAGTTCGGGAGCAATTTCGCCAGGAATACGACCACTCTTGCCGAGCACCATACCCCACATAGCATCGTCCATCATCACATAGCGGCCCTTGCCTTGTTCCATCGTCAGAAGGTTGGTCAGAGCGATGTTCTTCACATACTGTGAGAATGGGGTCACCAGTGGTGGATAACCCACCTTCGGCCATACGTAGGCCACCTCGTCGAACAAACGTACAAGCAGTTCGTCGATAGTCAGTTCTGGCTCGCCTTTCTTGGCGCGAGTCTTGTTGATGATTGTATGGATGCCACCTAAGTCGGCCATCATACTGCCCATCATACCACCGGGCAAACCACAACCAAGGAGCAGCGAACTCATGTGTTTGTTGCCGGGGTTGATGAAATAGCCAAGCCAGTCGTCAATAAACTCCTGTGTCAGCGAACGGGCCTTCATGTAGGCGTTCATATTGATGTCGGCCACTTCGAAACCTTCGTTCTTCAGCATGCTCTGTACAGAGATGATATCTGGATGCACCTTGCCCCACGACAGTGGTTCAATGGCTGTATCGATGATGTCGGCACCATTGTTGCAAACTTCCAGGATGGACGCCATCGACAGTCCTGGGCCGGAATGGCCGTGATACTGGATGATAACATCGGGGTGTTTATCTTTGATGGCTTTGGTCAATTTGCCAAGCATGGCAGGCTGACCGATGCCGGCCATATCCTTCAAACATATCTCGGGGGCACCTGCGGCAATCACCTCATCGGCAATCTTGCTGTAGTACTCCACGGTATGTACAGGTGAGGTGGTGATACACAGGGTAGCCTGTGGAGTCATGCCAGCCTCAAGAGCCCATTTCACACTTGGGATGATGTTGCGAGTGTCGTTAAGACCACAGAAAATTCGGGGAATGTCCACACCCTGGGCGTGCTTTACCTTATATTGCAGCTGGCGCACGTCATCAGGTACAGGGTACATGCGAAGGGCATTGAGACCGCGGTCGAGCATATGGGTCTTGATGCCTACCTCGTTGAAAGGCTTGCAGAAAGCACGTACGGCGGCATTGGGATTCTCGCAAGCAAGAAGGTTTACCTGCTCAAAGGCTCCACCATTGGTTTCTACTCTCGCGAAGCAGCCCATGTCGATAATCGCGGGGGCGATGCGCTCTAACTGGTCTTTACGGGGTTGGAATTTACCCGACGACTGCCACATGTCCCTATAGACAAGGCTAAACTGGATTTTCTTTTTCATCGTTATAAATTTAAGTTAATGGTAAGGTCTTTATGATTATTGCCATGTTTTCGTACATTGACAAATATAGAATGCAAAGATATACAAAAAACAATCATTCACAAAAAATGATGCACTTTTTTTTCTCATTTTTCTTGCAATAGAAAGTTTTTTCTTATTTTTGCCCCTCACAAATCATAGTTTTTCAATGAAAACAAGTCGTTTGCTATTCATTTTGACCATACTTCTTGCCGTCTTCGCATGTGGCAAGGATCATCAGCAAGTTGAACAGGAACAAGTGGAAATACAGACATTGTCATACGTGTCGCAGGGCGACTCCACTGTCTATGGATTAGTATGTAGTGGCTGCACCGACTCGATATTGGTTTTCCTGCCCGACAAGGGAGGCGACCCCATTACATTGAACATTTTTAATGCCAACAAGGCGCACCAGGTCTTTGGGTATCCGGAAGTGGGTGATAAAATAGCTCTCTTGCTCAATCCACAGGACTCCACAGAGGTGATGGTGGCTATCGACATCGACCAACTACGTGGTACATGGGTGTATAATGAGATGCCCATTTTCAAGTTTCAGAAAAACTCTGAGGAGATTGATTCCATCCGCAAGACGATGAGTGAAGAGGCGTTGCAGAGAATGGACTCTGTACTACAGACCATGAGGGTTCCCCGAGAGTATGGCTATACATTTAAACGCGATTTTACCATGATGTCGGTGGGTGGACCTCCAAGGACTTCCTCGCTTGATTCAAATACGCCTGTGGAATATCCACCGCTGAAAAGGTACCGCGAGTGGCATATTCATAATGGAAAAATTATTTTCACTTCTGGGGGAATAAAGACCAATGAAAATAATTCTAACAATCAATCAAGTAAATTGGTTAACGACACTGCCGAGTTTGTTATCCTACTACGCGACACCATGGCCATCCGATTTGGGGACACTGTCAGAGGGTTCCGCTTCAAACCAGATTCTATATAACACTCCCAAAGAGGTGTTGTCCCTTTAATTCCCCTTCATTATTCAATATTCTTTTTTTGCCAACCTTTCCTCGGCCCACCGCTCATATTTAGTGCCAGGACGGCCATAGTTGGCGTAGGGGTGGATGCTGATACCACCGCGTGGAGTGAAAAAACCGGTCACCTCAATATATTTCGGGGCCATCAGTCGTATCAAGTCTTTCATGATGATGTTTACGCAGTCTTCGTGGAAGTCACCATGGTTGCGAAAACTGAAAAGGTAGAGCTTCAGACTTTTGCTCTCTACCATCCGCTTGTCGGGGATATAGGAAATGCGGATTTCTGCAAAGTCAGGTTGCCCCGTGATAGGGCACAAAGAGGTAAATTCTGGGCAGTTGAATCTCACCCAGTAGTCATTTTCTTGATGTTTGTTCTCGAATGTCTCTAATACGTCGGGAGCATAGTCCATCGAGTATTTTGTCTTGGTGCCTAAGGCTTGCAAGCCTTCGTCTTTTCTGTTGTCGTTCATCTTGCGGTATTTTTAATGGGAGTTTGGGAGTTACATTTTGTGAGTTAATGAATTTGGGAGTTCAGACAACACCATTTGGGGGAGTAGGCGAGAGCAGCGGTGGTATTCTCTCACCTCTCACTTCTCACCTCTCACCTCTTAACCCTAGGTTACTTCTAACTAAACAAAGCCACTTACCTCTAAAATATCAAAGATTAAATATCTTCAGAATATTGTAACTGATGCTGTTGTCATAGACATCCTCCTGCTCATAATTCTTGACGAATTTCACTACACGGATAGTGATGGGGAGAGCGATGATTTCGTAGGAGGTTTTCAGCACCACTTGCCAGAACATCAGCACAGGGATTTCAGCATCGGGTATCACATTATAGAGGGCCAGGGGAAAGAAGATGATAGAGTCGGTGCTCTCACCAAAGACGGTGCTCAGAATGGCACGCAGGGAGAAATTCTTACCCTTTGAAGAGATTTTCATACGGCTCATCACGTAGGCGTTGACAAAACTGCCTGCTATAAAAGCAATAAACGAGGCAGCAGCAATGCGGGGTGCCAGACCGAAAATGGAATGGAAACCAGCGTCGTTGTCCCAATAGGGCGCACCGGGGATGATGTCGCAAAGGGCGCAAACTGAGACAAAGAAAAAGTTCATCAGAAATCCCATCCATATCAGCAGGCGGGCTTTGCTATAACCCCATACTTCGCATACGCAGTCGTTGATGATGTAAGAGATTGGGAAAATTAAAAGTCCTCCTGTCAAGTTGATAGGACCAACAGCAATTTGTTTGGTCTCAAGGAGGTTGGCGCCAATAAGGCAGACAGTAAAGAGTATGCTGAAAAACATGAACAGCACGCTCACTTTCGCACGAATTTTTTTCATTTTTCTTGTTTTTTAAGAGGTTACCAAGCACTCTGTCATAAAATCGGCTGCAAAGGTAGTGTTTTTTTCCCAATTTTGTTGGCTATTCTCCTTTTTTTTCTACTTTTGCATCATTAAACCTTTATATTTTTATATCATCCATATTAGTAGTGATATTTATTTCAGCAGTTTACAAGATGAAAAAGTTTGTTATATGTCTGTTCGCCCTGATGCTGGCAATCACAGCTGGGGCACAAGTGAAGCAAAAAGTCACAATCCTATGTCCTGAGGATATGGATTCTGTGGCTGTTTTTGACTATAATCCTTATAAGCCAAGTGTGATTACGACCTTGAAACTTAC
This sequence comes from uncultured Prevotellaceae bacterium, assembly GCA_900315075.1. Lineage (GTDB taxonomy): Bacteria > Bacteroidota > Bacteroidia > Bacteroidales > Bacteroidaceae > Prevotella. The sequence goes on along the minus strand of OMXV01000001.1, from coordinate 249,291 downwards.
CAATGGCAAGGCTATCTACAATACTGATGCTGCTATGAACAAGGTGTATGCAGTAGGTGGGCCATCCTATGTTATGCCATTCTTCAATGATGGCAAGGATATAGAGGTGGATTTGGTCAACCGCACCGTAAAAGGATCAGAGGTAAACATGTTGTTGGCTGAATGTGATAATAAGTTCGATGCCTTCGATAATGCGCTCACGGAAAAATTCAAACAGCTCCAAGAGAGTGCAACCCCTGAGAATATGAAAGATATTCAACAACAAGCCATGTTGTTGTACTTAAAACGCCAGAACCAGCGTCTGGAGGTATTACGTCAATATACGAATACCCTCATACCGGTGGTATATCTTTCTGAGATGGCATCCGAGCTCTCCTACGCTCAACTCTCTCCGTTTATGAACGAGGAGGCACCCTATTACAGCCATCCATATATGCAAATTGTGAAGCAGCAGTTTGCCAACTTAGAGAAGAAACGCCCTGGAAGGATGTTTGTGGATTTGACAATGAACGACCTTGAGGGCAACCAGCATAGTCTGAGTGAATGGTGCGGCAAAGGCAATTATGTGCTTGTGGATTTCTGGGCCAGTTGGTGTGGACCCTGTAGGCAGGAAATGCCCAATGTGGTGGAAGGCTATGTCAAATACCATAAGATGGGATACGAGGTGATAGGTGTCTCGTTCGACAACAAAGAAGCTGCATGGAAAGCTGCTGTCAAACAGTTGGGGATGGACTGGATACAACTTTCCGACCTCAAAGGGTGGGAGTGTGCCGCGGCAGAGCCTTACGGCATTCAGGCTATACCGTCCAATATCCTTCTCGACCCCGAGGGGCGTATCATCGCCTCCGACCTACGTGGCGCTGATTTACAAAAGAAACTTGCTGAAATCTACGGCTTCTAAGCATTCGCTATCAGCCACCACATATATCCTACGAGGATAGCGAAAAGGAATGCGCCTTCCCAGCGTTCAACCTTGAATTTCGTATAGGTGAAAAACCAAAGTAGGATGATGCTCAACACCATCAGCGATAAGTCGATGAGGGTGATGCCAGGCATATTCATTGGGGTTATCAATCCTGTGATACCCAATATCATGAATATGTTGAAGACATTGCTGCCAATGACATTGCCGATGGCGATTTCACTCTGACCCTTCCGAGCGGCCACTACACTGGTGGCCAATTCGGGAAGGGAGGTGCCACCGGCAACAATCGTCAAACCGATGACAGCTTCCGATACGCCTAATGCTGCTGCCACCTTTGTGGCAGAGTCGACAAATAGGTTACTGCCAAAGATGAGACAGGCTAAACCTAATAGCACTAAACCAACTGCCATCAGGGGGGAGTATTTCTTCTTGCCACTTTCTTCGCTTTCTGTGATTTTTCCTTTCTTTGCGCACCAGAGGGTATAGCAGATAAAGGCTATGAAAAAGACAAATAGCACCAACGCCTCATAGCGGGATAATAAGTTGTCGTAACAAAAAAAGCCCAATGCTATGGCTGCTACGACTGCCCAGGGGATGTCTTTCTTCACTGTCGATACGCTGATCATCATCGGCGACACCATAGCGGCGACACCAACGATGAGCAATACGTTCATGATGTTGCTACCCACCACATTACCTATGGCAAGGTCGGCTGTACCTTTCAGCGCTGATACAAGACTCACACAAAACTCAGGCATCGATGTGCCCATCGCCACGATGGTCAAGCCTATCACAATGGGAGGAATATTCAGACGCTGGGCTATTGCCACGGCTCCATCTGTCATACGGTCGGCACCCCACAGCACCAACGCCACACCTGCTATAATTAATACAATATTTAGTAACATTTATATTGAAGATTAAAATTGAAGGGTAGTTAAAGAGTAGTTAAAGGGTAGTTAAAGGGTAGTTAAAGGGACATTACAATTGAAGATTGAAAATTATGCTTCGCATGAATATCGGCTGCATTGCATTTGGTTTGCACGATATTTGAGGATTGAGGGTTGTGGGTTTGTTCGCTATGCTGCAACATCGTTGCAGCCCTTGCCCCAGCCCCTTTTGCCCCTTTTTCCCAGAGCAGCTTAAATCTCCCTGCAAATGGCCTCCAGACCTTGTCTGTCGTCCTCGTCGAAGGCATCCAGTTCCTTTGAGTCGATGTCGAGCACACCTGTCACCTTGCCATCCTCATCGTGCAGGGGCACTACTATCTCCGAGCGCGACAGTTGTGAACAGGCAATATGACCAGGAAACTGCTCCACGTCGGGCACCACAAGGGTTTTGTCTCGTTCCCATGCCGTACCGCATACACCACGGCCACGACGGATATGCATACAGGCGATGTCGCCTTGGAATGGACCCAATATCAGTTCGTCGCCATCCACCAGGTAGAAGCCTACCCAGAAAAACCTTTCTCCGAAGGTCATCCGCAGCAAGGCTGTCACGTTGGCTAAAAGGCCGATGCGATTGCTTTCGCCTTCTGCCAAACTCTTCACCTGCTGGCATAGCAATTCATATTGTGATTTCTTATCTTCTGCCATTTATATGTTTATATAGGTGTTTTCTCTCTTACCTCTCACCTCTTGCCTCTCACCTCTAATAATAATTCATGAGTCTTGGAATTGATCAGTCACTCCAAACTTCTAACTCCAAACTTCTAACTTCTAACTCCTAACTAAATACAGCCTATACGCCACTACATCATGACTTGGAATGGTGATTTTGCGCCTTTTCTTGCTCTTCAGTGTGGTTCTTCCCTCTTGTTTATGAGTCCAAAGATTGTATACCTGATAGATGATAGTGTCGAAATGAGTGCTCAGACCACTCACTTCTTTGTCGGTGAAGTTAAATTTCTGCCAATCGAGGGCATAGGTCTTGTCTTCTTTTGTGGCATTGAGGATAACAAAAGCCCAGTCGCCGCCTTCCAGTGGTTTGAACCAGAACTGCAGACCGTCGTCATCCATCAAGTGGAGACCTTGTACACCAAGGGCATCTTGGTCCACGGCAATCATTTCGCGGTTGGTCAGGATATCGCGCACCTCAGCACTCATGTTGCGGATATCATTGCCCAATATCAGCGGACTGGCCATCATGCACCACATCGTGAAATGGGCGCGGTCTTCGTTGATGGTCATGCCGTTGCCCACTTCCAGCATATCGGGGTCGTTCCAATGTCCGGGACCGGCATATTGGCGCAGAGTATCGTTGAGCTGGATGCACTGCATCACACCAAACTGGCTATATCCTTGGGGAAACACGCGCAGGGAGTCGAATTTGCACCAGATGTCGGGCGTGGTGCGCCACGAATGACCGATGTCGCGAGCCCATCGCCATGGATGGCTGTTGCCCCACTCACACATACTCAGAAAAATGGGGCGGCCGGAGGCACGAAGGGCATCACTGATGAGTTGGTAGGCTCCCTGGGGGTTGATGTTTGTCGTGTTGCACCAGTCGTATTTCAGGTAATCGACACCCCAGCGGGCATACTGAAGGGCATCCTGATATTCATGACCTAACGAACCAGGCATGCTGCCACAAGTGGCCGTACCGGCATCGCTGTAGATTCCCAGTTTCAGCCCTTTGCCGTGCAGGTAGTCGGCTAAATATTTCATGCCATGGGGAAATTTGGTGGCATCGACCTGTATAAAACCGTCTTTGTCGCGCTCGCCATGCCAGCAGTCGTCGATATTAATATAAGTGTAGCCGGCATCGCGAAGGCCACTTTCCACCATCGCATCTGCGATACCGATAATCACATCCTCAGAAATCTTTTCTTGGAATTTGTTCCATGTGCTCCAGCCCATCTGGGGCTTGTCGGCAAGTCCTTCCCATTTCTGGGCATAGGCACCGCCAGTGGACAAAATACAGGCAAGACAACTTGCCAAAAACAATTTCATTATTTTCATTTTCTTCGCAATTTCGCCTCCAAAGGTACACATTATTTCATTATTACAAGCACCTCCTGCCAATAAATTGACTTTACTTGGTAGATTTCAACTACTACTCATGGGATATTTCCTTAAATTAACGCGCTGACAAATATTTGTTACACTATATGATTGACTTTTCGGAAAAATTTCGGAAATTTGCAATGTCAATAAAAAAACAACGAATATGAAAAGATTTTTTATACTGTTTGCAGCAATGATGATAGGCGCTGCTGTATGGTCACAAAATGTATTTACTGTGGTTTATGCTACCTCAGACGACGGCTTTGTCAACATTAGACAGACACCTTCTAACAAAGGTAAAATCCTCGGCAAACTATGGATGTTTTCACATGGATTAGGAAATGGGGTTTATCGCGGAGAGAAAGGCAATTGGACCAAAGTGAGTGTGGGAAAAGTCACAGGATGGTGCTATAGCAAATATGTAGGTAGCCAAAACTGGTATGACGGTACGGGTGCAACCATGCTCGTGGCCAATAGTCCGCGCACCGTCATCTATGGCGAGAATTTTGCCGATGAGGAAATGGGGCTTCCATACTTCTCATGGGTTGACAAAGGCACCATCATAGCCGACAAATATGAGGAAGAAGGGGAATACTATGTCCTCGTTACTGCTCACGACCATCTCTTTGTCAAAAAGTCAGACGTGAAAGTTGTTAAGAAGTAAGAGATTATTTGGAGGTAAGGGGTGAGAGGCAAGGGATGAGAGAATACTTCCACTGCTCTTGCCCATCCACCCTAATAAGCCCAACACCCCCGTCCACTCCCATCCGAGAGCAGTAGTGGTAATGTCTAAACTCCTAAACTCCCAAAGATGTATTGTCTGAACTCCTAATCATAATAATAATCAAATCCAACACTAAAAATGAAAAAGTTCCTATTGTCAATGATTTTGTTTGTGTTTACCATGATGGTGAATGCTCAACCGGCAGGTTTCGGCGGCTTTGGTCAGCCAGGTGTAGAACCTAATTGGAAAGATGTTAATTATGCTGGCGACGACCTTGAGGCTCATCGCATGGATATCTATCTGCCTAAGACCAACCAGGCTAAGTACAAGGTGGTGGTGGCCATCTATGGCAGTGCATGGTTCTCCAACAATATGAAGGGTATGACCTTTATGTCGATGGGCAAACCGTTGGTGGATGCAGGCTTTGCTGTGGTATGTATCAACCACCGCTCCAGTGGCGATGCCAAGTTCCCTGCACAAATCAATGATGTGAAGGCGGCCATCCGTTATATCCGTGCACATGCCAACGAGTACAAATTCGACACCTCGTTTATTGGTATTACGGGCTTTTCTTCTGGAGGACATCTCTCCTCATTGGCTGGCGTCTCAAATGGGATAAAGACACGTACAGTGGGTAACACGACGGTCGATATTGAGGGAACAGTCGGCGATTGTCTTTCTTACTCCAGCAATGTGGATGCCGTTGTGGATTGGTTCGGACCTGTGGATATGGCACGCATGAATAATTGTGAGACAGTAAATGATGGGAAGTCGCCCGAGGCTGCGCTCATCGGTGGCGCACCTGCCGATATGCCCGACATGGTGGCGCTTATAAGCCCCATCTCCTATGTCAATGTCAACAATGAATGTCCACGATTCCTTGTCCTTCACGGTCAGGCCGACAATGTGGTGCCACATTGCCAAGGTGTCTATTTCTCAGAGGAACTGAAAAATGCTGGGCGTCTCGAGGAATTCATCAGCGTACCTGAGGGACAGCATGGCCCCGTGACTTTCAATGAGAATACATTCAAAAAAATGACCGACTTCTTCCTCAAAGAAGCAAAGTAAGTTTATTTAAGTTTCGCAAGTGCATTTATACTCAGACGGCCTGTTAAAGTAAGGCCAACGAGCAATAAGCCCAGGGCTCGCCCAGGGCTTATTGTGCAAAAGGGAAAACTCGCCCAGAAAGGGCAAATGCTCGGGTGGGTAGGTACATATTTTGTCCGTTATTAATCCTCCCTTTACTCCTTTCCTCCGTAGACACATAAATACTGGGCAGCCGATCAGTCCCAAAAGTCCGTAGAATAGATGAGCATAGTGGAGTTGTTTCAAAAAATGCAAAAAAAGAGGCAAAAATCGAAAAAATGAAAACAATTTGTTATCTTTGCACAAAGAAATTGAAGAAAGATGCGTAATTATATTTTGTTTTTTCTATTTATCACACTTTTGATAAGCTGTTCCGATAATGGAAAGCATTATAAAATAGGTGTCTCGCAATGCTCCGAGGATATTTGGCGCGATTGGCAGAATGCAGAATTGCGCATGGAAGCTAATTTCCATGAAGGAGTGGAATTGTTTTTTTCTTCTGCCGACGATAATAGCGAGCGGCAAATTCAGCAGATAGACAGCTTGGTAAATCTCGGAATCGACCTCCTGATTGTGGCACCCAACCAGTTGGCAAATGTTTCGCCCGCTATCGACAGGGTATATGACAAAGGTATTCCTGTCATCGTGTTTGAAAGGAAAACAGATTCTCATAAATACACTGCCTTTGTCAGTGCCGACAACGATGAGATGGGAAAACTGATGGGCGAATATATCGTCAATAGGCTCAACCGCCAAGGCAAAATCATGGAAATCATGGGACTGAAGGGGTCGTCGCCCGCCGATGAACGGCACCAGGGATTCCGTGAAGCTTTGGAAGGCAATCCCAATGTCAGTGTCGTGGCTACACTCCAGGGAGACTGGACAGAAGAGACCGCATATAAAGTGGTCAAGGAATACCAAGGCGACCTCTCAGAAATAGATTTTGTCTTCGGACATAACGACCGTACTGCCATGGGAGCCAGAAAGGCGTTCCTGGAAGTGATGGATGAAAAAGACCTCCCGCTGTTTTGTGGTATCGATGGCCTGCCTGGGGAGAATGGGGGTATCAGGCAGGTGAGAGATTCGCTTTTGGATGCTTCCTACATCTATCCTACACGTGGAGACCAACTGTTGCAACTTGCCTTGGATATTCTCGACGGGAAACCATACCAGAAAGAAACCAACCTCACATCGGCATTGGTGACACGTGAAAATGCCAATGTGTTGCTGCTTGAGAGTGACGAGGTGATGAGACAGGCAGGAAACTTGGAGAAACTTCACCAAAAGGCCGATGGGTATCTTAAGCAGCTTGCCAATCAACAGATGCTCACCCTGTTGGCCATCGGATGTGCTGTGCTATTCCTTATTCTGTTGATTATCATTTATTTATACCAACGGCAGAAAGCAAAAATCAATGCCGAAAGGGGGAAAATGGAGCGTGAACAACTCGATTTTTATTCCCAGGTAAGTCATGAGCTACGCACACCACTGACATTGATTGAGGGCCCGCTGACACAATTGGCTGGTACAAAGGAAATGCAAAATGCAGGCAAAGAGACGACAGAATTGTTGGATATCGTCAGAAGAAATACCGGCAAACTGACCGACTTGATCAATAAAATGCTGGATGTGCAGGTAGGAAAGGAACAACCTAAGGACATCATCGACGATGAGCAGAATGACACGCATGTCAATGAAAGGATAGACCAGGATGTGAATGTTCAGACAGAGGCCGACATAGATTTGCCTACGGTGCTGATAGTAGATGATAATGACGATATACGCACTTATCTGCGTACTATCTTACATAATAAATATCAGCTCTTTGAAGCTGCTGATGGGCAGCAGGGACTTAACTGCGCACGCGAGCAGGTGCCCGACCTTATCATTTCTGATGTGATGATGCCTGTGATGAACGGACTGGAGTTCTGTCAGCATATCAAAAAAGATATCATCACAAGCCATATTCCTGTGATTCTGCTCACTGCAAGGGCGCTCAACAAACACCAGATTGAAGGTTATGAGAGTGGGGCCGATGCATATATTACCAAACCTTTCTCGCCTGATGTGTTGACAGCTCGTATCAACAACCTCATGCGCAACCGACATCTGCTCAAAGATATTTGGATGCAGACCACACAATGTCATGATAATACGTCATCTACTACCTCTGAAAATGTTGAAACCCAAAATGTGGAAAATGAATTTATCTGCAGATTTAAGGCTGTGGTAGAGGAAAAGATGATGGATAGTGACCTCAGTGTGGAGATGATAGGACAAGAATTAAATCTGAGCCGTGTACAATTATATCGGAAAGTAAAGGCACTCACTGGTTGCTCACCGGTTGACCTCGTGAAGAAAGCAAGAATGACAGAGGCCATGAAACTGTTGACCGAGACGCAACTTTCCATTAGCGAAATCGCATATAAGACAGGTTTTACTTCACCGTCTTATTTCTCAAAATGCTTCAAAGAAGAGTTTGGGAAAGTCCCCGGAGACATCCGAAAATAATTTTTTTTCATTTTTTAAGCAAATCTTTAGGATATTTGCATTTTTTTACTTATCTTTGTAGCATCTGAAAAAGATAAGACATTACGGGCATAAAAATGAGTTACTGACTCTTTTCGAACCAAACTGCGACCTTGGGATAGGAATAGAGAGGACAGGACAACACCACATTATATATAATAATGGTGTGGACTGATGTTTCACCTATTCTACGGTTGTCGCAGACCTGGTTCGAAAGTGAAACTTCTCGTCCACACCTTTTGTTATCCTCCTACATGATGAAAAACTAAGGTCGTATTCTTTAATTGCTGATGCAAAGGTAAAACATCAGGGCGAATGCCACATGTAATTATCGTTCATACAATCGCAAAAATGATACATAGTAACATTTTTGAGAGCAATCGAACGATTTCTTACAACACCTAAACTATGAAAACAATAATTTTGCCATCAAAAATCTGATACATTAATTACTAACCATAATAATAACACAATGAAACAGCTACAAAGATTCCTAATGAGCATCACGCTCATCTTTGCGTGTACTGTTATGTATGCGCAAACGGAAATCACAGGTACGGTTATCGATGAAAACGGAGAAGGTGTCATCGGAGCCACTGTGATGGAAAAAGGCACCTCGAATGGTACCGTGACCGACTTCGATGGAAATTTCACTTTGAAAGTGGAGGAGGGCAAGACATTGGTGATTACCTATATCGGCTATGATCCCGTAGAGGTGGTCGCTGCTCCCAACCTCAACGTCTCTCTCGTGCAAAATGCAAGCGAATTGGCTGAGGTCGTGGTGACGGGTTATACCACACAGCGTAAGGCCGATTTGACTGGTGCCATCTCGACAGTGAGTGTGGACGAAATGGCTAAACAAAATGAGAACAACCCAATGAAAGCCTTGCAAGGGCGTGTGCCAGGTATGATTATTACCGCCGATGGTAACCCCTCAGGCGCTGCTACTGTTCGTATCCGCGGTGTTGGAACACTGAATGACAACGACCCTCTCTATATCATCGACGGTGTACCAACGAAGGCGGGCATGCACGAATTGAACGGTAACGACATCGAGAGTATTCAAGTACTGAAGGATGCTGCTTCGGCCTCTATCTATGGTAGCCGTGCTGCCAATGGTGTGATTATTATCACCACAAAAAGGGGCAAGGATGGTAATGTGAAGGTGAACTTCGATGGAAGTGTAGCTACATCATTCTACACCAACAAAATTGAGACGATGAATGCCAGCGAATGGGGACGCGCCTATTGGCAGGCTTGCGTAAATGATGGTGTAAATCCCAGCAACAACAATCTTGGCTACAACTACGACTGGGGCTACGACGTCAATGGCAACCCTATACTGAACAAGATGACAATGAACATGTTTCTCGATGAAAATGCCACTGTACGTGCAGGCGATACTGACTGGTTCAAAGAAATCACACGTACGGGTGTGGTACAACAGTATAATGTGTCTGTCAGCAACGGTTCAGAGAAAGGTAACTCATTCTTCTCTTTAGGCTACTACGACAATCAAGGTACGATTAAAGATAGCTGGTTCAACCGTTTATCAGGTCGTGCTAATGCAGACTTCAAACTATTTGAAGACAAAGTGGTTATTGGTGAGAATTTCACTATCAACCGTACAAAGGGTGTTGATGCACCTGGTGGCGTTTTGGAGCACGCATTGGAATTCAACCCCAATTTCCCCATCTATGCCGAGAATGGTAAGTATGCACAGGCTCTTGGAGCTTATTCGGAGAGAGAGAACCCGCTGAGCATGATTGACAACGCTAATGACAACGAATATACTCAGTGGCGTATGTTTGGTGATGTTCACTTGAGTATCAAACCTTTCAAGAACTTTATGATTCGTACTACACTTGGTATGGACTATACTCAAAAAGAGCAGCGTTTCTTTACTTATCCTATTGCCAACGGTAAGGTGATGCGTATTGACTCAGCTGTGGAAGGTAAGCAGGAACACACTATGCGTTGGATGTGGAATGCCATTGCCACCTACAACCTGGAAATTGGCAAACATCGTGGTGACGCCATGATTGGTACTGAGGTCAACCGCATGGACTATAAGATGAATAGTGCCAAACGCTATGACCTGGCAATTCTGAATACCGACTATATGTGGCCGTCGGCAGGTGCTGGCCGTCAGTTAGCTGAGGGCTTCGGCGAAGGTTTTAGCCTTGTGTCATTCTTCGGTAAGGTAAACTATACTTATGATGAGAAATATCTGGCTTCTTTCACGATTCGTCGTGACGGTTCAAGCCGATTCGGTTCCAATAACCAATATGGTACATTCCCATCAATCAGTGCTGGTTGGCGTATTTCAGAGGAAAAATTTATGGAGAGTACTAAAGGATGGCTCAACAATTTGAAACTGCGCTATTCATGGGGACAGACAGGTAACCAGGAGATATCGAATACAGCACGTTATACACTCTATAAGTCGGTGGTCTCTACTGGACTTTGGGGCAGTGGACAAGCTGGTTCTTCTTATGATATAGCAGGTAAGAACGGTGGTTACGACCTTGACAATGGCTATGTGCGTAATCAGCGTGGAAATGATGACATCAAATGGGAGACAACCACACAGCACAATATCGGTGTGGACTTTGCTATACTGAAAAATGAAATCTACGGTAGTTTCGACTGGTTTAACAAGAAAACCACAGACATCTTGCTCTTCATGGAGGGTATTGCTGCCATGGGAGAGGGTTCTGGCCAGTGGATTAATGCCGGTGAGGTTAAAAACAATGGTTGGGAGTTTACGGTAGGCTATCGTCATCAACTGCCTAACGATTTCTCATGGGATATTAATGCAAACATCAGTAAGTATGTGAATGAAATTACCAAGTTGCCAGAAACTGTGGCAGCTAATGGTAAATACGGTGGCAACGGCGTGAAGAGCGTCGTCGGACATCCAATGTTCTCACAGGTAGGTTATATTTACGATGGAATCTTTAAGAGCCAGGAAGAAATAGACAACCATGCCATACAGGAAGGAGCCGGACTTGGCCGCATTCGTTACAAGGATTTGAATGGCGACGGTAAGATTTCAGAGGAAGATCAAGACTGGATTTATGATCCGACACCTGATTTCACATGGGGCTTGAACGTATATCTGCAATATAAAAACTGGGATTTCACAATGTTCTGGCAAGGCGTACAAGGAGTTGACGTAGATTGTCGTGGTTATAAGTCGCAGACCGACTTCTGGGCAAACTCTGCTATCAACGTACCTTATCTGAATAAGGGCATCCGCGCTCTCGACGCATGGAGTTCAGCCAATCCTAATAGCAACATACCTGCACTCACTACTTCAGATACAAATAATGAGGGTCGAGTATCTTCTTATTATATCGAGAATGGCTCATTTGTGAAATTGCGTACCATACAGTTAGGCTACAACATGCCTCAAAATCTTACAGACAAACTTCACTTGGATCGCATTCGCATATATGCTTCGGCTCAGAATCTATTGACTATTAAGAGCAGTAAGTTCACTGGTGCTGATCCCGAGAATCCGGGATTCAACTATCCTATCCCTCTCAATCTTACATTTGGACTCAATGTTTCATTTTAAATAATTGCTACGATTATGAAAACGATATATAGAATTTGCTGCGTAATCTGCACAATCTTCGCTCTCACCGCTTGTTCTGATTTCCTGGAGGAACAAGTGCCACAGGCCACGCTGACTCAGGATGAAGTGAAAAACCCTGAGTATATTGACAATGTGCTAATATCTGCTTATGCCGGACTGGTTTCGATTGAGGATATGAACGCATCATTCTCTCTTTGGAACTATGATACTCGCTCAGACGATGCTTATGTAGGTGGTTCTGACTTCTCAGACGGAGAACCTTTCCACCGTTTGGAAAAAAGTACTGGTGTGATGACCACTGACTGGCCTTTCAGTTCTATTTGGAATAGATTCTACAATTATCTCTCACGTGTCAGTCTGTCGCTCGATATTCTTGCCAGTGCTGATCAAGAGAATGCTACCATACAGCAACGTACTGCAGAGATGAAGTTCCTGCGTGCTTATGGTCATTTCCAGCTAAAGCGCCTGTTCAAGAAAATTCCATTTGTGAATAAACCTAATATGGAAGAAGAAGACTACAACAATCTTTCGAACACGGAATACAATAATGATGAAGGTTGGCAGCAAATTATCAACGACCTTGAGGATGCTTACGCTGTATTGCCTGTGACTCAGGTGGACAAAGGACGCCCCACAAAAGCTGCATGTGCGGCATTTTTAGCTAAAGTATATCTTTATAAGGCTTATCGCCAGGATGACCCCAATACCAATCAGGTAACTGGCGTAAACGAGGCTGATTTGCAGAAGGTTGTTGAATACACCAACCCCTCCAATTATGCTGGATACGGACTGGAGCCAGACATGCACAACAATTTCCGACCAGAGGAGCAGTATGAGAATGGTAAAGAGAGTCTCTGGGCTATTCAGTATTCAAGAAATGACGGAACCGTATATGGTAACCTGAATTTCTCAAACCGTTTGATTGTCCCATGTATTCCTAAGGTACACGACTCTGGTTGCGATTTCTACAAACCATCTCATAATCTCGTGGATGCTTACCGCACAAATAGCGATGGTCTGCCTATGTTAGACGATTTCGCATCTGTTGACTATACTGTGGGAAGCAATCAGACTGTCGATCCTCGTTTGTTTATTACTGTTGGTGTACCAGGTACTCCCTATATGTTCAATACAAACTTTATGATTAGTGAGAGCAATGCTTGGAGTCGCTCGGGCGGTACATTCGGATACTTTGTCTCGCTGAAGCAAAACGTTGATCCCTCACTAACCGACAGCTACCTCTATCTGTGCGACTCACAATGGGCTAGTTCGATGAACCGTATTGTTTTCCGCTATGCCGATGTGTTGCTAATGCGTGCTGAGGCTTTGGCACAGTTGGGACAAATCGCCGAGGCAATAGCATTGGTGAACCAGGTACGTGACCGTGCGGCTGGTATGGCAACAAGTAGCGTGGTTGCCAACTATCCTAATAAATATGGGGTACGCTTTGCAGTAGGTAAATACAAGGGCTCATATTCTAAGGATGAGGCTATGAAGATTATAAAGATGGAACGCCGTCTCGAGTTGGCTATGGAGAGTGAGCGCTTCTTCGACCTCGTGCGCTGGGGCGATGCAGCAACAGTACTGAATAAGTTCTATAGTAGCGAGAGCGAGAAAATGAACTTCTTGAGTGGCTCGCAGTTCACTACAAACAAGAATGAATACCTGCCAGTTCCTTTTGAGCAGATGGCTGCATCAAATGGACACTATACGCAAAACTGTGGACAATGGTAGAATACGAATTTAACGAATTAAACGAAATGAATATTATGAAAACTATATATAGTATCATCTGCGCAATCTGCATAATCTGCGGTTTTACAGCATGCAGTGACGATCATACAGGCAGCATCGACGTGAGCGGTTCATGCCTCGTTGAGAAGTTCGTGCTTAATGGTCAGTATGAAGGCATTATCAACACTGAGAAAAGAGTAGTGAAAGTAAAAGTGCCTGTAGATTTCGACCAAAAGGGCAATATGGAAATTACCAGTCTGAACGTATCTGCAGGTGCACAGACAAATATGAAGGTGGGCGATCGCATCAATTTCGATGGCGACCGTACATTGCACGTCACAAACGGTGATCTCGTCATGGATTATCAGGTAAGTGTGCGTAATGACGAAGCACTGATGTCATTATTTATCCTGGAAGGTGTGAAAGGCGCCATCAATCAGGAGGACAAGACTGTCACTGTAAGTGTAATGGCCAATAGTGGAATCGATCTTAGCAATGCAACCTTCGAAGTGGAGTGCAGCGAGGATGCCATCTGCAGTCCTGCAAGCGGTACAAAAGGTAATTTCACAGAACCATTCAAAATCACATTAAACGATAATACTGCTACAACAGTCTATACTGTATATGTGACATTGATTGAAGACCCAGTAGCTCTCTTTGTGGGCGAGGCTGAGAACATTGAACTTCTGAATGATGAAGAGAAAGCGGCTGCTAAGTGGCTGACGGGTAACGTCGCCAGTGCAGCGTATGCTTCGTGGAGCGACGTGGCCAGCGGTAACATCTCTTTGGAAAAGTGTAAATTTATATTCTTCCATCGTCATTGTTCTTCATACGGCAACTATAATGGTTTTGCTGAGGCTGAGAGCGGAGCGATGACAGCACTGGCACGCATGAAAGAATTCTGGCAGAATGGTGGCGCGTTCGTATTGGGACGCTCGGCTGTAAACTATGCCATTGCATTGGGAGCTATGCCAGAGGATGCTTATCCCAACAATGTCTGGGGTGGAGGCGGTGGTGAAGGCTCCGATATGATGGGCGAAGATCCATGGCATTTCTACGCCTACGACATCACACACCCATTGTGGAAGAACCTTAAAACCTATCCTGGCGCAGCCGATAATGCTGTCTATACACTCGATAAGGACTACACCATTTGTAATACCACGTCACAGTATGGCTTCTGGGACACCTATGGTGGTGGCAAAGATGCTATGGAGGCTAAGACTGGAGCCCGTGCACTTGGTGGTGACAATAGTGTGTCATCATGGGAACTGAAGGCCGCAAACGGTGAGTTCGGTAAGGGTGGTATCATCTGTTTTGGTTCTGGACTCTTCGATTGGAATTCTCCTACGCCTTACACGTCGAACTATCACGACAATATGGGCACCATTATGCTTAACGCATTTGATTATCTAACAAAATAAAAACAGAAGATTATGAAGACTATGATATATTCAGTTTTCGCACTCATGCTGTCTGCCTCTGTGCTGTCAGCATGCAGTGACGACGAGTTCAATGGCGATCCCGCTAAAGACTGGAATGGCACCTCCACATTTTTTGCTCCTACAGATGCACAGGGCTTCGGTACATTCTATAAACCGACTGTAGGTCGTGTGGGCGATCCAATGCCTTTCTACGATCAGAAAACCGGTGACTTTAAAGTGCTATACCTTCAGGAATTCGAAAATAATATGAGTCATCGTTTCCATCCCATTTGGGCTGTGTCAACCAAGGATGGGGCTAACTATGTGTCGTTAGGCGAGATTCTGCCATTTGGTAGCAACGACTATCAGCAAGATGCAGCTCTCGGTACTGGTTGCGCATACGAGAAAGATGGCACATATTATATCTACTATACAGGACATAATGGCAACTGTAAGAACCGTGAGGTGGTAATGCGTGCCACATCACCAGACTTTAAAACATGGACGAAAGACGAACTTTGGACACTCAACGGACCTGACTTTGGTTACTCTGGTAATGATTTCCGTGATCCACAGATTTTTGTGGCTGACGACAATCTCTATCACATGGTCATCTCTACCTATCCTGTCCATGGTGGCGATCCTGTCTTTGCTGAGTTCAAATCCAGCGATATGAAGAACTGGGAGCATGTAGGTCGCATTCGCATGATTTGGGATCGTATGCTCGAATGTCCCGATATATTCAAAATGGGGAACTACTGGTACCTTGTATATAGTGAGAGCTTCCGCGCAAGTTGGAGTCGCAAGGTGAAATACATGGTTGCCCCGACATACGAGGAACTGAAAAATTGTCTCAATGATGGACCTAAATGGCCTGCTGATGGTCATGAGGGTGTGCTCGACAGCCGTGCATTCTATGCTGGTAAAACAGCATCCAATGGTACTGACCGTTATATCTGGGGATGGTGCCCATTCCGTTCAGGTGCTGATGTTCATGAGAAAAACACCAATGTAGGTGCCGGTGATGGCAATGAGCCAAACTGGAGTGGTGCTATGGTATGCCACAAGATTATCCAGCATGCCGATGGTACGCTCACACTTGGTGCTGTACCTGCTATGGCAGCTAAGTACAATCAAGCTGCCTCGGCTAATGTGATTACCTCTAATGGTTATAGCAATGGCACATTGAGCGGTAATGATGCTTACGTTCTCTTCAGTCGTCTTGGCGTATGCAACCATATCTCGTTCACCGTGAAAACCTCAAACAACTGGGATAAGTTTGGAATATCATTTGTTAGAGGTACTGATTCTAATAAGTACTATACGATGGTTGTTAATCCCGAATGGGAGGATGGTCGAAAGGTGAACTTGGAGCAAGAGGGTGTAGAAGGCAAGGGCTTCATCGAAGCGGCAGATGGTTACGTCTTTGCTCGTCCTGCAGATAACGTTTACAATATCGACATCTATACTGATAACTCGGTTTTGGTGCTTTATATCAATGATGTTTGTGCCTACACTCAGCGTATTTATGGTATCCAGAAAAACTGCTGGAGCATCAATAATTACGGTGGCTCCATTTCAGTTTCCGATGTGAAAGTCAGCCAGCAATAAAAGATAATCCCTCGCTATACCAATTTGAATTAATCGAGGTTATTTAATAAAAGATTGAATTCAGGGTAACATTCTTTGAATTATAATTACTAAAAACATAAGTCTATCATGAACAGAAAAAAGAAAGTAACATCCCTCTTGGCTGCCTTGTTTATGGCAACGGTTGCAATGGCGCAAACACCCCAAATCCTGGGTGAAAACCATGCCATGCTGAAGCTGGAGCAGAACAAAACCTTGCTACTCTTGCCCGTGCAGGAGAAAGCCGAGAACGCACACATCGCCGTACTCGACAAAAGAAACGAGATGGTGAAGCGGCTGAATGTAAAACTGGCTGTCGATAAGGTGGACTATTTCGTACCCTTGAAAATCAACCATGCACAACTGCTTGACATCACGTTCCAAGGCGAAAGGCGGACGACAGGAGCCGTAAAAGACTTTGTTTGCTGGCGGGAAATGAAGTATGACAACTCATTCGACACCTCCAATCGCGAGCGTTTCCGACCTCTCTATCACCATACACCACTCTACGGATGGATGAACGACCCCAACGGTATGTTCTACAAAGACGGGGTATGGCATCTGTACTACCAATACAACCCTTACGGCTCCCAATGGGAGAACATGACATGGGGGCACTCCACCAGCCGCGACCTCATCCACTGGGATGCACAGCCACTGGCCATAGAGGCCGACTGGCTGGGAGCCATCTTCAGCGGCTCCTGCGTGACAAACGGCAACGATGTTGTGGCGTTCTACACATCGGCGGGACAACACCAGGCACAGTCGATGGCCGTATCGAAGGACGGAGGACGGACATTTGAGAAATTCAGTGGAAACCCCGTGCTCACAAGCGATGTGCCCGACTTCCGTGACCCAAAGGCGTTTTGGAATGAGGAGGCCAAGGTGTGGAACTTGATACTTGCCGCCGGACAGGAAATGCGCATCTACTCATCGAAAAATTTGAAGGAATGGAAGTTTGAGTCGGCCTTCGGCCAGGAATATGGCAACCATGGCGGTGTGTGGGAATGCCCCGACCTGTTCAAAATCGACAACAAGTGGGTGCTGCTCTGCAACATCAATCCCGGTGGACCCTTTGGAGGCTCAGCCACCCAGTATTTCGTGGGTTCATTCGACGGGCATAAGTTCACCTGCGAGTCAATGCCTAAAGTGACGAAATGGATGGACTATGGCAAAGACCATTATGCCACGGTATCCTTCTATAACGCTCCAGAAAACCGCCGCGTTGTCTTGGCATGGATGAGCAACTGGCAATATGCCAATGACGTTCCTACCAAGCAGTTCCGCTCAGCCAACTCCATCCCACGCGACCTCGGCCTCTTCACCCATGGCGAGGAAACCTACGTGAGCGTGGTGCCTTCAAAAGAGATGCTCGACGTGCGTGGCCAAAAGGTCAAGAAACCGACGCAGGCCTGCGAAATCGTGGTGGACGTGAAAGGTACGGCAGACATTACCTTGTCGAACTTAAAAGGCGAACAGGTCACCATGCGTTATGATGCCCAGAAACAGAATTTCATCATGGACCGCACTAAGAGTGGGGATGTGGGGTTCAGCGAGGCATTTCCTTGTGTGACAACGGCGCCCACCTACGGCACCATCCGCCAACTGCGCATTTTTATCGACCGCTGCAGCATCGAGGCCTTCGATAGCGAAGGCAAGATGGTCATGACCAACCTGGTGTTCCCATCGGAGCCTTATGACATGCTGAAGGTGAAAGGCGGAAAAGCAACTATTTACAACATCAAGTATTAAGTAGGTACTTCAAAAAATCTAATAAAATAATCTTCTTTAGACTATGAGCAAAACAAGTAAATATGCCATCATTCCGGTGATGCTGTGCTTCTTCTGCATGGGCTTCGTCGATTTGGTGGGCATCGCATCTAATTATGTGAAGGAGGATCTCGGCCTCAACGACTCTACCGCCAATGTCTTCCCATCACTGGTGTTCTTCTGGTTCCTTATCTTCAGCGTTCCTACTGGCATGCTGATGAACAAAATCGGCCGGAAAAAGACCGTGCTGCTCTCGCTTGTGGTGACCGTCGTATCGTTACTGCTGCCACTCTTCGGCGAGAACTTCGGCATTATGCTGGTGGCTTTCTCCTTGTTGGGAATTGGCAACGCATTGATGCAAACGTCACTTAATCCACTGGTTTCGACCGTGATGGGCGGTGGCAACTTGGCTTCCACCCTGACCTTCGGACAGTTTATCAAGGCCATTGCATCATTCTCGGCTCCTTATCTGGCAATGTGGGGCGCGACGATGGTTATACCTGAATTTGGACTGAACTGGCGTGTGTTGTTCGGCATCTTCTTCATTGTCGGTGTCCTCTCAACACTCCTGCTTTTTGCCACTCCGATTGAAGAGCCGCCAATCGAAGGCAAACCATCCTCTTTCATTGAATGCTTCCAGTTGCTGGGTAAGCCCATCGTGCTATTATCGTTCCTTGGCATTATGTGCCATGTGGGAATCGATGTGGGTACCAACACAACCGCTCCAAAGATTTTGATGGAACGCCTTGGAATGACACTCAACGATGCTGCCTTTGCCACTTCCCTCTACTTTATCTTCCGTACCATCGGGTGCTTGACAGGGTCGTTCTTCCTGCGGGTGCTGAACATGCGAACATTCTTCATCATATCTGTATGTATGATGGCTTTGTCGATGTGTGGCCTGTTCTTCGGTACAGAGAAATGGATGCTCTATGCTGCTATCGCCCTGGTGGGATATGGCAACTCCAACGTTTTCTCCATGTGCTTTGCAACCGCCCTTGAGTCGATGCCTACCAAGCAGAACGAGGTAAGTGGCTTGATGATCATGGGCCTCTTTGGCGGTACCATCTTCCCACTGCTCATGGGAGTGATGAGCGACGCAATGGGACAAGCTGGCGCTGTACTCATCATGGCTGTGGGTGTTGTCTATCTCTTCACGTATATCAAACAATTAAAAATCAAAAAATCTTAAATCTCAAATCAAATGGATAAACGCTATGTAGTAGGACTCGGAGAAGTCCTCTGGGATGTACTTCCCGAAGGTAAGAAATTAGGTGGAGCACCCGCCAACTTTGCCTATCATGCGGGACAGTTCCTTGGTATGAACAACACCATTGCTGTCAGTGCATTGGGCAACGATAAATTGGCCGATGAAACCATTGAGGCCCTGAAAGAGCATGGGTTGAACGACTTGTTGCCTCGTGTGCCTTATCCAACTGGCACTGTGCAAGTTCAGCTCGACGAGCAGGGCATCCCTACGTATGATATCAAGGAAAACGTGGCATGGGATAACATCCCATTCGACGATGACATTGCCGAAATCGCCCGCAACTGCCGCGCCGTTTGCTTCGGTTCGTTGGCACAGCGAAATGTGGTGTCGAGACAGACCATTCAAAAGTTTCTTGATGCCACACCCGCCGACTGTCTGAAAATCTTCGACATCAACCTGCGTCAGCAGTTCTATACACAGGAGGTCATTCGTGAGTCACTGCAACGTTGCAATATTCTCAAAATCAACGACGAGGAATTGGTGCTCATCGGTAGAATGTTTGGCTATCCAGGTCTCGATATCGAAAACAAATGCTGGCTCATCCTCGGGAAATACAACCTCGATATGTTGGTGCTCACCTGTGGTACCAATGGCTCATACGTATTCTCACCGGGACAGATGTCGTTCCAGGAGACGCCAAAGGTTACTGTAGCCGATACAGTGGGTGCCGGCGACTCATTTACTGGCTCTTTCTGTGCTGCTATCCTCAACGGAAGACCTGTGGCAGAGGCACACAAATTGGCGGTCGAGGTGAGTGCATACGTATGTACACAAAACGGTGCCATGCCGGTAATTCCACCGACAATCTTGGCAAAATAAGATTACTTAAGTATATATCATTTTGGCTTTTGAGGAGTGCTGTGTCGGTAGGATACGGCGCTCCTTTTTCTTGAATTCGTAGTATTTTGTCAACAATCATTTTATGTCTTGAAAATCAAGTACTTATGAGTTTTTTTAAGATTTGGGTGGCGCATATATGAATACAATGGTATAGACTAAGAACAATATGATAATTCAAGTTTCGCTCTCCCTTTACTCCTTTCCTCCGTAGACTAATAAATACTGGGGCTGCCTATCAGTTCCAAAAGTCCTAAAAGTCCGTAGAATAGATGAGGATGCCCTGGGGTGGGAAGGTTGTGAAAACTTTTTAGGTGGCACATTGACGTAGTCAGGTGACATGTGAAGGCGTATTGTCAGATTTTTCCCATTCAAAATTGAAAATGTTCGGTAATTATATTTATTTTTGCAGAAGAAATACCGAACATGAAATATTTTATTGTCATCCTATTTGTCTTTCTTGGATTCGTGCAGCCGGCATCCCCATCGACATCATCACTGGCACCAGCATGGGGAGCATCGTGGGAGGACTGTATGCCTGTGGAAACGATGCCATGCGACTCGACTCCATTGTGCGGTCACAAGACTGGACCGTAGTGCTGTCGGACAGGGATAACCTGAAATACCAGAGTCTGAAAGAGCGTGAACTTCACAACACATATACGCTCTCCACCAGTTTGAGGTTGAAGAAAAACAAAACTTCCACAGGTGGAGGCTTCATTATCGGCAAGAACATCAGTAAACTCTTGCGCACTTTCACCTATCCCTACAATGACCCTATCGATTTCAATACTCTCCCCATACAGTTTGCATGTGTCGCAACCGATGTGGTGGACAACAGCGAGATAGTTATCCATAGTGGCGTGCTCAGTGAAGCCATGAGGGCGAGCATGTCGATTCCCGGGGCATTTTCACCTGTGAGAAAAGATGGTCAGGTGCTTGTGGACGGTGGGCTGCGCAACAATTATCCTACTATATAGAAATGCCCGAGCATGAGCATTTTATCAGATACTTCGCAAAGGTGGACTACAACAACGAGGACAATTGGTATTTTTCCACACGTGGAACAAAGTTCTTTGCGCGATATGGCTATTACACCGACAATTTCATCAAATTGAACGACAAAATCGGCTTGCACGAAATGAGTGCGATGTTGCGCGCCAATTTCCCCCTCGGCAAGCGCCTGACTTTACAGCCTATGCTCTACGGCCGACTCGTTCATTATGATGACACACCCTATATCTTATGCAATATTATAGGTGGGGAATGGTTCGGACATTATATGGACCAGCAACTACCTTTTGCCGGTGTGGGAAACATAGAACTTCAATGGGACAAGTTAATAGCTGCACAGATGCAGGCGCAATATGCGGTGACATCCAACAATTACATCTTGCTCAGGCTTGCTGCTGCCCGGAATGGTGACACTTACAGAGAATTTTTTAAAAAGAAAGCGATGCTTGGCTCATCATTGAGTTATTATTATGATTCACCAATAGGGCCGATAGGCCTGTCCTTGGGATACAGCAATGTAACAGAAAAATTATATTACTATTTAAATATTGGATACGTTTTTTGAACTGCAACACAGCAGCAAGTGATAACAAGTATTCATATTCTACGGAGGAAAGGAGTAAAGGGAGGATTAATAACGGACAAAATTGCAGTTAAAATGATATTAGAACTCCGTCTGAGCAATGTCTTTTCATTACGGGTTCTTCGCTAGTAAGACCTTCGGCCTGGACCTTGAGCCACTAAAGGCAAAGGACAACTACGGCATGCGTGACGAGCAGAAGAAAGTGTTCGGTATTTTCATCCAAGAAAATAATGCAAGATGATAATAATGAAGGAGAAACCCTCTTCATTTGTTAAAATTCAACCATATCGATACACTTATTTATAAAAAAAATTAAAATTAGAAACAAAAAGAATTATTTTTTCCGCTTTTTACAAAAAAGACAACTAAATTTGTAAATAATTTGTGGTATAGTAGAGATTATGCAATTGAAAATGGACGGATTGTTTCCATGACTCTTGACAAGGTTGGAACACCTCAAATGGTGCTGTTCGACCCGATTTTCTTTTTGTATTTTTAATTAAAATTTTTATAAAATGAGAAAAGTTTTACTATTATTGACAATCTTTATGTTTGTCGTCCATGCAAATGCTTCCATCGAAATTAGTGCCGATGGGAAGACTTGCACATTTAGCAATTACAGGGATGGCGATGCACTACCTGAGGGTGCCGACCTTTCCCAGGTCGAGACTGTAATTATTACAGGTTCTTTTCAACGTACAAATGACTGGAACAACACGTACAAGAATGCTTTTAATAATTCTGGAAAAGTAACCACTCTCAATCTTGAAGGAATGAATGTTAACAATTTCATGGTCAGTGATTTCCGTAATGATATCAGAGACGGTTTTGCAAACTTGGAGACCATCATTTTTCCTTCAACAGCGACGGAAATTCCAGAGCAGTTTTGTCGAGGTAAGAATCAACTTAAAAGCGTTACTCTTCCCCCTACATTGAAGAAAATCAACACGGGAGCATTCCAAGCCTGCACGGCATTGGAGGACATAGAATTTCCTTATGGCTTGGAAACAATCTGCGCACAGGCTTTCCAAGGGGCTGGCCTGACCACTATCACTATTCCTGGCACAGTCAAGTTGATTGAAACAGAAGCATTCATAGACTGTAAAGATGTTACAAAAGTCTTTTTCGAAGACCTCAAATACGAGGACAGATTTGACACTACTGTCAATCCCCCTGTGCGCAAAACGGATGCAAATGGAGACTCTGTATGCGTAAGGATGCATATTGCAGAGAAGGCATTCCGCCAAGGTGTGAGTATCTTGGATGTATATATCAACACAGAGGGTATTTTGGATTGTGAAAACTATGCCTTTGACTTTAAAACCACCGTCAACCAGTCTGTGGCCACCATTGGCGACTATGCCACACTGCATTTCCCCCCTTCCAAGGTGGATGAATATGTAAACAAAGGCCATGTGCTAACGGATGAGATTGCCCATAATCCAGGCCGTTTCCAGTCATGGCTGGTCACTCATCTTCAGCAAGCCATTAATCCGTCATCTGGACAACATCCTACAGGATGGTTTGAATTTGTAAATACAGGCCCATCAGAGCCTAATCCTCCAACGATAAAGGGGAAGAAGTTCCTCCGCACATGGAGCGAATACCAACCCTATAAGAGTGAAACTGTCACAGTTGACGGCCAATCCCAAGTAGTAGATAATTTTACTTATGCCCGTATCGTGCCAGAGGGTATCAGAGCATATGTGGTAAAAAAGATTGAGAAAGATCCAACCACCAAAAACTTCTCTGTGACGCTCAACCGTTTGAATGTCATTCCTCCATGTACTGGCGTCATCCTTTATGGTGAAACCAATGGCACATCGCCTGATGGCACTATGAACACCTTCAAAATGTCGCTTGTCCCATACGTTGGCAACCCCCTGAGACGTGAGAATTGGTCGGATTTGTACACCATTGTTGATGGCGATATAGTATGGAACCCCATATATAACGATCAAAACCAAGTCGTTGGGACGCAAGAGGATTACAGAAACTATCTCGTAGCCACTGCCAATGAAGCAGGGACTTCCACGAAAGTCAATCCTAAACATACAGATGCCAATGGAGTGCTTTGGAGAAACTTCTTCCTGTCACATTTCAGTACGACTGAAACCTATCAACATAACTATAAAGATAAAGTCGGCGATGACAACAACCTTGATTTCATCGGCTTCTTCCGTGCCTTGCCAACCAACATTACCCCTGGCTACGCATTTCTGAGTTTGAACGAAGACGAATATGATGAAGCCACAGGAGGTGAGAGCATTGTCATTAAAGATCCGCAATATAATTTGGAATATAATACAAGTGGCCAGTTGGTTGCAAACGATAAATATTGGAATATTGCGAATTGGGAGGTAGATTGGGGCGTAAGAGCTGATTTCCTCTCGGAATATGATCAGGTGAATTTCATGGAGGCCTTTGAAGATGATGTCGATGGCACCGTGACCATCACGATACCCACTCGTGAATCCAACGAGTATTACACGCTGCAGGGCTTGAAGGTGGTCAACCCCACTCGCAGTGGCATTTACATCAAGAATGGCAAGAAAGTAATAATCAAATAATACGAATAGCAATGAAAAAGAGCTATAAGCAACCTATGACAGAGGTCATAGAGACATCAGTCAAAGAAGTAATTCTTTTAGGAGATTCCGGTGAAACCCATGAATGGTTGGGTAACGAAAACAAGGTCATTGACGAAGAAGAAGAAGATGCTGCGGATCTCAAAAAGAGCCTTTGGGCTGATTAGATCTGCATACAGCAATATTACTATAAAATGCGCCCCAAGCCATCAGGCTTGGGGCGCATTTTATAGTATGTGTGCAAACTGTCTCCCTTCAATCATCATCAATGACTATTTCCGCATCAGCCTCGCCTGGGTTTTCCAAAAAGAGATTGACAATCATGATGACATCTACTATGGTGATTTCGCCGTTTTCATCGACATCGGCGAAACCGGAATGGAAATTATACACTTGCATGCCCAAGATGTGAGATACAGTTTCCATGACATCTTCCAAAGAAATAATGCCATCCACATTCACATCACCGAGCCGGCAACTATTGGGTAGCCGGAAAATACCCTTGCACCATTTGAAATAATAGGTGGAGTCGGTGGCGGTGCCGAAGTCGAAATCATCGGGAACCATCACCGTGCATGGCTTGGCCAAACTACCAACCCCCATGCAGGCGGTGGTGTCGATAGCAACCATGGAGGACGACAAGGTGAGGGTGTCGATACGGGAGCATCCTTGGAGCATGTTGTTTGTCGATGCCTTGGATATGTCCCACGAACTAAAATCAAGCGAATGAAGCCCTGTGCAGTTTTGAAAAACCGACTGCATCATACTCACATTGGAGGTGTCCCAATGGCTTACATCCAAGGAAGGAACCCCACTGCAAGCATTGAACATCAAATTCATATCGGTTACTAAGCCCGTCTCAAAATTTGAAACATCGAGTTGAGTGAGTTGCTGACAACCTCCAAACATCCTGTACATGGAGGTCACTTTGGAGGTGTCGAAATGGCTCACGTCAAGCGTCTTAAGACTTTTGCAACCTGCGAAAGTGCTCTCCATGAGGACAACCTCATTGGTGTTCCAATGGCTCACATCCAGTTCTGTCAAACTCTCACAAAAATAAAACATAGATGACATGTCATTGGCACAGGAGGTGTCCCATTTGCTCACATCCAATTTCTTCAACTTCCTGCACCATGCAAACACATTGCGCATGTTTTTCACCTTCGAAGTGTTCATGTTGCTGACATCGAGGCTTTCCAGATTCTCACATTCAAAGAAAGCCCACCCGTTGTTGGCAAGTAGTGGTGTCGTCCACGTGCTCAGATCGAGGCTTTTGAGGCTGGAACAACCATAGAACATACCATTGATGTTGACCAATTGACTGGTATCGAAATGATTGATGTCAAGCGTAGTCAGACTTGAGCATCCATAAAACATATTGAACATCGACTCCACCTTGGACGTGTTGAACGAACTGAGGTTCACCGACTGCAATTGGGAGCATTGATAAAACATCCACCTCATGTCTGTCAACATTGGGGTGTGGAACGAACTCAAGTCTAAAGAAGTCAACTTCTTGCATTCATTAAACATGCCAAACATGCTTTCCACCTTTTCGGTATTGAAATGGCTGAGGTCGAGACTGGTGAGGGCTGTACAGTCCTCAAACATGCCGATCATCGTGGTCATCTCACTGGTGTTGAGATACTCGAGATGGCTGATACTTGTGATTTTGGTCATCTCATAGAACCAAAACCTGCCATCGGTGGGGCGTGCGTCACTGAATGACGGGTCGAAATTCACCGTCTTGATGCTGCTTCGTTTTCCATACCATTGGGGCAAGCCTTCGCTGTCGTGTGAGAGATCATAAACGGTTCCTGAGCGACTAT
Organism: uncultured Prevotellaceae bacterium; assembly: GCA_900315075.1. Classification (GTDB taxonomy): domain Bacteria; phylum Bacteroidota; class Bacteroidia; order Bacteroidales; family Bacteroidaceae; genus Prevotella. Next base: position 222,737 of record OMXV01000001.1, on the reverse strand, counting down.
CTTTCAAATTGTCATGATAGAAAGTGAGTTTGGTGCCCGATAATACGGCATAGGATTCTTGCCCCTGCATCGTCATAGCGAGTAAGACCATGACGACCATGAGGAAAAACCTCTTGACGGAAACACCACAGACCTCATTGATGAATGGCGTGAAAATGTGGGCTGTCATATGTAATGATTTTTTTGTTGTCTTTGTGCAAAGGTAAACATTTTTTTTCATAAAGATTATCTATGAATGAAAAAAGAACTATTGACATATCAAAAGGTAAACAAGGTATTGACAGGAATCAGAACCCTACGTACCATAAAACCCAAAAACCGCTGAAATCAGCGGTTTTTTAATTTGGTCGGGATGAGGTGGCCTTTGGCTTAGAACCCTGCTTCTTTTCTGTCGGGATGCTGCGGCCTTTGGCCCAGAACCCTGCGTGCCATAAAAAAGCAGAGCGTTTGCCCTGCTTCTTTTCTGTCGTGATGCTGCGGCCTTTGGCCCAGAACCCTACGTACCATAAAAAAGCAGAGCGTTTGCC
>OMXV01000001.1:0-222125 GCA_900315075.1 uncultured Prevotellaceae bacterium | reverse complement strand
CAGAGCGTTTGCCCTGCTTCTTTTCTGTCGTGATGCTGCGGCCTTTGGCCCAGAACCCTACGTACCATAAAAAAGCAGAGCGTTTGCCCTGCTTCTTTTGTAAAAGTCGGGATGAGGCGACCTTTGGCTCAGAACCCTACGTGCCATAAAAAAAGCAGAGCGTTTGCCCTGCTTCTTTTGTAAAAGTCGGGATGAGGCGACTCGAACGCCCGACCCCTACGTCCCGAACGTAGTGCGCTACCAACTGCGCTACATCCCGATTTTGCGGGTGCAAAGATAGTGCAAATCGAGCGGAATACAAAATAAAAGACGAAGTTTTTTATTTTTATTTCCGAGATGCCGCCTATCTTATGTAAAGATAGTGCAAATCGAGCGGAATACAAAATAAAAGACGAAGTTTTTTATTTTTATTTCCGAGATGCCTCCTATCTTATGAAAAAGTTGACAAGTTGGTAAGTTGACAAGTTGACAAGTTATTTGATACGATTGCTGTGGAGCATTTGTCTACACTTCCACACTCCTTTTTATAATTTCTCTGGTAGCTCAAACAGATGCATGTAGTTGCTGCCCTTGATGAGGATATAGTAACCCTCAGGACAATCGGCGGTGATGGCAGCTTTGACCTCCTCCACATCGTGGAATTTGCGGAATGAGCAATCGGTTTTGCCAAATTCCTCACCCACAAGCCATACATTGTCGATGTCGTTTTCTGAGAGGAATTTCACCACTTTACAATGCTCCTCGTGGCTTGATTCTCCTAATTCACCCATGTCGCCCAGGATGACCATCTTGGGAGAGACTTCCATGTCGCGGAAATTGCACAGGGCGGCATTCATACTGGTGGGGTTGGCATTATAAGTATCTACAATCAGGCGATTGTGGGCAGTGATAGTAAGTTGTGAGCGGTTGTTGGTGGGGCAGTAGTTGGCCAGGGCATGGTCGATTTGTTCTGGTGTTACATTGAAGTAGAGACCCACACAGGTGGCAGCCAACATATTGGTGAGGTTGTAGGTGCCGATGAGATGTGTGCTCACCTCATGCCATTCGCCAGCCCCATGTCGCCATCTGAATTGCAGCATGGGGGCGCACGACATTACTTCGCCATTGGCACATAGTAGTTCGTCGTTGCCAATGCCATATTTCACCAGTGTCAGTCCGTTGGCGATGCCTTTGAGGTGCTCGTTGCCGTTGTCAATGAACACCACGCTGCCTGGTTTTTCACGCAAGAAATCATACAGTTCACCTTTTGTGTGTATCACTCCCTCAAAACTTCCGAAACCCTCAAGATGGGCTTTCCCCACGTTGGTGATGAGGCCGCAGTCAGGTTCGACGATATTTACTAATGTACGTATTTCACCGGGATGATTGGCACCCATTTCCACCACGGCGATGTCGTGGTCGGGACGCAGATTAAGTAAGGTCTTGGGCACTCCAATATGGTTGTTCAGGTTGCCCTGGGTATAGAGTACGTTGTATTTCTCGCTGAGCACGGTGGCAATCAGTTCCTTGGTAGTAGTCTTACCATTGGTGCCTGTCACACCGATGATTTTTGTGCCTAATGTGCGACGGTGATGGCGGGCCAATTGCTGAAGTGTTGTCAGACAGTCATCGACTAAGATCAGTCGCTTGTCTTCCGCATCGGCATATTCACTTTCGTCGATCACGGCATAGGCGCAACCTTTTTCAATTGCCTGTTTGGCAAAGCGGTTACCATTGAAAGATGCACCTTTCAGAGCAAAGAAAATAGAACCTTCCGGACAGTCACGACTATCTGTGGTGACGATAGGATGCTGACGATAAATCTCGTATAGTTGTTCGATTTGCATAAAGAGTTCGTACTTAATGTTGTTTTTGTGGTGCAAAAGTAATTAAAATAATCGCTTTTCTCACGGCAAATCGTTTTTTTTCACTATTTTTGCATGTTAATTAAGTAGGTGAGCAAAATTAGATGATAGTATTTTATGATTTATTTGGATGCAGATTTTTTTCTCAGACGATAGAGCATAGCGGGCTATGTGACTGAGGATGAGGGGGAAAGATGCGCCAAAGAAACATAAAAGACTATACGACACCTACAAGAATGATAGTTACAGATAATTTTGATTTCCTACTTATGAAAAAGCCTTCATCATATACGTTGAATGTCAATGGCCGGTTGCTCGACCTGTCGTCGCCTGTGGTGATGGGCATACTTAATGTAACACCCGATTCCTTCTATGATGGCAGTCGGACGATGCAGGATGAGGCTATCGCTCATCGTGCCAATGAGATTATTCAGCAGGGTGGGGCGATTATTGATGTGGGAGCCTGTTCCACACGCCCCGGTGCGCAGGAGGTGACTGAGGAGGAGGAAATGCAAAGGCTTCGCCATGCGCTGAGGATTATCCGAAATTGTCAGCCACAGGCAGCGGTGAGTGTCGATACTTTCCGTCCCTCGGTAGCCAAAATGGCTGTCGAGGAGTTTGGTGTGGCTATGATCAACGATGTTTCAGAGGGAACAGGTTCGATGACCATACCCCCGCACGATGATGACACCGACGAAATGTTTCGGATGGTGGCAGCATTAGGCGTGTCTTACGTATTGATGTCGGTTCGTCCCGACTTGGAGCAGACGCTGAAGACTTTTGCTCGCAAGGTTTGTCAGTTGCGCGCCTTGGGCGTGAAGGATATCCTCCTCGACCCTGGGTTTGGGTTTGGGAAGACTTTGGAGCAAAATTATGCCCTACTGGCGGTGATGGAACGATTGCAGGTCATGCAGTTGCCGTTGTTGGTGGGTGTCTCACGCAAGTCGATGGCTTATCGTCTGTTGGGGTGTACGCCAGCCGAGGCACTGAATGCCACCACGGTGCTACATACCATCGCCTTGGAAAAAGGTGCTTCCATCTTGCGCGTGCATGATGTGAAGGAAGCCGTTGAGGTATGTACATTAGTAGGTAAAATGAATAGCGAACTTATTAACCCATTATATAATGTTTCCTGAATTTGGTATAAAAGACTTTATCGACATATTTCTTGTCGCATTGCTTCTTTTCTATAGCTACCGCTTGATGAAGGAGTCACGCTCCATGAATGTGTTCATCGGCATATTGGTGTTTATTCTGATATGGCTATTGGTGAGTGTGATTTTCGAGATGAGACTGTTGGGAAGTATCCTCGACAAACTCATCAGCGTGGGTGTTATTGGTTTTATCATTCTTTTCCAGAGTGAGATACGTAAGTTCCTTTATACTATCGGAGCGCATCAGCGATTACAACCTATCATTAGATTGTTCTCTGGTAAAAAGGGAAAGGAACCTGACAAGAAAAACATCATGCCCATTGTGCGTGCGTGTATGAACATGGCAAGAGACAAAGTGGGCGCGCTCATTGTGATTGAGCGAAGCATACCCCTCGACGACATCGTGGAAACGGGGGAGATTATCGATGCAAAAATCAGCAACCGCTTGATAGAGAATATCTTTTTTAAGAACTCTCCCCTGCATGATGGGGCTATGATTATCTCACGAAAGCGTATCAAGGCGGCAGGATGTATCTTGGAGGTGGCCCATGACATGGACATCCCCAAGGAGTTAGGACTGCGCCATCGTGCCGGATTAGGTGTGTCACAAAACAGCGATGCGTTGGCAGTCATCGTCTCTGAGGAAACTGGGCGTGTAAGTGTCGCCATTGAGGGCGAGTTTAAGCTGAGACTCTCCTTTGAAGACTTGGAAAGCATCCTCACCAAGGAAATGCCAGAATGACGGGCGTCTATCCCTAACATGGGAAATGACGGGGTGTTCTCTTAAAAAACTTGATGAATCGTGCTCGATTCTCATGTTTTTTTTGTAAGTTTGCAAAATATTTCGACAATCTATCTAAAACACTTTTTATCTATGGATTTAGTACAGCAAATCATTGAGCGCGCTAAAAGCAACAAGCAGCGCATCGTGCTCCCCGAGGCTACTGAGGAGCGCACACTGAGGGCAGCAGACAGAGTGCTTGCCGAAGATGTGGCCGACCTGATATTAATCGGTAATCCCGATGAAATACACGCCCTTGCTAAGCAGTGGGGACTGGAGCATATCGACAAGGCTACCTTGATTGACCCAGAGAATAACCCTAAGAGTGAGGAATATGCAGAATTGCTGACCGAACTGCGCAAGAAGAAGGGTATGACGATTGAAAAAGCGCGTGAACTGGTGAAAAATCCGCTCTATTTGGGATGTATGATTATCAAGACCAATGGAGCTGACGGACAAATTTCTGGTGCCTTGAGTACCACTGGCGACACCTTGCGCCCAGCATTGCAGATTATCAAATGTGCACCAGGTATCACATGCGTGAGCGGTGCCATGTTGCTGGTCACCAAGCAGCCTCAGTTTGGAGAGAATGGTATCCTCGTGGTGGGTGACGTGGCTGTCACACCGATGCCCGATGCTGCCCAGCTATCACAGATTGCCGTATGTACTGCGCAGACGGCACGTAGCGTGGCTGGCTTTGATGACCCACGCGTGGCCATGCTTAGTTTCTCCACCAAGGGCAGTGCTACTCACGAGGTGGTGGACAAGGTGATTGAGGCTACAAAGTTGGCCAAAGAACTGGATCCCACACTCAAGGTGGATGGCGAATTGCAGGCTGATGCAGCCCTTGTGCCTTCTGTAGGTGCAAAGAAAGCACCCGGCAGCGACATTGCTGGAAAGGCCAATGTGCTTGTGTTCCCATGTCTCGAAGTAGGAAATATCGCCTACAAATTAGTGCAGCGTTTAGGTGATGCTGAGGCTCTCGGTCCAATCCTTCAGGGTATAGCTCGTCCTGTCAACGACCTGAGCCGTGGATGCTCTGTCGATGATATCTACAAGATGGTGGCCATCACCGCTTGTCAGGCTATGGATGCTAAGTAGTAATTCAGATAGTTGACGAGTTGACAAGTTAACAAGTAAACAAATTGTTTGAAGAAGTGAGCAAGTTGTTTGCAAGAGTATTAACTCGTCAACTTGTCAACTCGTCAACTTGTTAACTTTTCAACATAAACTCAAAAAATCAAATGAAAATATTAGTATTAAATTGTGGTTCATCGTCCATTAAATATGCGCTCTACGATATGGACACAAAAGAGGTGCTGGCTTCTGGCGGCGCAGAGCGTGTGGGACTTGACGGTGCTTTCGTGAAAGTGAAATTGCCCAACGGCGAGAAAAAAACCATTATGCACGACATCCCTGAGCATACAGAGGGAGTGAAATTTATCTTCTCATTGCTCACCGACCCAGAGATTGGTGCTATTAAAGACTTAAAGGAAATCGATGCCGTGGGTCATCGTATGGTGCACGGCGGTGAGAAGTTCAACAAGAGCGTGTTGCTCACCGACGAGGTGCTTGAAGCCTTTGAGCAGTGCATCGAACTGGCTCCGCTTCACAACCCAGCCAACCTTAAAGGTGTGAGGGCCGTGAGTGAATTGATGCCGGGGCTGCCGCAGGTGGGCGTGTTCGACACGGCCTTCCATCAGACGATGCCCAAGAAAGCATACATGTATGCCATTCCATACCGTCTATACAAGCAGTTTGGCGTGCGCCGCTATGGCTTCCACGGAACCAGTCACCGCTATGTATCGGAGCGTGTGTGTGAGTTCCTCGATGTGAATCCCAAAGGCAAGCGTATCATTACCTGCCACATCGGCAATGGTGGATCAATCGCCGCTGTCAAGGATGGTCAGTGCATCGACACCACAATGGGCCTGACTCCTCTTGAGGGACTGATGATGGGTACACGCTCGGGCGACATCGATGGTGGTGCCATCACTTTCCTGGAGAAGAAACTTGACCTCGATCCCGACGGTATGTCGAATTTGCTCAACAAGCAGAGTGGTGTGCTTGGTATTACCGAGGAGAGCAGTGATATGCGCGATGTAGAGAGTGCCGCCAAAGAAGGCAACGAGCGTGCTCGTCTGGCGCTGGATATGTATTTCTACCGCATCAAGAAGTACATCGGTGCTTACGCTGCCGCCATGGGTGGTGTCGATATCGTGGTCTTCACTGCCGGAGTAGGTGAGAATCAGATGGATATGCGTCAGAGTGTCTGCGAGGGACTGGAATTCTTGGGATTGAAGTTCGACCCGGAGAAGAACAAGACACGTGGCGAGGAGGCTATTATTTCTGCCGACGATTCCAAGGTGACAGTATGTGTCATCCCCACCGACGAGGAACTGATGATTGCCACCGATACCATGAACCTGTTGTAAATCGGTTTTCAGAGTGGTCTGTAAGGCCAGAAGATATTAGCCCAGGGCAATCGCCCTGGGCTAAGTCTTTGTTGGCCTTGCAGACCGCTATAATGATTGCAAATTGTAAATATCGTAAGTGTAAATCTTCATTTTGACACACCCTACTGGGCATATAAAAAAGGGAAAACTTTTCTCACGAAAAACTTTCCCTCGACTTAACTTGATTCTACAAACCTGATTTTTGATGTCTATGTTGCTTTCCTATTGAGATAAATACCTGATAATTACTTTGTTCGATGCAAAGATAATATGTTTGTTTAAAATTACCAAATTTTTTGGAAGAAAAATGCGCTAAAATCGACCGATTAGCGAAAAATAAATGTAAAATGACACTTTTTATGGTTTACTTTCCCCTTCAACGTACTCTTCAAGGAAAATATGGTCGCCATCATAGACCACATAAGTGAACTGCGTAATCCAGTCGCCGATAATCATCATGCGTGCTTTGCGCGAAAGAGTCAGGTCTAATTCGATGTGACGATGGCCATAGATGAAATAGTCGATATTGGGATGTGTCTTCAGATATTCTTTCGTATAGAGCACCAAATGCTCACGGTCTTCTCCTTGATAGGGGGGCTCTTTACCGTCGATTCGTTTTAGGCGGCTTTTCTTAGCCCAGTTCAATCCTAATGACATGCCCCAGCGGGGATGGAAGGAATTCAGCAATATCTGGCAGGTACGGTTGTGGAACATACGACGGAGAAATTTGAATTTCGCGTCGGGGTCGCCGAGGCCGTCGCCATGGGCTAAGTAGAAAACTTTGCCGTAAATCTCGGTAGTGATTGGCTCACGATGAACAATCATTCCACATTCCTGCTCTAAATAGCCGTAGGTCCAGATGTCGTGGTTGCCGGTGAAATAGTGCACCTCTACCCCCATGTCGGTCAGTTCCGACAACTTACCAAGAAAGCGCGTATAACCTTTGGGTACCACATAGCGGTACTCATTCCAAAAGTCGAACATGTCGCCTAATAGATAGACGGCGGAGGCTTTTTCCTTGATACTGTCAAGGAATCTCACAAGTCGTCGCTCTTGTGTGCGGGCGTGTTCGATTGCCCAGGAACCCAAATGGGCGTCAGAGAGAAAATATACGTTCTTATGCATCAGTCAAAACCTAATTCTACGCGAGCCTCCTCGCTCATCATACTTTGGTCCCATGCTGGTTCAAATACCATCTGCACATTGGCAGTGGTCACACCTTCCACTGTCTCTACCTTTTGGCGTACATCCTCAAGGATGAAGTCGGCGGCAGGGCAGGAGGGTGCGGTGAAGGTCATGTCGATGTCGAGCACGCCATCTTCACCCAATTCAATGCGATATATGAGTCCTAAGTCGTAGATGTTGACGGGTATCTCTGGGTCGAAGACGGTGCGGAGCACATCCACCACGCGGCTCTCAATGTCTGTTTTTTCTTGGATGGTCATTTGTAAGTTTTTGAGTTTTTAAAGCCTCACCCCCAACCCCTCTCCGAAGGGCGAGGGGAGTGATATGATGAGTTTTTGAGTTTATAAGATGATGAGTTTTTGAGTTTGGGCCATTGTAGTGGCTAAGGTATTGTCCCTTTAACTACCCTTTAACTACCTTTTATTTACCTTTTAACTACCCTCTAATCCCTTTCAACTTTTGCCACTGTTTTCCCAAGCACTACGGCGGCGACGATGTCAATGCCTAATTCCGACAAGCGGGTGGCAAATTTGTTTACACTGCCGCCGGTGACCATGATATCGTCGAACAAGAGTACTTTACGCCCGGCGAAAAACTCAGTGTCGATGGCATATTCCGGTAGATGAGAGTCGCCAACGCCGTCTTTGTCGGCCACGATGGTGATATGCTCATAGCCGTTGGTCATGCCGGTGGCTTCTGTCACCCGTTGGGCAAACTCTTCAAAGCGGGCGGCTGTCTGCTCGGCTGTTGAGGCAGGTATGCACACTAATGTCAGTTGTTTTGTCGCCTCGCCGAATGTGTCGCTAAGAAGTGGTAGCACCAGGCTGATGGCTTTGTCAAGCGCATTCTTGTGAGAGATGGGGTCGGTCAGTTCCGAATTGTTCTTGAAGTTGTAAATCATCTCGCGGTTGTCCCATTCCTCATTTGTCAGGCTGTAAGTGCCAAAACCTGTGTAAGAATGGTAGTCCACGAGGTACTGGTAGTGGATGCCGCCATTGAGTTGGGGCCATTTTTCAATGCACGCTGACAGTTTGTCGCACGGTTTAGCCATGTCGGGGTGTGAAGTCTCGTTGTTCATTGCTGATATTATTATATATTATAATGTGTATCAAGGCTTATGTGCTATATGCTGCAAAAATAATACCTTTTTTTGTCAAATGCAAGAAAAATGGCTGCTTTTTGCTCTCATTTCACCACATGTGTACCAAGAGCGAACGCACTTTCCATGTTTCCTGTGTATTCGATGACGTCGGTCTTGGCTGAAAGGTTGTCGAGCATGTTCACGATGACGGCTTCCTGGGTGCATGGTTTCACTGGTGAACCATATTCCAGCTCACCATGGTGGGAGAGCACGATATGGACGATGAAATTGATTTCTTCCTCTTTGATATTGTGTTTCAGAAGCTCGTTCTGCAGTCGGTTGGCTGAGATGAATATATGTCCAAGTAGGTATTTATAGTCGCGGGTTTCGCCATCGGGCTTATATTCATATACTTTCCCGTAGTCGTGGAAAAGGATGGCGAGAATGCACCGCTCTATTTTGATGCTGTAGGGCAGGCAGGGATACAGTCCCTCAAGCATGTGCAGCATCTGATAGGTATGGTTGAGCAAACCGCCTTTGAAAGCATGGTGAATACTGGTGGCAGCGGGGTATTGGGAATAGGGCTTGAAAAGAATATCCCCGTATTCCTTAATCAGTGGCTTTAGCTGTTCATCACTACAAAAATCTGTCAGATGTTGTAGACAGGCGTCCCACGCTGCACGGTCTATGGGGCGAGGAATGAGGTTGTAGAGGGGATGTGTCTCGTTGGGGATAAATCCTAACTGCATGTCGAGTTTCTTGGCCGATTTTTTGCCTTCATTCTCTTGTATGTTGGTGAACAACACCAACTGACCTACTACGGGAGCTTCGTTGGGGGCTACGTCCCAGATGGCAATGGTGAATTCTTCTTCCAAATTTTTCACCTTCAGTGAGCAATAAGGGTCACCGCGCCTTGTCGTGCCGTTTGTGCGGCCTATCACGAGAAATTCTTTGGTCATTATTTTAGAAGTTCAGGAGTTTTATTTAGTTAGAATTTGAAGCATGAAGTTAGATTCGACATATCGATATGTCGATATAACGATATATCGAAAAATCAATCTTCAAATATCGTGAAAACCGAATGCAATGAAGCTCGCTTCTATTGCTGAGGTGCAGCCGATATTCATGCGAAGCATAATCTTATTTATAATCTTCCATGCTCTTGATACGAGTAGTAGGCTCCGTCGGTCACGATGACATGGTCGAGAAAGTGGATGCGCATAAGTTCGCAGGCTTTTTTCACACGTTGGGTGATGTTATCGTCGTCCCTGCTGGGGTTGGGATTGTTGCTTGGATGGTTGTGACTTAGAGCAAGTACTGTGGCATTGTTGACAACGGCATATTTGATGATTTGCCTGACATCCACAGCTGTCTCTGTGATGCCTCCACTGGAGATGCGTATAGATTTGATAAGTTTGAAATTCTGGTTTAAGAGCATAATCCACGCCTGCTCGGTATCACAATCTTGCATCTTGCTATGCAAGTAGGTGTAGATGTCAGCGGCACTGGTAATAGATTCTCGTTTTTGAACGTCCTCCATCTGTCGCCGCTTACCCAGTTCGCAGGCTGCAAGGATAGTAATGGCCTTGGCCTCACCGATACCATGATAGCTCATCAGTTCCTCGAGGCTCATTTTTCCAAGTGTGTTCAGATTATCCTTGCAATCGTTGAGGATGCGCTGCATAAGCGATACTGCACTCTCCTTGGGTGTCCCCGACCCAATGAGAATGGCCAACAGCTCCGCCTTGCTCAGAGCCTCAGCACCATGAGCCATGAATTTCTCACGAGGGCGGTCCTCAAGTGCCCATTGATTGATATTCAGCTTTTCCATTGCTATATAAAAAGAGGTGACTCCCCTTCAATCATAGAACGTCTTCTCAAATGCCTGAAATTCATCTTTCTTAAGCACACATCGCTTCCACCATGCCACTAAGAAACCACAGCCGTAGCCGTATAGTTGGATGAACGAAGCAGCAATGCTTTTCAGCCCTATTACCAAACTGCGGTTGCGAATAGTGGAATCGATGAAAATAAGCAGACAGAATGCTAAAATAGGTATCCAGGGGATGGCGCAAACCAAATACCAACGGTGGAAATGTGCTGGATCGTAGTGCATCATTGCCCGTCCAAAGGCTGAGATGAATATAAACAGCGTCACCCCGATAGTGAATATTGCCGGTAACAAATGTACCAGTTTTAGTGAGTCGGGATATTTCTTGTAGAGATTGATGCGGGCAATGCCACTATTATAGACTTGCCGAAAGAATTTCCGGAAATCAGTGCGTCGCTTGTGCCACACCCAGGCAGTGGGGAATAGTCGGCAGTTGCAACCAGCTTTGAAAATGCGGATGCTGAAATCGATGTCTTCACCAAAGCGCATCTTTGAGAATCCCCCAAGCCGCTGGTAAACATCGCGCCGAATGCCCATGTTGAAAGAGCGGGGGTAAAATTTGTCGAGCTTGCGCTTGCCACCACGAATACCGCCAGTGGTGAAAAAACTCGTCATCGAGTAGGAGATGGCCTTTTGTGTGCTGCTGAACGATGCGTGGGCGCTATCTGGACCGCCGAAAGCATCACAGGGCTGCGATGCTAATTCCTCACTCACATTAGCCATATAGGTCTCGGGGAGTACCACATCGCTGTCGAGGATGATCAAGAAGTCGCCATGGGCACGCTCCGCACCGTAGTTGCGGCTTTGGCCAGGCCCCGAATTGTCCTTGACGTAATAGTGTAAGTCAAGCAACTCCGTATATTTGTCGCAGACATCGCGGCAGGGGTGGGTAGAGCCGTCCTCTACCACGATTACTTCAAAATCGTGCTCTGTCTGGCGAGACAGACTCTCAAGAAGTTCATCTACTTCGTCAGGACGATTATATACGGGGATGATGACCGAGTATTTCATATAGTGGGTTGAGTAAATGACAAAGCGACAGTGACGTACACCATGAAATACGGGTCACGTCACCATCGCTTTGGCTATGTGGGATAAGGAGACTACTCCTTCATACGCTGCAGATAACTGCCGTCGCGGGTGTCAACCTGAATCAGGTCGCCCTCGTTCACAAACAGAGGTACACGAACCTCAACACCCGTCTCAAGTGTAGCGGGCTTGGTGGCATTTGTAGCGGTGTCGCCTTTTACGCCTGGCTCAGAGTGGGTGATACGAAGCACGGTTTTCACGGGCATCTCAGCAAAGAGAATAGTGTTGGTGTCGGCATCGCTCACTACTTCTACGATGTCGCTCTCCTTCATGAAATCAACGCCAGTGATCAAATCCTTGGCAATGGGAATCTGGTCGTAGGTCTCCTGGTTCATAAAGATGAAATCTTCACCTTCCTGATAAAGATACTGGTAGGGGCGGCGCTCAACACGCACGTCTTCCAGTGCCTCACCAATGTTGAAGCGCTTCTCAAGCACACGGCCACTTACAACGTCTTTCAGCGTGGTACGCATGATGGTGTTGCCTTTGCCTGGTTTTACGTGAAGAAAATCGATGCAAAAATACAGCTTGCCATCCATGCGGATGCAAGTTCCTTTCTTAATGTCTTGTGATTTAATCATTGTTGTATAGTTTTTATTCTTAAAGTTTTCTGTGAAAATATCTTTTGTGGCTGCAAAGATACTATATTTTTGAAAAAATAAAGAGATTTCTAAACTAAAAAACAAAGATTTTTTGGTTATTTCAAAAGAAATGTGTACTTTTGCAGCCCAAAAGGTCAAAAAGACAATTTTTGAATAAGAAATAATTACAAATTAATATACGAATATGAAAAGAACATTTCAGCCACACAACCGTAGGAGATCCAACAAACACGGGTTCCGTGAGAGAATGTCCACAAAGAACGGTCGTAGAGTGCTCGCATCACGCCGCGCTAAGGGACGCAAAAAGTTGACAGTGTCTGACGAGAATCACGGAAAGTAATTCTCCAGGTGCTCAAAGACTAAATTTAGAGAGGACAGGAAAAGCAAAAGCTTTTTCCTGTTTTTTCGTTTATAGGCCCCCTATAACCTTTACACCTTATTACAAAAAAATCGACTTTTTATTTTGTGTTTACGTAGGTTTAGATTATCTTTGCAGATTGAAGTGGCAGTAAGTGCCCACATCTATGCAAATTATAACTTGACAAGTCAATGACAGTAAAGAAGTTCTTTAAAAAATTCCTAAGTCTGTATCTATGGGGTAATCTTCTTGCAATGGCTATCATCGGAGTATTGCTCGTCCTCGGATTAAAATACGGACTCGACCTATATACACATCATGGACAAACCGTGGAGGTGCCAAATGTTATACATAAGTCGTTTAATGAAGCAGAGGATATTCTTGATGATGTACATCTGAATATTGAGGTCAGCGACACCGACTACGTTAAGACATTGCCTCCAGGATGTGTGCTTGAGCAGTCACCACTACCAGGTGATATCGTTAAACCTGGACGATTGGTGTTCATCAAGATTAATGCCTCGCACGCTCCCGAGAAGCCCATTCCCGACGTTATCGACAATAGTTCACAGCGTGACTGTGAGTCAAAACTTCTTGCCATGGGATACCAACTTGGGGAAACTGAATACATCCCAGGTGAAAGAGAGTGGGTTTATGGCATCAAATGCAGAGGAAAACAACTCTCCACCGGCGACAAAGTGTCTATAGAAGAGGTGCTTATTCTGCAAGTGGGAGATGGCAGACGGGATGTCAACGAGGCTGTCACCTATATGGAGAGCGACGTCTATTATTATGAGGATGAACTGCTCGAAGATGAAAAACCACAGCGCACCAGGTCGCACTACAAGCGGCCCGACCCATCGAAGGCTGGCGCTCCTGGCAGGGATGAACTGATGAGGGCCATCGATGAGTCATCGAAAAACATCCCTGTTGTCCCGTCAACACCTGCTCCTTCTGGAGGTGAATAATCAATGTTTTAGACAATGGAGCCGATAGAAGAGAAGCGCCAGGAAATGGAACTGGAAGAGCTGGAAACGCTGGAGGAACAGCCGCTTTACGAGCATTACCGCATCACTGTGGACAAGGGCCAGGTGCCACTCAGGGTGGACAAGTTCATGTTCGAAAAACTGCAACACTCCAGTAGAAATCGTATTCAGAAGGCTGCTGATGCTGGTTTCGTACATGTCAACGAGAAACCAGTTAAAAGCAATTATAAGGTTAAGCCGGGGGATGTCGTCACACTCATGCTCGACAGACCACAATACGATACGACAATCCAGCCTGAGGAAATACCACTTGATGTTGTCTATGAAGACGATGCCCTGATGGTCATCAACAAACCGGCGGGCATGGTTGTACATCCCGGATGTGGAAACTTTCATGGTACTTTGGTCAATGCCATTGCGTGGCACTTACGCAATAATCCAGGTTACGACCCCAACGACCCGGAGGTGGGGCTGGTGCATCGAATCGATAAAGACACCACAGGATTGCTGGTTATCGCCAAGACACCTCAGGCAAAGAGCAATCTCGGACTGCAGTTCTTCAATAAAACCACACACCGTAGCTATCTGGCATTGGTATGGGGAAATATGGAGGAGGAAACGGGCAGAATAGAAGGAAATATTGGGCGCGATCCACGTGACCGCCTGCGTATGACAGTTTTTCCACCCGACTCTGAGAATGGAAAGCCCGCAGCTACCAATTACAGGGTGGTGGAGAGATTTGGGTACACTACGCTCATAGAGTGTGTCTTAGAGACGGGGCGCACACATCAGATTAGAGCACACATGAGGTCGGTCGGGCACCCTCTATTCGGAGATGAAAGATATGGAGGGACGGAAATACTCAGGGGTGAGCGCAGCAGCACCTACAAGGCGTTTATCTTGAATTGCTTGAAACTATGTCAGAGGCAGGCATTACATGCACAGACTCTTGGATTTGTGCATCCTGTTACCGGGAAGCAAATGGACTTTACTTCACCCATCCCGTCCGATCTGAATGCCGTGATTGAGAAATGGAAACAATATATTAAAGGATACGCATACAAAAAACTTAATATAGAAGAATAGAATATGAAAAACCTGAAGAGAACGGTCGCTGTCGTCTGTGGAGGTGACTCCTCCGAGCATGATGTTTCATTGCGGTCGGCACAAGGAATTTACTCTTTTTTGGACAAGGAACGTTACAATGTATATATCGTTGATGTAAAGGGCCTCGACTGGTATGTGGAATTGCCGGGGGGGCTCACAGCAAAAATCGACCGCAATGACTTTTCTTTCATGGAGAATGGAAAAGCCGTGATATTCGACTATGCATATATCACCATCCATGGTACACCTGGTGAAAATGGTATCTTGCAGGGGTATTTCGAACTGCTTCATATACCCTACAGCACCAGCGGTGTGCTCGTCGAGGCTATGACTTTCGATAAATTTGTTCTCAACCAGTATTTGCGTGGATTTGGCGTGAGTGTGGCCGAGAGCT
Source organism: uncultured Prevotellaceae bacterium (assembly GCA_900315075.1). Lineage (GTDB taxonomy): Bacteria > Bacteroidota > Bacteroidia > Bacteroidales > Bacteroidaceae > Prevotella. The sequence continues at coordinate 207,197 of OMXV01000001.1, read as the reverse complement.
TGCTTATTCGCAGAGGATATGAACATCTGGTCAGCGACGATGAGATTATGTCGAAAATTGGTATGCCATGCTTTGTCAAACCAGCCAACGATGGCAGCAGTTTTGGCGTGTCAAAGGTTAAGAATATCGACCAGTTAGCACCTGCCGTAAGAAAGGCTATGATGGAGAGCGACGAGGTGATGGTGGAGTCGTACCTCGATGGCGTGGAATTGTCTATCGGATGCTATAAAACCAGAGAGAAATCCGTGGTGTTCCCAGCAACTGAGGTGGTGACATACAACGAGTTTTTCGACTACGATGCAAAGTACAATGGTCAGGTGAAGGAAATCACACCCGCTCGCATACCAGAGGATACTGCACGTCGGGTAGCACAACTCACAAGTGCCATCTACGACATCCTTCATTGCAATGGCATCATCCGCATCGACTATATCATCACAAAAAATAGCGAGGGCGGCGACAAAATTAATATGCTCGAGATTAATACCACTCCGGGCATGACACCTACCAGCTTTATTCCACAGCAGGTGAAGGCTGCAGGACTTAGTATGACCGACGTGCTCACCGACATCATCGAAAATCAGTTCTAAGTGAACACGTCTGTTCACTGGTGCTCAATCCATACCTATCACCCCCAATCCTATCATCACTATGAACATCCCTCAAGAATTCAATGACATCAGGCCTTTCGAGCCGGAGGAACTACCACAGGTCTATGACAGACTGCTGGGCAACGAACAGTTTTGTGCGGTTCTGAAGTATCTGTATCCCAAGGTGCCCGTGGAGATGATAGGGGCAAAGATGAAAATGTGTGCCACAAACCTTGATTTCCAAAAGACTTTCTGCTATACCTTCCTGGAAAATCTACTGGAGAAGGCCAGCACTGGCTGCGACATGGATGTCACGGAAATCGATATGGGTAAGAGATACACTTTCATTAGCAACCATCGCGATATTGTACTTGACTCGGCATTGCTCGACAAACTGCTCATCGATGCAGGATGTGCAACTACGTGCGAGATTGCCATCGGCGACAACTTGCTCTCATTGCCATGGGTGAAAGACCTGGTGAGAATCAACAAGTCGTTTATCGTGGAGCGTAGCCTACAGCCAAGGCAGATGCTTGTGGCAAGCAAGCGACTCTCGGATTATATGCACTTTGCTATCGCTCAGAAAAACGAGAATATATGGATAGCACAGAGAGAGGGTAGGGCAAAAGACTCCAACGACCGCACCCAGGAGGCTCTGCTCAAGATGATGGCTATGGGTGGGGAAGGGTCCTTGACCGACCGCCTGGCAAGTCTGCATATTGTGCCGCTGACTATCTCATACGAGTACGATCCATGCGATTTTCTCAAGGCGGCTGAGTTTCAGCTGAAACGTGATGTGCCTGGATGGCGTAAGAGCGCACATGATGATGTGGTAAGTATGCAGACTGGTATCATGGGTTATAAGGGGCGTATCCATTATCATTGTGCTCCTTGTATCGATGAATGGCTTGCTACTCTCGACCCCTCACAGGGCAAGCAGATGTTACTCAAGCAAATTGCTGAGCATATCGACCGTGAGATTCATCGCAATTACATGCTCTTCGCTGGTAATTATGTGGCTCTTGATGTGCTCAATGGTAACAGCGAGCATCACACATTATATAATAATATACAGAAGGAGACGTTCCTGAAGTATCTGGAAGGACAACTTGCTAAAATCGACATTCCAGGCAAGGATAACGATTTCCTCATGGAGCGCTTGCTGACAATGTATGCCTATCCTGCACGTAATTACCTCGAGGCACAATGAGAGACTACAGGCACATATTACTTTTCTCTTTGATCTTTTTTGCGGTTTTCTGTCTCCAGGCATGTGAGGCTGAGGATTATGAGACAGGTGATGGTGACTTGTCGTATATGCGGGCTGACTTTGCCGATATACACACCTCTGAGGCAAAAAAAGTAGACTATGTATGCACCGACAATGGTGACTCTTTACTTGTAAGGCCTTTTTGTGATTGTGAATGGGCCACCACTCCCGATTCTATCTACCGTGCCTTGTTTTATTATAATGTGAAAACCAAAGGCGATGGAAAGGTCGAGGCTATTTCTGTCAAACAAGTGTTGGCATTGAGAATGCTGAAAACCTCGAAAATGAAGGAGGTATATACCGACCCGCTCAATTTTGAGAGTGCATGGGTGAGCCCCAACAGGAAATATCTCAATTTGGGACTTTATGTGAAGAGTGGCAAGATTGAGGGGGATGATCGACAGACCTTGGGTATGTTGTGCGACACCATTTATACTCGTGACAATGGCTCAAGGCTTTTTTCTCTACGTTTGTTCCATCATCAAAACAACATACCAGAATATTATTCTGCGCGGGTCTATGCAAGTATGCCCTTGGATAGTATCAACCCTGGCGATTCCATCCTCCTAAATGTAAACACCTATGAGGGCGAAATCGTCAGGGCATTCGGATTTTAGTATCTCTAGTATCTCTAGTATCTCTAGTATTCCTAGTATTCCTAGTATCCCTAGTATCCCTATAACTACTATCGTCTATTTTCTAAAGTTTTATTCCGGCTAATCTTTTTTCAAGTTTATCGAGCATGTCGGTAGTCATTGAGCGGATGTCGTAATTGGGTGCCCATCCCCATTCCCTGCGTGCGCAGGTGTCGTTCATCCTGTCGGGCCAGCTGTCGGCGATGCTTTGTTTTAGTGGATCTACATCATACTCCATTTCAAAGTCGGGCTTGTGTTTCAGTATCTCGGCATAGATGGTTTCAGGGGCGAAACTCATCGAAGCCACATTGAAGCCATTATGGTGCACCAGGCGGTCGGGGTTGGCCTCCATCAGCGTGATGGCGGCTTTCAGGGCATCGGGCATATACATCATGTCGAGCAGTGTCCCTTTCTTTAGTGGACATACAAACTTCTCACCACGCACAGCTGAATAGAATATATCCACGGCATAGTCAGTGGTGCCACCACCCGGAGGTGTCATATAAGAGATGATGCCGGGGAAGCGCACTGAGCGGGTATCCACACCATATTTATAGAAATAATAGTCACTAAGCAGTTCGGTGGTTACTTTCGACACTCCATAGATGGTGCGTGGGCGCTGGATGGTGTCCTGGGGTGTACGCACATGCGGAGTGCTCAGACCGAAAGAGCCGATGCTACTGGGTGTAAAGACTGCACAATGATTCTCGCGGGCCACTTCAAGCACGTTCCATAGTCCATCGATGCCGATACGCCATGCCAAATGGGGTTTCGATTCGGCAACAACCGACAACAACGCCGCAAGGTTGTAAATCGTGTCGATATGGTATTCTTTTACTACAGCGGCAAGAGCTTCGCCGTCGGTCACATCGGCCATTGCCGAGGGACCAGACTCAGCCAACTCTCCCTTTGGCTCAGCACCCTTGATATAGCCTGCCACTACATGGTCGTTGCCGTATATTCTACGTAGTTCCATGGTCAACTCGGAACCAATTTGCCCCGTTGAACCGATGATAAAGATGTTTTTCATAACTCAAAAGGTTTAGGTCGTGTGTTTCGATGGCAAAATAAACAATTTTTTTCCAAATAAGCATCATCTTTTTGGATATAAATTGCATGAAAACGCATTTTTTTCAAATTTTGTACGCTCAAAATGATGATATTTGCGAAATATTTGTTTATTTTGCAATCACACACTTCTAATGGCATTGTCCCTTTACCTCCTTTGTAAACTGAATAATTACCTATAATGAAAAAACAACTAATACTATTATTATCTCTGCTGTCTTCCCATTTCGCCATGCAAGGATCTGTTTGGGGGACAGCTGCCAAACTCGCAACTAATATAAAAAATATCAATTACTAAATTTCAAATATTTAAATCTATGTACGGAAAAATGAAACAACACCTCAGCGACACATTGGCTGAGATTCGTGAAGCTGGTCTTTACAAGGAAGAGAGAATTATCGAGAGTCCGCAGAAAGCGGCTATCAGTGTGCGTGGCAAAGAAGTGCTCAACTTCTGCGCCAACAACTACTTAGGTCTTTCCGACCATCCGCGCTTGATTGAGGGCGCCAAGCAGATGATGGACCGCCGCGGCTTTGGTATGTCCTCGGTCAGGTTTATCTGTGGCACACAGGATATTCATAAACAATTAGAGGCAGCCATTTCGGAATATTTCCAGACTGAGGACACCATTCTTTATGCCGCCTGCTTTGATGCCAACGGCGGCGTGTTCGAGCCTTTGTTCACCGAAGAGGATGCTATTATCTCCGATGCACTCAATCATGCGTCTATTATCGACGGTGTGCGCCTATGCAAGGCAAAAAGATACCGCTATGCCAACGCCGATATGGCCGACTTGGAACGCTGCCTTGTTGAGGCACAGGCACAGCGTTTCCGCATCATCGTCACCGACGGCGTCTTCTCTATGGATGGCAATGTGGCACCAATGGACAAGATTTGCGACCTCGCTGAGAAATACGATGCCCTCGTGATGGTGGATGAATCGCATTCCGCAGGTGTGGTGGGTGCCACCGGCCATGGTGTGAGTGAACTTTGTGGCACTTACGGGCGCGTGGATATCTATACCGGCACTCTCGGCAAGTCGTTTGGTGGGGCATTGGGAGGATTTACTACTGGCCGTCGCGAAATTATCGACATGTTGCGCCAGCGCAGTCGCCCGTATCTGTTCTCCAACTCCCTTGCACCTTGCATCATAGGGGCAAGCCTTGAGGTGTTCAAGATGCTCAAGGAGAGCAACGAGATTCACGACCGACTCGTGGAAAATGTGGAGTACTTCCGCAATAAGATGATGGCTGCGGGCTTCGACATCAAGCCTACACAGAGTGCCATCTGTGCCGTCATGCTATATGATGCCAAACTGTCTCAGATTTATGCCAATCGCTTGCTCGACGAGGGTATCTATGTCACGGGATTCTATTATCCAGTGGTGCCAAAGGGGCAGGCTCGTATCCGCGTGCAGATTTCTGCTGGACACAACCGTGAACAACTTGACCGCTGCATCAATGCCTTCATCAAAATCGGTAAGGAACTGGGCGTGCTGAAGTAGTTGGTAGTAAGAGGTAAGTGGTAAGAGGTAAGTGGTAAGAAGTAAGAGGTAAGTGGTAAGAAGTAAGAGGTAAGTGGTAAGAAGTTAGAGATATGCATAGGTATTCTCTCACCCCTTACCTCTTACCTCTCACTACGAGTATCACCTCTTACCTCTCACTACTGAGTATCACCTCTTACCTTGTTTTGTTTGTTAAAAATTATTAATACTATTAAATAACCTTAATTTGATGCTATCTATCTCTCTTTACATTTCCTCATAATAAATAAAGTGAGTACCTTTGCAGTCCGATTATTATTGGGGTACTCTTAGAACCCCGGAGAAGCGTGTTAATAGTCGTGCTTTTGGCCGGGCACGATGGTTAGGGAATCGCCCTCCAAAGTATGAAGAAATTGTTTTTTAGTAGTAAAATTTTTAAATCGAAATGAACACATTAAGTTACAAGACTATTTCCATCAATAAGGAAACAGCCAAGAAAGAGTGGGTGGTCATCGATGCTTCCGACCAGATTGTTGGTCGGCTCTGCTCAAAGGTAGCCAAACTGCTCCGTGGAAAGTATAAACCCACTTTCACCCCACATGTAGATTGTGGTGACAATGTTATTATTATCAACGCCGCTAAAGTGGTGTTTACAGGTAAGAAAGAGACTGAAAAGCTCTATACACGCTATACTGGTTATCCAGGTGGACAGCGCTTCAACACACCCGAAAAGCTGCGCCAGAAGAAAAATGGTGTCGATCGCATCCTGCGCCATGCTGTTAAAGGTATGCTCCCCAAAGGCCCACTCGGACGCCAACTTCTCGACAATCTTTATATTTTTGAGGGAACAGAGCACGATATGCAGGCTCAGAAACCCAAGGCAATAGACATTAACCAGTATAAATAATCAATAGAATGGAAGTAATCAATGCATTAGGACGCCGTAAGAGCGCCGTGGCTCGTATCTATATGAGTGAAGGTACTGGCAAAATCACTATCAATAAGAAAGACCTCACTGAGTATTTCCCGTCACCTATCCTGCAGTATGTGGTGAAGCAGCCACTTGAACTGCTGGGTGTGGCCGAAAAATATGACCTGAAAGTGAACCTCGATGGTGGTGGCTTCACAGGACAGAGCCAGGCTCTGCGTCTGGCTATCGCACGTGCACTCGTGAAAATCAACGCTGAAGACAAGAAAGCTCTCAAGAGCCAGGGATTCCTCACACGTGACTCACGTGCCGTTGAGCGTAAGAAACCAGGTCAGCCCAAGGCTCGCCGTCGCTTCCAGTTCAGTAAACGTTAATATTGGACAAGCGAACAGTTTAGTATCCAAACCGCCAAGACCCGGGAATGCCTACTATGGAGGCGACGACTACTTGACGGCTGGTTTATATACAACTAAAAGGAAAGTAAACAATAATCAACAAATTAACAAAAAATGTCAAGAACTAATTTTGATATGTTGCTGGAGGCTGGGTGCCACTTCGGACACCTCCGCCGTAAATGGAATCCGGCAATGGCTCCCTACATCTTCATGGAGCGCAATGGTATCCACATCATCGACCTGCACAAAACTGTCGTGAAAATCGACGAAGCTGCCGACGCACTCAAGCAAATCGCTAAGTCGGGAAAGAAAATCCTCTTCGTCGCTACTAAAAAACAAGCTAAGAGCATCGTGGCTGAGAAAGCTACAGGCATCAATATGCCCTACGTGATTGAGCGTTGGCCAGGTGGTATGCTTACCAACTTCCCAACTATCCGCAAGGCCGTGAAGAAAATGTCGAACATCGACAAACTGATGAGTGATGGTACATTCGCTAACCTCTCAAAGCGTGAGCTGCTTCAGATCACACGCCAGCGCGCTAAACTCGAGAAGAACCTCGGCTCTATCGCAGACCTCACACGCCTGCCATCCGCTCTCTTCGTCATCGACGTGATGAAAGAGAATATCGCTGTCAAAGAGGCTAAGAGACTGGGTATCCCCGTCTTCGGTATTGTTGACACAAACTCCGACCCCAACGACATCGACTTCATCATCCCAGCAAACGACGACGCTAAGGACAGCATCGATGTTATCCTCACAGCTTGCTGCAATGCTATCGCTGAAGGACTCGAAGAGCGCAAAGCTGAGAAGGCCGACGAGAAAGCTGCCGCTGAGCAGGAAGAAGAGGCTGCCGACGCTAAGCCAAAGCGCGCACGCAGAGCACGCAAAGAGGCTGCCGAAGAGACAGAGGCTACTGTAGTGGATGCCAATGAGGACACAGAAGTGGAAGAGGCTCCCGCCACTGAATAATCCGACAACATTTTTATCAACTTTAAAAACAAGAGAAAATCATGGCTTACAAACCAAATATGGAAGACATTAAGAAGCTTCGCGCTATGACTGGTGCTGGTCTCGCCGACGTTAAGAAGGCACTCACCGAGGCAGAGGGCGACTTCGAAAAGGCAAAGGACTTGCTCCGTGAGCGTGGACTCGCTATTGCCGCAAAACGTAGTGACAGAGAGACATCCAATGGCTGCGTGCTCGTGAAAATCGAAAATGGTTTCGCTGCTATCATCGCTCTGAAATGTGAGACCGACTTCGTGGCTAATGGTGCTGACTTTATCGCACTCACACAGGCTATTCTCGACGCTGCTGTTGCCAACAAGTGCAAGACACTCGACGAGGTGAAGGAACTCACATTGGCCGATGGTCAGAAAGTGCAGGACGCTGTTACACAGCGCTCTGGCATCACTGGCGAGAAAATGGAGCTTGATGGATACAACTTCCTCGAGGGAGAGAATATCTACTCCTACAACCACCAGAAGAAGAACATGCTCTGCACACTCGTACAGCTCAACAAAGACTTCGAGGCACAGGGACACGCTCTCACTATGCAGGTGGCTGCTATGAACCCAGTGGCTCTCGACGAGGCAAGCGTACCACAGGAGGTGAAGGACAACGAACTTCAGGTGGCTATCCAGAAGACCAAGATGGAGCAGGTGGAGAAATATGTGGAAGTAGTGCTTAAGAAGGCTGGCATCAATCCCAACCTCGTGGACAGCGATGACCACATCAACTCCAATATCGCTAAGGGTTGGCTCACAGAGGAAGATGCTGAGAAAGCACGCAAAATCAAGGTTGAGGCTGCTGCTGAGAAGGCTGCAAACCTCCCCGAGCAGATGATTCAGAATATTGCAAAGGGCCGTCTCGCCAAGTTCTTCAAGGAGAGATGTCTCGTCAACCAAGAGTTCACTATGTCTGAGGACAAAGAGACTGTGGCTGACTACCTGCGCAAGGCTGACAAAGACCTGAAAGTGGTTGCTTTCAAGCGTTTCACACTCCGTGCCGAGTAATTCATATTTGACATACACACGAAAAGCCCTCCCCAAAAGGAGGGCTTTTATTAGTTAGGAGTTAAATTCGATATATCGACATATCGATATATCGTTATATCGAAAAATCAATTTTCAATCTTCAAATATCGTGCAAACCGAGTGCAATGAAGCTCGCTTCAATTGCTGAGGTGCAGCCGATATTCATGCGAAGCATAATTTCCAATTTTCAATCTTCAAAACATGAAAATCTTCGCTGTTGCTGATAACTATCCGATAAAAGGTAAGGGTTTACTCCATTCACATCCTGTTGTCTTCACCAAGGCTGACTCCGCTTTGCTCAAAGGAGGAAGACCCTTCTTTCTCCCTGATGAATTAGGTAGGGTGGACTGTGGCGTAAGTCTTGTGGTGCGACTTTGTAGGCTTGGCAAGAGCATACCAGAGCGGTTCGCACACCGATACTATGATGCCGTCACCTGTGGCGTGGATTTCACCGCCGTGGAATTGCTCGAAAAGTATAAACAGCAGGGACTGCCATGGGAACTTTGTAAGGGCTTCGACGGTGCGGCTGTAATTGGGGAATGGATACCTGTCGCACAGATAGAAAATGTTGGTGACCTTCATTTGCACCTCGATATCAACGGTCAAACCGTGCAACAGGCACACACCGCACAAATGTTTCATCATGTGGACAGCCTCGTGGCGTATATCAGCCGCTACTTCACTATCAGGACAGGTGACTTGTTGTTTACAGGCTCACCATGCGAAACCGCCCCCGTCGCTATCAATGACCATATTGACGGTTATCTCAACGACAACAAAGTCATGGGGTTCAACGTGAAATAATCTATGAAAATGACACATTCTATTAATTGTGTGGATTATATTTCTTATCTTTGCAGACAGTATGGTATTCATTAACTACAATATGATATGAAGAATATAAAAACATTTGTGATGAATATAAAAGGATATCTATTGGCATTACTTTTATGCCTTGTAAGTGTATGCCCCTTGTATGCACAAACAAGTCTTAAAAAAATCAATGCAACCGATGAGGATATACCACACGACACCATTGACATCAGTGGAAACAACACTTCGTCGAACTATGTCACCTACGACAAGTATATATCTCTGCCCGAAGGGAAAATTCTCGATGTGTTGATGGCTCGTTATGCCTACTTCAACTCCACCATCAATGGCAAGGGCGTATTAAACCTGTTTGCCGGTGGCGAGAGGTGCTATCTCGGTACGGCAAAAGGGGCACAATATCCCAATTGGACCAACTTCACTGGCGATGTGCATATCTACCCCTATCAGCAAAACTCCCCATCGGCTGGATTTTTTGGAGTCATCATGGCTCATGGAGGAAAGACTTTCTCTGTGGAGGACATCGAAGGCAGCCTGAAGTCGGGGAAGGTAAACATCATGATGGCCAACAACCATGTGGTGCTGCACTCAGGGGCCACTATCGCCTGTGAATCGGGTACAAGAGGATTTCGATTTGGTCATCTCGACACCGAGGAAGGCTCTGTCATTCAAGGATATATGAAGAAAGGGACGTATAATTCTTATTTCCTCGTGGGAAACCTCAATACCGATGCCACACTGGCAGGCACTATTGCACCGCCAGACTTCAGCGACCAGCATCGCGTGGGACTGGTGAAAGAGGGCACTGGTACCTATACCATCACGGGCAACAATAACTTCATCAGTGGAGCATTGCGCGTGACAGACGGACGGGTGCTCGTGATGAACGACCGTGCTGCAGCAGAGGCTAATAAACTCAGAGGTGCCACGGGGGCCATGACTAATTCTCAAGATGCCGTGGTTTATGTCTTTGAACAGGGACTGCTCGGTGGTACGGGAAATGTGGCTGGAACCGTCGATAACTACGGCACTGTGGAGCCGGGAAAAGATGGACAGGGCTCTTTGGCAATCAAAAACTATGCTACGGCCAAGGAGGCAAACCTGTATGTGCGCCCAAATTCTGTGCTACGGTTCTATGTTACCTCGGCTGAGGATTTCACGCAGATGACTGTCGATGGCACCGTGAAATACTATAATATTGCCCAGGATTTCTCTGTGAGTGACGACATGCCAGTGGTGGAGGTCGTGCTCGACGACTATGATAATATGAACGTGGACGATGAACTCGTCCTGCTACGGGCAAAGACAAAGACGTCGCAGGCTGGCGAATGGCACTTTAAAATGAAAAAGCCTGAAAAATATACTTGGAAACTCGAAGAACGCATACAAGAGGGTGAATATCTCGTGGTGCTGAAACTCACCTCCTTCGACGACGATCAGTCGGGCGATGACCCTGGACATCATGACGACGACAACCCTGAGGGTACCATGGGGGCTTTCTACGACGATGGTATCGACGATGCTCAGGACAGAACCTCACTGCGTGAATATGCTGAACAAAACCAGAAATTCATAGGTACTGCCATCTCAACTTGGAAGACCAATATCAACAATGAAAGCCTGGCAGAGACGAAGGAAATCGCTACGCAGTTTAATATGCTCGCTGCAGAGAATGAGATGAAATTCGATGCCTTGGAACCCTCGAGAAATCAATTCTCATGGGGTGGGGCAGACAATTTGGTCAGTTTCGCCAGCCGCCATCAGATGACCATGAGGGGGCATTGCCTTGTGTGGCACTCGCAACTGCCAGAATGGGTGTCGAGCGATGGCAAGAAAAATGACAAGAACTGGACCCGTGAAGAGGCTCTCGCCATTATGAACAACCATATTACCAAGGTAATGCAACACTTCAACGGCAAAGTGATGGAGTGGGATGTGGTCAATGAGTGTCTTGACGATGACCAGAAGTCTATTCGCGCCAATCCCGATGCTTACGACCTTAGGGCAACGGTGTGGCAGCGGGCTATTGGTGACGACTACATCGACTCGGCATTCGTATATGCCCATAGGGCTGCTCCAGATGTGCTGCTCTATCTCAACGATTATGACGTGGAACTGCAGGGTAAGGCAAAAACTACAGCTTTCTACAACTTGGCCGTACGACTGAAAAATGATGGCATCCCTATTCACGGTGTCGGTTTGCAGTGCCATTTCTCTATCGGCGACCTCGACTCGGTGAAACTTGAGAAAACAATCCAGCGGTTCGCCGACGCAGGACTCAAATGCGTCATCACCGAACTGGATATGGGCATTCCTAATACATCTGCGGAAAACTTAGAGGAACAGGCACGAAACTACCGCGTCATCACCGACATTGTGCTCAACAACGATAATTGTCCTTATTTCATCATCTGGGGACTGAAAGATAACGATAGCTGGCGTAATGCGTCGAATCCATTATTATATACCGCCGGACTGGCCAAAAAACCTGCCTATTATGCTGTCAGGTCGGCTTTGAGGCATCGTGTCTTGCAGAATTTGGATATCCATCCCACAACTGTCGAACAAAAGGTGACGGATGGGGCCATTTATGACCTCTATGGACGTAAAATCAGTGGTTATCCCACACAGCCAGGTATTTATCTTCAGCAGGGCAGAAAATTCATAGTTGGAAGAAAATGAGAATTTTTTTGAGTTTTTGACTCGCATTGTCAGATTTTTTTGTATATTTGCGGCGTTCATTTACGTTCATCAGGGATTTAGATAAACTGCTTCCGCTTGACAGTGTTCAACAGATTTTGCACTGTGCTCGCTTAATTGCAGTTTTATAATCCCGATGCCGTGAGTAGCAGGATTTGTAATCCGAAACTTGATAAACTTGTCAATCTTAAAAAAACAATAAATTTCAACTATGGAACAAAGTACATTTTTTGAAGTTTGTGGCGTGCTGGCGAGTATTTTTATGATACTTGGCTATTTGCCACAGGCTGTTAAAACTATCCGTACACGTGATACGGATGGTATAGCTCTCCCAACCTTTCTAATGATGGGAGTAGGTAGTGCATGCTTCATGTTGCAGGGATTGTTTCACCGACCGAGTATCCTCTGGGCATTATTCCTCACCAACTTGGTCACCACCATCTGCTCGGTCATTGTTTTCGGAATCAAATTCTACAATGACTATATCAAGAAGAAATAGAAACAAGTAGGTAGTCAAAATTAGATGATAGTTACAGATAATTTTGACTACCTATTTAAATCAAAAAAGCACACTTATATACATTTATCCAAATCAATTGACAGGCCTATGCTGAAGGATGTCCCTGTTGTCAGTGGGGAACAATAGTAATATGACTTGGGCTTGTAATTGAAGAGGTTGTCAATGGCTGTATTGAGGTTGATGCCGCGCCAGATGTGATGTTGAAGCATCAATTTCCAGATGGTGTACCCTTGGTCGACATCTGTACGGCCTGATTGGGGCTTGCCAAGACTACGCCCGGAAAGTGCGGCGTCAAGGGCATAATGACGTGAAAAACGATGGTCATAGCCTATTCGCCATGTCATGGAATGCGAACGGGGCTGGGTGAACTGCGAGAAATACACATTGCCTGTTTCATGCATCCATGAATAGTTTATTCTCAGCGACACCCCGCAATCCCAGATATGTCCCATGCAGAAGTCCACACCCCAGACCGTTATCCCTTCTTCATTCCAATAAAGTGCGCTTTCCTTACCCTCGTATGTGCTGCCGATGGTGGTGATACGCCTGTCGAAAATGTTGCAGTAGCCCATGAGCGTGAAATTATAGCGTCCGTCCCAAAAACCACTATTTCTAATGCGGTTTGTTCGCTCGAAAGCAACGTTGAAGTTATTACTCTTCTCTGGTTTTAGGTCGGGATTTCCAATAATCATATATCCCATGTTACCCATGTCGAAGTGCATATACATCTCCTTCAATGTAGGAGCACGGAATCCGCTTGCATAGTTTGCGCGAAAGGTCATCCAGGGTTCTTTATACACTACTGCAATACGTTCGGTGAGGGCCTTTTGCGCTGAGGCTGAGAAATAATCGTATCGGATGCTGCCCATAATGTTCAGTTTTTCTGTAATGTTCCAGTCAAACTGTGCATAGCCGTCGAAATTGTTTTGTGAATGGCTGGCATTGTCGATAAATTGATAGGTCGTGAGATAGTCATGCATGTAGTCAGCACCTACGAGAAGACTGTTCCTGCCAAACGAATTGTAGAATAGCGCATGTATCACGTGCTGCTGATTGCTGTAGTCGTGGTCGTGGGTGCGGGTGCCATTGGGCATGAAATTGGCCTTGTCGTACTCGTCGAATGCGTATGACAGTTCGAAATGACGGTCGTAGTTCCAGTCGTACCTGCTCTTCAGTCCGGCGCTGTAACCATTGAAATGATAGTCGTAGGTGTCGCGTTCGCTTGTGCGGAAGAAATAGGAACCTCGCCCGACAAGTGTCAGTCGGTCTGTGGCATGCCATGTCAGCCGCTCCTTCACGTTGTAGGTCTTCTGACCATAGAGTCGGCTTATGTCGGAATTGTCTTCCAATACAGACTCATCATAAGGCAAACCCTGTGCCTTCTTCATCAGTTCTATGGCAATCTCCTCGGAAGTGTGTGCCTTAGGCAGATTGACAGGGTCGATTTTTGTATGCTGGAAACTCGTCTGAGAGTTCCATTTCGTAGTATTGAATGAGAAACTCGCGCCATTGCGCCATTCATGTCCGAAAGTGTTGTAACGTGAATTCACATTCGCTGTCCAAGGTTCGTCGTTCTCACGGCTGATGATATTGACCACACCACCCACGGCATTCGAACCATAGAGTGCAGATGAGGCACCTTTCACAATCTCTATACGCCCTACATTGTCCAGACTCATTCGGTTGTAGTCAACGTTGTCCATTGTCTCTCCAGCCATACGCTCACCATCGACAAGAAAGAGGACGGCGTTGCCTCCAAAGCCGCTCATGATGAGAGATGTCTCCTGACTCATGGCAAGGCCAAACTCCAGTCCGGGAATCTCTTGAGTAAGCATGTCCTGAATATTAGTTGCATCAGCAACTTTGATGTCATGGCGTGTGATAAGGCGTGTGACCACAGGCGCATCCAAAAGAGCCTTTGGCGAGTGTGATGCTGTTACAACAACTTGGTCAAGTTCTAAGGAATCTTTGTCGGATTTCTTGTTGTTTGTGGCAGAAGTGGGAGATATCGTCTGAGCAGAAATCCCAATGGCCAGCATAGACAGTGCTATGCTGGCTAAAAGAAAAAGTGAAAATCTGCTCATCAGATACACCCTCACCATTTACTTCTTTGTTCCTGTAAAATTGGTTACCATGGCAAATGGCATGTTGCCATATTTCAAAGAAAACGTCACAACCACTGTCTTACCGTTGAATACGACGGTTACATCACTCAAAGTATATGCTTTCTCGTCGCCTTTGGAATTAATTACAGTGCCGCTATATGAGGCGAGTTTTCCGATAATAGCATTGTCACCCTTAGCCAGTAGAATGTTCTTCACTGTAAATGAAGGGATTGCCATGGCTCCAGATCCTGATTCAGGAACTGTCATATCAATAGATGTATCTGAGGATTTGGAAAACTCGTATGTGGCGGTGCCATTAGACGATTCATCTCCCATCACAGTGATAATCTCTTGACCAGTATAAGAACCTATAACCTGGGCGGCTACAGCTACTTCTGGCTCATCATCGTCATTACCACATGAACAAACACCTAATACGATGGCTACGGCTGCAACCATCAGAGTCATAAATTTCTTGATTTTCATAAATTACAAAACGATTTGATTATATATATTTGATAAATGTAAAAATGTTGACTATCAGAGTCTACCACCTCATAACCTTACAACCTCACAACTTCATAACCTCACAACTTCATAACCTCATAACCTCACAACCTTATAACCTCATAACCTCATAACCTCATAACCTCACAACCTTATAACCTCATAACCTTATAACCTCACAACCTCATAACCTCATAACCTCATAACCTCACACCCTCATCTATTTCTCTGTACTCAATTGTTGGGTTGAATAGTCATATTCCGACCCATAGGAGCTGTGGGGAATACTAAAGATAACAATCATGAATAGAACAGCCAAAGCTACAACCCACTTGTTGTACTTCCACTTCAGAGTGGCAAGGGCTGCAAGAAAGAATAAGAAAGATAAGAGTGTCTTATTGTCGGTAAGGTCTGTTCCGAGGGGAAAACCTGTCCACCACGGTCCGAATGCGAAGTGCTGTACGAGAGGACCAAAGATAAAACCACCAATAAACAAGGTTCCCACGGTGATTTTCAACCACTTACTGTATTTTTTGTGAGTAATAACCAACAATAAAGTATAAATGGCAAACAACATCGCAGCAAACATAAACAAAATGTGGGGTATAAGAATACCGGCAGGGACATCATTGCGGAAACGTATCACAATTGGTTCATCGGCCTGATAGTCTTTTCCATCAACAGTGATGTAATATTGCAGCTTCCCTGCGATAGGTTGCACTGGCAATGCTGCCTGTAATTCATTGTCTTTCAGTTCGAAATCCACAGTGGTGTATTCATCTGAGGTCGGATAACAGCGGTAATGTATCTGCGCCTTCGTATCCGATGGAACACCTTTGAGCTTCACTATTTCGTCGTGCTGCACACCACTTCTGGGTAGTTTTACCTTGTAATTCTGTCCATTAAGTTCAATGGCAACTTTCTTGGGGTAGGTGGGCCCAGTCATACGCTGGAATATACTCAATGCCAATGTGATGACAATGGCTAATATCCAAAACAAACTTTTTTTCATTTCTCAGCAGGGTTTAAATGAACTTCAAACAATATGGTTTCTTCGCCGCGAAGAACTTTCACAGGAATAGTGGTTCCTGCCTTGAGTTCCGACAAGCGTTGCATGTATTCTTCGATATCCTTGACGGGCTTACCGTCTATTTCCTGAATGATGTCGCCGCTCCTGATACCCGCTGTGTGTGCAGGTTTGCCTGCAACTACAATATCGGCACGTAGACCAGGTGTATCGCTTGCACCCATCACATCAGGCATAAGTCCTAACGTTACTTTGAACTTGGCATGACTGTGATTGCTACTGCTTGGCACATTGATATAATCAGGTGTGTTGGGCATGGCTGCGAGTTGGGCTATCAGCTCCTCGGTGTACTCAAGGGTTTGCTGCATACCATCATAATTCAAGGTTGAAGGGACATCGGCAGGGGTGTGATATTCCATGTGCCCACCGGTGGTGAGGTAGAGAACGGGAATGTCGGCTGCCACAAATGATGCATGGTCGCTCGGACCATAACCGTCAGCAATACAGGTGACTTTTAGATTTTTCTGTTCGGCTATACTTTCTACTATAGCCTTGAACGCAGAACTAGTTCCTGTACCTGAAACACTCATGGCGTCGTTACGCATACGCCCCACCATATCCAGATTCACATTGGCCACAATATTCTTTATGTTGGCAGGGAGGTTGATTCGCTGTGCATCATCATGTTTCATCCATTCCACAAAATGTTTGGAACCAATAAGGCCTTGTTCCTCTGCACCAAAGAACGCGAAGATGATACTTCGAGGTGAACCTACCTTCTTAAAATGCTTTGCCAGTTCAAGTACCACGGCATCACCACTGGCATTGTCGTCGGCACCAGGGTGTACCGCTATAGTGTCAGGGCGACGTGAACCAGAACCTTGGCCGCCCAAGCCAAGATGGTCGTAGTGAGAACTCACAACAATGTATTCATGCTTGAGATGTTTATCTTTGCCTGGTAGGACTGCGATGATGTTATGGGTGGTCCTTGTCTCTGTCTTGCCATAGCTGAAGTTGTGGTAAAAACCTGTTTTCTTCTTACCCTTGACAATTGGCTTGAGTTTTAGAGTGCGAAGTTTGCTGGTTATATATTCAGAGGCAAGTGTGTCACCGGCTGTGGCAGGGTATCTGCCACCAAGTTCCTGCGAAGCTAAGTATTCCACCGCTTGTCTCATGTCATCCTGCCTTTGGGCGTGTACCTGCAAAACAAGTGCTAAAGCCAGGAATAATATGATATATTTTATTTTCATCAATCTTGAATTATATGATTTCGGGTGCAAAATTACGACAAACATCTCAATCTCACAATCCATATTTATGATGATTTTTTATAATGCCTCCCTTTTTTCTATAATGAAATTAGTTACTGCCTGGTTATGAGGGCAACCTCATAACCTCACAACCTCATAACCTCACAACCTCATAACCTCACAACCTCACAACCTCATAACCTTATAACCTCACAACCTCATAACCTTATAACCTCATAACCTCACACCCTAATATTGTTAATAAACACCAATTTTTTTGTTTTGTGGGCAGAAATGCCTAAATTTGCAGTTCATATTTGTAAGAACGATGATTTCTGTTGAATCCCTAAAGGTGGAGTTTGGCATTAAACCACTGTTTCATGATGCCAGTTTCGTGGTCAACGACCGCGACCGAATTGCATTGGTGGGCAAGAATGGTGCCGGCAAGTCCACTTTGCTCAAGATAATCTGTGGGCAGCAACGGCCCACGTCGGGACGTGTGGTTATACCCACCGACACCACCATTGGTTATTTGCCACAGGTGATGGTGCTGCAAGACGACACCACCGTGCGTGAAGAGGCTCGCAAGGCCTTCGCCTCACGTACCGATATGCGTGAGCGTCTCGATAACATGGAGCGACAATTGGCTGAGCGCACCGACTACGACAGTGCTGAATACACCGCCTTGGTGGAACGGTTCACCCAAGAGCACGACCGCTATCAGATGATGGGAGGCGAGAACTATGAGGCAGAAATTGATCGCACACTCATGGGATTAGGTTTCACTCGTGATGACCTCGACCGTCCTACTTCGGAGTTCAGCGGTGGATGGCGTATGCGCATCGAACTTGCCAAAATCCTGTTGCAAAGTCCTGATATTCTGTTGCTCGACGAGCCAACCAACCACCTCGACATCGAAAGTATCCAATGGTTGGAGCAATTCCTTGCTAATTCGTCGAGTGCAGTGATGCTCGTCAGTCACGACCGCGCGTTTATTAATAATGTCACCAATCGTACCATTGAGATAACGTGTGGACAGGTGGTGGACTACCGTGTACCTTACAATGAGTATGTCGTCCTGCGGGCAGAACGTCGTGAACAGCAGCTACGAGCCTACGAAAACCAGCAGAAGGAAATTGCAGACATTAAAGATTTCATTGAGCGCTTCCGCTATAAAGCCACCAAGGCAGTGCAGGTGCAGAGTCGTATCAAGCAACTCGCAAAAATTGTCCCAATAGAAATCGACGAGGTGGATAATTCTGCCATGCACCTGAAATTCCCACCGTGTCTGCGTAGTGGTGACTTCCCCATTATCTGCGAAGATGTGCGCAAGGACTATGGACAGCACACCGTCTTCGACAATGTCACGCTCACCATCCGCCGTGGAGAGAAAGTGGCTTTCGTGGGGAAAAACGGTGAGGGAAAATCCACCCTCGTGAAATGCATTATGAATGAGATACCTTATACTGGTATGCTGAAAATTGGTCACAATGTGCAAATCGGCTATTTCGCACAAAATCAAGCACAGCTCCTTGATGAGAATCTCACCGTATTCGATACCATCGACTATGTGGCTAAGGGAGACATACGCCTGCGTATCAATGATATCCTCGGAGCATTCATGTTCGGAGGCGAGGAATCAGAGAAAAAAGTAAAAGTGCTTAGTGGCGGTGAACGCAGTAGGTTGGCCATCATCCGCTTGCTGCTGCAACCCGTCAACCTGCTCATTCTCGATGAGCCTACCAATCACCTTGACATGCCCTCGAAGGATGTCCTCAAGGAGGCTATCAAAGCATTCGATGGCACTGCTATCATCGTCTCACACGACCGTGAGTTTCTCGACGGATTGGTCACCAAGGTGTATGAATTCGGTGGCGGTAGGGTGAGAGAGCATCTTGGTGGCATCTACGACTTCCTCCGTTCACGGAATATCGACTCGCTCAATCAGTTGGGAATGGCTGCTAATACGCCGACAGAGGAAAAAACTGAACAGCCAGCACCTCCCTCGGCAGGAAAGCAAAACTATGAGGAGCGACGTGAAGTGCAGAGGCGTATCCGCCGGTTGGAGAAGGCTGTCAAAGACAGTGAGACTAAAATTAGCAGTTTGGAGAAAAGGCTTGCCGAACTCGATGCCATTCTCTGCACTCCAGAGGGGGCTTCCGACATGGAAGTAGTGACGGAATACACTTCCACCAAGCGTGTCCTCGACGAAGAAATCGAACAGTGGGAAACACTCTCCCTTCAACTCGAAGAACAAAAAGACGCGCTTCCCTCCCCATAATCCCGTTCTATCTTAATTCATCCCAATAAAAACCCAATATCATCCCAATTTATCCTATTTTTAAAAAACCTCTATTCATTATGAAACTACAAAAAATCCTGTCTATCATGTTGATGGCTATTATGACACTGCCTACAATGGCGCAGAACTCTCAGAAGTCGGGACTCGACCTCAGCAATCTCGACCGCACAGCACGTCCTGGCGACGACTTTTATCAGTTTGCCTGTGGCGGATGGATGAAGAACAATCCTCTGCCGGCAGCTTACTCCAGATTCGGCAGCTTCGACCGACTGGCACAAGATAATAACGAGCGCATCAATGGTATCCTTACCGAACT
This sequence comes from uncultured Prevotellaceae bacterium, assembly GCA_900315075.1. Classification (GTDB taxonomy): domain Bacteria; phylum Bacteroidota; class Bacteroidia; order Bacteroidales; family Bacteroidaceae; genus Prevotella. Next base: position 187,236 of record OMXV01000001.1, on the reverse strand, counting down.
GTTGCGTAATAGTTATGCCCGTGGTACCGTGGAGCAGAAACTCAGTGATTTCTATAAATTGGCTATGGACTCTACACGGCGCAACAATGAAGGTGTGAAGCCCGTTATGCCATTACTTAAGGAAATTGAGCGATGCAAGACCAAATACGCTTTGCGGCAATTGCAATTGAAATATGCTGCCTTCGCCTATGGTGTGCCCATGAGTACCGGCTGGGGAGCTGACGAGAAAAATGCAGGATGGAATATCCTCAATGTCTATCAAGGCGGACTGACACTCGGACAGAAAGAGTATTATTTAGACAACGACTCTGCCACAACGGCCATCCGTGAGGCATACAAAAAGCACATTGTCAACATGTTCCGCTTCTTTGGCTACAACCAGAAGGCTGCTACACTGAAAATGAACGACGTGCTTGCCATTGAAACAAAAGTGGCCGAGATTTCCAAGTCGCGCACTGAACTGCGCGATGTGGAGGCCAACTACAACAAAATGACGATGGATGAATTTGAACGTAAATATCCAAATATCCACCTCACCGAACTGATGGTGGCAGAGGGTATGACCGAAGAGCAAATCAAGGAAATCGTTGTAGGACAGCCATCATTCATGGAAGGCGTGGATAAAATCATCGCCGATATGACACCCGGACAGCTCAAATCATACATGGAGTGGGATGTCATCCATTCCAGTGCATCGCTGCTCAGCGATGAGGTGCAGGCTGAAAGCTTCGACTTCTTCGGCAAGACTATGACCGGCCGTCAGGAAGACCATCCAAGATGGAAGAGAGCCACCAATCAGGTGCAGAGCGTGATGGGTCAGGCCTTGGGTAAGATTTATGTCGAGAAATATTTCCCCGCCGCTGCCAAGGAGCGCATGCTCGGACTCGTGAAAAACTTGCAGGTGGCACTTGCAGAACGCATCAAGGCGCAAGACTGGATGGACGATGTCACCAAACAGAATGCTCTCGACAAACTATCCACCTTCTATGTAAAAGTGGGTTATCCCGACAAATGGATTGACCTCAGTGGATTACAAATCGACCCACAGAAATCATTCTATGAGAATGTCATCAATTGCAGGCTTTTCTGGGATAAATGGAGTATCGACCAGAAAGCAGGAAAACCCGTGGACCGCGATGAGTGGCATATGACTCCACAAACAGTCAACGCTTACTACAATCCCACAACCAATGAAATCTGCTTCCCCGCAGGAATCCTGCAAGTGCCTTTCTTCGACATGACTGCCGACGATGCCTTCAACTATGGTGCCATCGGTGTGGTGATAGGTCATGAAATGACACACGGATTCGACGACCAAGGACGTCACTACGACAAGGATGGTAATATGAAGGATTGGTGGACAGAAGCCGATGGACGTAATTTCAACGAGAGAGCAGAGAAGTATGCCGACTTCTTCTCGGCTATCAAGGTACTCCCTGACCTCAACGCCAACGGAAAACTTACGCTCGGGGAGAACCTCGCTGACCATGGTGGACTGCAAGTGGCATTCTATGCGATGCTTAATGCCATGAAAGAAAACCCCATGCCCGAAATCGATGGATTCACTCCTGAACAGCGTTTCTTCTTGGCATACGCAGGTGTGTGGGCCAACAACATCACTGATGCCGAAATCCGCAGCCGTACCAAGAGTGACCCGCACTCTTTAGGACGCTTCCGCGTGAACGGTGCACTCCCCCATATCGATATGTGGTATGATGCCTTCGGTGCGAAAGAGACCGATGCCATGTTCGTACCCAAGGAACAAAGACTAAGTTTGTGGTAATAATCAGTGGTAAGATTACAGATATATTACATCAAATTTAGCATCCGAGAGTAGTAAAAGTATTCTCTTACCTCTAACCCCTTACCTCTCACCTCTAAAGAAACAATGCCCTTAAGAATTCCTGACAGCCTTCCGGCTATTGATTTGCTCAAGCAAGAGAATATCTTCGTAATGGACACCACACGTGCCCATACGCAAGATATTCGCCCCTTGCGTATCGTGATTCTCAACCTTATGCCGCTGAAAATCACCACAGAGACCGACTTGTTGCGACTGTTGTCAAACACACCGTTGCAGTTGGATATCAAATTCATGAAACTCAAAAGTCATACGCCTAAGAACACCCCTATTGAGCATATGATGCTGTTCTACAAGGACTTTGAAATCTTGAAGAAACAGAAATTCGACGGTATGATTGTCACTGGAGCACCCATCGAACAACTTGATTATGAAGAGGTGTTCTATTGGGATGAAATCAAGGCCATCTTTGAATGGGCACGTACCAACGTCACTTCCACACTCTATATCTGCTGGGCAGCGCAGGCGGGATTGTATTATTATTATGGTATTCCCAAATACCCTCTTCCCAAGAAAATGTTCGGGGTTTTCAGACAATATCCTTCAAGCAATCGACTTCCTATCTTCCGTGGATTCGATGATGTCTTTATGATGCCACATAGTAGGCATACAGAAGTGAGACGTGAAGATATACTTAAGGATGACCGTCTGCAACTGATTGCTGACTCTCCAGAATGTGGACCCAGTATCATCATGGCTCGTGGTGGACGCGAATTCTTCATTACAGGTCATTTGGAATATGCTCCCAATACACTCGACAATGAATATAAGCGTGACCGAGACATCCGTGACGATGTGGAATTGCCATGCAATTATTATATGGACAACAATCCCGACTTGCAACCACTCGTCTCATGGAGGGCGCATGCCAATCTGCTTTACAACAACTGGATCAACTATTACGTCTATCAAGAGACTCCATACAACATTGATGAGATTAAATAAGTTAGGGGTTAGAGAAATGCTGGGGAGTTTTTTCGTGGGCTGCGGCAAAGCCACAACATACGGAGAAAAAAGCTAAAGTGGTAGAGAATCCTCAATTTTCAATTTTCAATCTTCAATAATTTTCAATTTTCAATCTTCAATGGTATTGTCCCTTTAACTCCCCTTTAACTCCCTTTTAACTACTTTTCATCTTCAATTTTCAATATAAATGCATCCTCTTGAACTCCTTGCTCCCGCCAAAAACCTTGAATGTGGCATCGCCGCTATTGATCATGGCGCAGATGCTGTGTATATAGGTGCCATCAGTCATGGCGCAAGGGTGGCGGCTGGTAATTCTATTGATGATATCAAGGCACTTTGCGACTATGCCCACCAATTCATGGCAAAGGTGTATGTCACGGTCAACACCATCGTGTATGAGGATGAGTTGGAGAAAGTAGAAGCGTTACTTCTTGACCTTGAACATGCTGGAGTTGATGCCATCCTCGTGCAGGATATGGCTATCGTCGAGGTAATGCGGCATCTGTGGGCTGAAGGTCGTGTCACCATGGCCATCCATGCCAGTACACAAACCGACAACCGCATACCTGAGAAAGTAGCATGGCTTTCTGGTCAGGGCTTTTCTCGAGTGGTACTGGCACGTGAACTGTCTATTGAGGAAATCGCTGAGATATACCGTCAGGTGCCCAACGTGGAATTAGAAGCCTTCGTGCATGGAGCTTTGTGCGTAAGTTATTCTGGTGTCTGCTATGCCTCGCAATTTTGTTTCAGGCGCAGTGCCAATCGGGGTGAGTGCGCGCAGTTTTGTCGGCTGAAATTTGACCTGACAGATGCCGAAGGACGACAAATAGACAAACCTCGATATTGGCTCTCGCTGAAGGATATGTGCCGTATCGAACATTTGCAGCAGATGGCTGAGGCTGGGGTGACATCATTTAAAATTGAGGGAAGACTGAAGGATGTTAACTATGTGAAGAATGTGGTGGCTGCATACAGTCAAAAACTTGATGAAATCATCCGACACGCTGATGGCCGCTGGTGTCGTCAGGCTCTGGGGCGGTGTGGTTATGCCTTTACACCCAACTTACGTAAGACTTTTAATCGGGGTTTTACCGACTATTTTGTTTCTGGCGTCAGAAAGAATATTGCTTCTGTCGATACCCCCAAGGCCATGGGCGAGTATGTGGGGAAGGTAAAGGAGATACGTCGAGACTCTTTCAACGTGGCGGGAACTGCTGCCTTTGCCAATGGCGACGGACTTTGTTTCTTCGACCAGGACAAGACTCTGAAAGGATTCCGTGTAAACCGCGCTGTGGGCAATCGTATATTCCCACAGCGTATGCCGCAGGAATTGAAACCAGGAATGGGACTGTATCGCAATAGCGACACTGCTTTTGAGAAAGCCCTTGCAGGAAAGAGTGCTGTGCGACAGATTCCGGTGAAAATGATGCTACGTACTATAGGGCATAATATCTCACTTCTGATGTCGATTGTTGGTGCGGATATTGAAGTGGATGTGCAACGGGAGATAGAATTGCAGAAGGCACAGAAACCACAGGAGGAGAATATGTACCGTCAGATGGAGAAGTTGGGGAATACTCATTATGTGGCAGAAGAAATTCATATTGATGAGCAAACAGCAACAATTTTCATTCCCTCAAGTGTCTTGGCTGAATTGCGACGGGAGGCTGTTGAAATGCTCGATAGAAAATTGGCGGCTGAATCCGACAAGAGACGCAGAACTCGCAAGATTGGTCAAGTGAATCATCTGCCGATGCCCATTCCGTCAATCTATGCTGAATACAGTTATATGTTTAATGTGGCTAATCATCTCGCCCGTGATTTTTATGCGCAGAACGGACAAAAAGGGGTGGGGGAGGCTTTTGAATTGGCAAAGGGTAACCAAAAGCAAAAGTGTGTCATCATGCAGTGTCGTCATTGCATCCGACAACTCATAGGTTATTGCTCTCGTGATGGGAAAAAGGTGCCTTGGAAAGAACCTCTGTCGATGAGACTGCCAGATGGACGCACATTCAGGCTTGGATTTGATTGTAAAAATTGTCAGATGTTGGTATATGCAGGGTAATATGGAAAGAAAGAGAATACATTCGTTGAAGCGCAGAACATTTCAGATGGCGAAGACTGCTTTTTTGCCTTTTTGCTTCTTGTTGATGTTGTTGTCGTCTCTTACCATGTCGTGTGGGCAACAGCAAACGGCTTCCCTGCCAGTGGCCGATTCTGTCCAACTTACCAAGATGGATTCTATAAGGGCTGATTCTTTGGATTTTCGGATAAAGCATCATTACACCGAGAATTACAACTTTGAAGTCATCAAGGATAGTCTCGCTTTGCAAATACAAATACCAGAGGAAGCCATCAACAATATGCCGTTGGATACCTTCTATGTCGCTAAAGGAGAATTGGTGGTGGTGGCCGATATTCGCATCCTCCCTGCCGATTCGGTCGATTCAGTGTGGATACAACTGGCCAGGAATAATAATGAGTTTGGATGGGTTCACGAGAAGCAGATGTTGGTGAATGTGGTTCCCGACGATTCGATATCTCAATTCGTCTATTTCTTCTCAAAAAAACATTGGCTGATATTCCTTGCCGTGTTCTTGATGGTGATGATGGCATATGGGTTGAGAAGACTCTTTAGTGATAAGTCATACGTCATACAATTTAAAGATATTGCTACTTTCTATCCCACGATGCTCACTATTACAGTGGCGTGTGCTGCTACTCTTTTTACAAGCATTCAGATGTTTGTACCTGAGCAATGGCAGGAGTTTTATTTTCACCCATCGCTCAACCCGTTCTCACATCATTGGCCAATGGCTTTGTTCTTGACATCGGTGTGGATGATTATCATCATGGTCATTGCTACTATAGATGATAGTCTCAGGCATCTCTCCATGGGGGAGGCTGTACCCTATTTGCTCGGTGTAGTGGCTCTTTGTGTGGTCAACTATCTGCTGTTCACATTCACCACATCGTTTTATCTCGGTTATCTGCTCTTGGCGCTTTATATTGGTTGGGCTGTCTATCGATATCTCTTCAAGACACGCAGCAAATACATCTGTGGTAACTGTGGCCGACAAATCAAAAGCAAGGGAAAATGCCCTTACTGTGGAGTCGTCAATGAATAGCCACTTCGTTATTACTGATTCTCACTCGTTTTATTGATATACTCACTGGGGAGCATGCCAAACTCTTTCTTGAAAAGTTTGGTAAAATACTTCGGTGTGTTGAAACCTACTTCCATAGAGAGTTCGGTGATTTTGATGCTGGGCTGCTGGCGCATGATATTGCATGCCTCTTTCAGACGGATGTTGTTGATGAATCCGGTTACAGACAATCCTGTGAGTGCACGTAGTTTATTATACAGGGTTGATGATGAGACGCACATGTCGGATGCAAATTGCTCTCGGTCGTAATCTGCATCGTCGAGATGCTGTTTCACACAGTCAATGGCTTTTTGGATAAAAACTTCGTCGGGCGAAGAATAGTGTTGCTCCTCAACTTTAAAGTCGGTCTGACTGCTGAATTTTCTGCGTATGCGCTCTCGGTTTTGGATGATGCTGTTGATACGCAACTGCAGGTCGCTCATCCTAAAAGGTTTTGTGATGTAGGCATCTGCCCCCGTTTCATACCCGACATTTTTGTCGTCATCCGTTGTTTTCGCCGTCAGCATGACCACTGGCAGTTGTGCATAGTCTTTTGAGTCTTTAATCCAGCGTGTCAGTTCGATACCGTCCATGACAGGCATCATGACATCGGTTATCACAATGTCGAGATCGCGTTTGTAAATCGTGTTTAGGGCCTGTTTGCCATTGCGCGCAGTATAGACATGATAATGTTGAGCAAAAAGCTTACGCATGAGTTCCAGGAGTTCGCTGTTGTCCTCGACAATCAACATCGAGTAGTCTTTCTCCGTAGCCATGTCTTCGTTTTCTGGCTCATTGTCTGCATTCATTAGCAGTTGCTCTTCCATCTGGTCCGTTTGCTGACTGTCAATGGCCCTATTGTCGGCTGTGAGATCTATCTCGTTCTCGTTGTATGCTGCTTTCGTGATTGGTAGGGTGACGATGAATGTGGTGCCTTTACCTTCTATGCTTTGGCAGTCGATTTCCCCGTGATGAAGCATGACGAGGTTGTGCGTCAATGAGAGACCGATACCCGTACCATGGGTGTTCATCCGCCGGTAGTCGCCATCAAGAAACCGGGTATAGAGGTGTTTCATTTTGTCCTTGGAGATACCGATGCCCTCATCACTGACTTTTAGGGTTGCCTGTTGTCCGTCGGCAGTCAGTGTCACGGTTATGCGCCCGCCTTCCTTGTTATATTTCACAGCATTCGATAGAAGGTTGTAGAGAATTTTGTCCAACTTGTCTTTATCGAACCAGGCGTCAATACCTTCGGGAGGACATGATACTATTAACTCCCCGTTTTTAGAGCCGGCCATCGGACGGATGCTCTCGCATTCATTAGCAACAAAGCGTGATAGGTCGCCGCGTGCCACCAACAGTTTCAGTTGTCCGGCCTGCGATTTCCTCACTTCAAGTATCTGGCGTAGCAGTCGGGTGAGCCGCTGGATATTGTTCTGCACCAATCCATAATTAGCACTGAACTGTGGCGCTTTCTGTCGCAATTCATCGACAGAGGCTGAAATAATAGTCAGTGGGGTGAGCAATTCGTGGGTGATATTGGTAAATACTACGGCCATAGCTAGGCGGTTCTTTGTCTTCAGGTAGTTCTTGTACCAGCGTATAACCCCGTAAATGGCACCAGCCAGCAGTGCCGCATATATCAGGTAGGCCCACCAGGTAAGATACCATGGGGGTAAAACGTTCACTTTAATACTGTAGGACATCTCTGTCTGATGTCCATAACTATCGATTGCCTTCAGCCTTAGATGATATGAGCCTGCTGGTAGGTTCTGATAAGTGGCCATCCTGTTTTCTGCATCGGTATAATGCCACTCACGGTCATAATTCTCCAGACGGTAGGCGTAACGGCATTGCTGCTGACTCTGGTAGGTGAGGAGAGAGAAACCGACAGAGAATTTATCGACTCCTGAAGGTATGGTAATCTCTTTTGTATAGAAAGGTTGGCATGTGGATATCTTTTTTTGGAAAGTGGAGTCGAGCCAGTCGTATGGTACGTCGTCAATCATCAAGTCTGATACTATCAATGGGGCGGAACCCACCTGTTGATACTTCTCTATCTGGCAGGGTTCAAAGGAAAAGAATCCGCTCACATTGCCATAGAAGAGTTCTTTGCCATGACGGAATGAACCATGAGGAGAGAAATGAGGTGCCTCAAGACCATCCTCCAAACCATAATAGGTCACAGAATTATTGCTTTTTTCACCCTTCAGCCGTATAAGCCCTTTGTCTGTAGAGAGCCACAGCCATCCCTTCCGGTCACCGTCGATAGAATAGATGCTGTTCACATTGATATGGAAACGGTGGTTGACAGGCTCAAAGGCATCCTTCTCTGCATTATAGAGGAATAGTCCGCCACTGTTGGCAATAGCCCAGAGTCTGTGTTCTGCGTCTTCATAGCACGCCAGGGCATCGTCCAGCGGATAGTTGTTGTTTGCAGGGACATATTGGTGGAAACGCAGTGTCTGAGGCTGCCGTACATCACCGCTGATGCGTAGGATGCCTGCATTATCAGTGGCTATCCAGAGTCTGTGTTGATGGTCCTCCCTGATGGTTTGCACATCGCAGTTGCTGAAATCACGGTCTGCCTCACTCATTTTGAGCAGTCGGCCCTTACCATCTGGAAAAACCACTGACATGCCATTGTCTTGAGCTATCCATATCGTTCCGTCATGTTGACGGAAAAAATCTTTCACACTGCCATCTCTGATGAATGGCGTATTGTTATAGTCAAGGATTTTTGCTTGCTGTCCTTCTTTCCAGGAGATAATGCCACGTGAACCGCCAAACCAGAGTTCTCCGTCGCCTTTATCCAGTACGGCTGAGATGGTCTGTGCATGAATGCCGAGATTGCCTGTCATCTGACTGAATCCGGGAATCTGGCTGTTGTAGGTCACGCGGTTTTCCACACGGTCATAGTGCGCAAGGCCATAAGGCTGAAGTCCTAACCAAAACCAGCGGCCGTCGGAAGTGAAAACACTCTGAATACGGTTCACTGGCAGTTCCCTTCCTGCAGGATTGAGATAGCAGAAACGGAAAGGTGATGACTTTGTGCTAAGATGCACGATGCCTTGGTTTCGTGTGATTGTCCATAGGTTTCCTTTGCCGTCGGTCAGCATGTCATAGCAGAAAGTAAGATTGGCATAGTTCTCTACCTCCGACAAATCGTCGAGACCTACACGTGTCAGTCCTTCTATGCAACAACCCCAGACGGAATGACTCACAGGGTCCTCCACCAACTGATGGAAAGTGCGGAAGTCGCGTCTCCCCTCGTTGATATGATGGACATTCGGAGTATGTTCATTCTCAGGATGGTCCAGACACACGATACCATTCTCCCAAGTGCCTATCCAGAGTCGCCCTCTGCTGTCTATTAATAATGAGGAGGCGGTGTTGCGCTCGCTCAGTTTAGGATAGCTTACCATCCTGCCGCTTTTCTTGTCCAATCGGAACAAACCTCCCTCCCAGGTTCCTATATACAGATTGCCTTTGGTGTCCTCAGCAAAAGAGTGTACGCCAGCAGGCATATCCACATTGACAAAGACATCATTTGGGGCATCGTAACGAGAGATACCAGCGTTTGTTCCTGCCCAAACCGTTCCGTTGGCCGATGTGAAAAGCACATTGGCCGAACGGGCTTGGTCTCCACGAAGATGGTAGGTCTTAAACCGACCGTTTCTCCTGTCATAGCGCACCAGTCCGTCGCGCGTTCCTATCCAAAGGCAGTCTTCCTTGTCTTCTGTCATACAGCGGACATAATTATTGGGTAGGATGCCAGGTGAATAGGCATTGCTTCTATATGACTTGAAGCGGTAGCCGTCGAAAGAATGAAGCCCTTGGTCCGTTCCTATCCACATCAGTCCGTAGTGGTCGAACATCAGGCAGCGAGCATCCTCAGCACCTTGGAGGGGTATCTGTGATATAGTTCTGAGCGGTACATGCTGTGCTGTCATCACTTGACTGACAGTCAAAAAGAATAGCAACAGCAACTTTCTTGTCATATGATGAATGATATTTGGTACTTTTGTGTGGCAAATACGCATAAATAATTGTAGGTTAATACCTCTGATTTAATAAGAAGTCTAATTCCTTTTTGCGGTGTGTAAAGAGGCATCCTTTTATTCACGATGCCGCTGCAAAGATAATGATTTATTTGGCATTGCTATCATTTTTTTGCCGTTTTATTTGTGTTATTTTGCGCTTCCAGGCGATATATGGCACATCTGCCTACCCATCGAATTTGAGGAGGAAAAAATAAATATTTAGTAGCATAATGCGTGAAACTCCAATGAAATAGAGAAAAATAATGATTTGTCTCCCCAAAATAATGATAAGTGGACATCGCTTCTTTACTGTTTCCCTATCTTTGCATACGGATTCAACAGTCGTTTACGTTGAGTATTATCATTAACCATAAATCATTAATTAAAAAACCGTATCAAATGAACTATGCTCATTCAATTCCATTCAAGAAGCTATGCTTCGCAATGGCGTTGGCAGTAGGAATGACGGCATTCCCATTGCCGACAATGGCAGACCCGGCATTTCAGGTCGTTCAGCAGAGCGCTGTCGTGAAAGGTCAGGTGACAGACAAAAACGGTGAGCCGATTATCGGTGCCACTGTTAAGGTAAAAGATGCTGCTGGTGTCGGTACTGTAACCGATTTCGACGGCAACTTTGAATTAAAAGACGTACCAGCACAGGGTACACTTGTCGTTACTTACATTGGCTACGCTACCAAGGAAATCGCCTTTAAATCTGGGCAGACGCTTAACGTCATCCTGGAAGAAGGCTCAGAAGCCTTACAAGAAGTGGTGGTGGTAGGTTACGGTACGATGCGTAAGAAGGACCTGACTGGTTCTGTCGTGCAAATCGACCCTAGAAAAGTTGCCGATCAGAACCCAGGCACGGTGCAGGACTTGCTACGTGGTACACCGGGTTTGCAAATCGGATTTAGTTCTGATGCCCAGGCTAACGCCAGCATTCAGCTGCGTGGTCAGAACTCTCTCTACACCGATGGTTCGCACAACGCTCCTCTTATTATATTAGATGGTATGCAGTTCGCTGGTAGCCTCTCGGAAATCAACCCCGATGATATCGGGCAAATCGATGTGCTGAAGGATGCCTCATCGGCTGCTATCTATGGTGCCAAGGCTGCCAGTGGTGTCATCATCATCACCACAAAGAAAGGAAAGGAAGGCAAGCCTATCATCAACGTGAGCACGAACTTCGCAGCCAATACAAAGGCTGTCTATCGCGACGTGTTCAGTCCCAGCGAGTATATGACCTACCGCGAAGACTGGTACAAGGCTCAGACTTACGGCTATCGTGAAGACGGTACATGGGGCTACTATGGTAAGGACAGTGGTATTCCCGTTGGATACTATGACAACTATAATAATCTCTCACAATATGGCATCTCACAGGACCAGTGGGCCAGCAACGGACCAAAAACCTCACAGGCTGGTGAGTCGATGCTCAGCCTCTATGCACGCCGTATGGGATTTGATGCTGATGCCGCTCTTGTGATGGAGAACTTCCTGAATGGTAAGACCTACAATTGGGAAGACGCTGTTTTCCGCACAGGTTTCAATCAGGATTACAATGCCAGTATCTCGGGCGCAACTGACAGAATCAACTACTATCTGGGCTTCGGCTATCTGAATAATGAGGGTGCCATTCAGGGTGATGACTATCACACCTACCGTGCCAATATGAAACTGAATGCCAAGATTACTGATTGGCTCGAAGTGGGCGCAAATGTCAACTTCCAGGACCGTAGCGATATCTCACAGAAGGTGCCCCTGGGCAGCAACTATTGGGACGACAACCAGCTGCGTGAATCACCCTATGCCTCTCGCTTCGATGCCGATGGCAATGAGATACAATACCCACGTACAGGAAACCCCACTAACGGTGGTTACAACTATCACTTCCAGCAGAAGTATATTGACCTGGATAAAGGTTACACTGTGCTCAACACCATTTTCAATGCTAAGTTGACATTACCTTACGGCTTCACCTATCAGTTCAATATCTCTCCACGTTATCAGTGGTTCTACGACCGTTACTGGATGTCGGCTTCACTGCCTGACAGCAAAGCTGCCGACCGAGGCTCCAACCGTAACACCTCGAAGACCTTCAACTGGAGTCTGAACAATACGTTGACATGGGACCGTACATACAACGACCTGCACCACTTCACTGTAACACTCGTTCAGGAGGCTGAGGAGAATCGTTACTGGTACGATGAGATTCATGCCCGTAATATCACACCTACCGATGTGCTGGGATTCCACTATATTGAGGGCGCCAACAAAGAGCAGAGTTCATTCAGAACCAATGATACACACTACACCGCAGCCGCTTATTTAGGTCGTTTGTTCTACGGATTCATGGACAGATACATGCTGACGGCAACAGTGCGTCGTGACGGCTATTCCGCCTTCGGACAGAATAACCCATGGGCCAACTTCTGGTCGCTGGGTGCCAGCTGGGTGCTCTCTGAGGAGAAGTTCGCACAAGACTGGAATTGGCTCGACATGGCCAAGCTGCGCATCAGTTACGGTACCAATGGTAACCGCTCGCTGAGCGACACCTATCTGGCATTGTCTAACTTGGCCAACGGTGGCCTCTATGCTTACTATAAGTTCGGATCCACTACACAAGAAGTGCTCAATGCCCTTCAGGTGAGCCGTTTGGGCAATCCGAATCTGGAGTGGGAGAAAACTTCCTCTTGGAACTTCGGTCTCGACTTCTCTCTCCTCAAAAATCGTATCTCTGGTAGCTTCGACTTCTACCACAAGCGTACACACGACATGATTATGGGCCAGCGCCTGCCTAACTTCACAGGTTTCAGCAGCATCACCACCAACCTTGGTGAAGTGACCAACACCGGTTTTGAGATTACGCTGAACACTCGTAACATCGATACAGAGAACTTCAAGTGGAACACCACACTGGGCTTCTCTTACAACAAGAACAAAATCAAGCACCTCTACTATGAGTATGATGAGGATGGCAAGGAAATGGACGATACCAGCAATGGATGGTTTATTGGCAAGCCCATCGGCGAGATTTGGTATTGGAAGACCGACGGCATCTGGCAGGCTAACGAGGTTGAAGAGGCTGCCAAGGTGAATCAGAAACCTGGTGACCCGAAAGTTGTCAATGTCTATACTGAAGATGACAAGGTCCTCGAAGATGGAACAAGGATTCCTGTATATAATGATAAGGATAGAACCTACCAGGGCACTACACAACCGCCAATCTACTGGAATATGCGTAATGACTTCACCTTCCTGAAGAACTTCACCTTCTCATTCTCGATGTACAGCTACATGGGCCATAAGAGCCGCGCCGGCTATTGGCTTAATGGTGACAACTCTGGTTCAATGTTCACCCAGACATGTAATACCTTTAAGAAGGAATACTGGACACCCAATAACCCGACCAATGATTACGGTCGTCTGAACGCTGTGGGTCCCTCTGGCGTGACAGGTATCGAGAAAGTCTATAACCGTAGCTTCGTCCGTTTGGACAACATCACACTTGGTTACACCCTCCCCACTGAATTGACCAATAAGATTGGTATTCAGCGTGTACATGTGACTGCTGGCATCAACAATGTCTTTACCATCGACAGTTGGGAATACGGTGATCCCGAGACTGGAGGCTTCGCCAACCGTCAGTTCATGTTTGGCCTGAATGTGACACTCTAAAGATATTAGGAATCAGTAATTAGTATTTTTGATTACTTAAAATAATGAAAGAAATGAACAACAAGAATATATTTAAGGGTGGAGTGGCCGTAATAGCAATGGCCTCGATGATGGTCGGCTGCGGTGACTCATTCTTGGAGCAAGATCCATTGTCATTCTATGAACCGGCTACTACCTACAGCACAGAGGCCGGTCTGCAGGCTGCCCTTGCACAGTGCGACAAGCAATTGAAAACCTACCGTATCGACGGTAACTGGAACAATGTGGGTATCTTTACCAACTACCTCATGTCTGATGTCGGAATGTATGCCAAAACCGATATGGGTGGTGGCTTCCAGGACAACTTCGACGCCAAACTAACACCTACCTCCGGAATGGCAGGCGGTGGTGATGGCAACTACATGCAGCGTTTCTGGGACCAAGGCTATAGCATGGTCAAATATGCCAACTCCATTCTCTCGTATGTTGACCAGGTGAAAGGTCTCGATGATGCAACTCGTGATGCTTACAAGGGACGTGCCTATTTCCATAGAGCATATGCTTATTACAACCTGGCTTTGCAGTTTGGCGACATCCCTTTGGTCACAAAACTTATCAGCGTGCCAAAACGCAACTACACCTCAACCAGCAAGGAAGCTATTTTTAAAATGTTGGTCAATGATTTGGAGTTTGCCGTGCAGCATGTTCCTTCACAGTCTAAGATGAGTTATGTGGGACAGGTGAACCAGGAAGGTTGTATGCATTTACTTATCAAGTGCTACTTGGCTATCGGCGAATATGCAAAAGCCGAGACAATGGCCACCGACCTGATCAATAATCATGGTCTGGCGCTCATGACCGAGCCCTTTGGCACCTGGCAGCCCTCTGGCAACGAGAAGACTTGGAAGGTAACACGTAATGTGATCTGGGATTTGCACCGTACACCAAACATTGCTGACCCGTCAAATAAGGAAACCATCATGATGATCTCCAACAGCAACGACCAGGATTTCACCACCTATAATATTATGCGTGCTTGCTTCGCCCACTGGAGCAACGGTATCATCCGAGACCCACACGGACTGGGTGGCCCCGGACAGAACATCGCCCGCAATAACAAGGATTACAATGAGGAACTCGACTGGGTGCGCGTTGCCGGACGTGGTATTGCTCTGAACCGTACTTCTTACTACTATAACAAGACCATCTGGATGGATGAGAATGGTGAGTACGACTGGCAGGACCTGCGCCACAACCGTGAGGTGGGCAACTGGATGGAGATGGAAGACTTCAAATACAACAACCGGAAGTCTGACTGCTACGGACAAAACTATCAGCTATATGCCACCGAGGATTATGCTGATCCCTCTGATCCTTCAAAGATTTTAGTCCACAAGGGCGATATCCTCTGCTCCGACACTATCCGCAGCTGGTATCCCACGCCACTCTATCAACTCTACATCCTCGATACACCCAACGAACAAAATATGGGTGCCAACCAATTCCAAGGTGCGTCTGGCAAAGGTGCCAACGGCGATATGTACCTCTTCCGTCTGGCTGAGACTTATCTGCTGCGTGCAGAGGCTCGCTTCTACCAGGGAAAGAATGCAGAGGCTGCCAGTGACGTGAACGTTATCCGCAAACGTGCCAATGCCAAGAAAATGTACACAACAGTCACTATTGGCGATATTATGTCAGAGCGTGCCCGCGAACTCTACCTTGAAGAGTTCCGTCAGGCTGAGATGGTGCGCGTCAGCTGGTGTCTCGCCCGCAGCGGAAAACCCGACGAATGGGGTAACACCTACGACCTGAACACATGGGACAAGCAAGAGGGTACAGACCTCAAAGGTGGCAGCTACTGGTATCGCCGTTGCACCACTTACAACGTGTTCAATCATCCCTATGGCAAAGGACAGCAGGGCAACCAAACCTACGAATATAAAATCAACAAGCACAACCTGTTCTGGCCTGTTCCAAACTCTGCCATCACAGCCAACAACAAGGGGCAATTGCGTCAGAACTATGGTTACGACGGCTATGACGAGTCTATACCGATGTGGACGAATTGGGAGGATGCTGTGGCCGATGAGGAGATTGCTAATTAAGCCTGTCATTCATACATAGTTGTATTAGGTTATATGTAGCGTTTCAAAGGCAGCGGGGCAGTCTGCGCAAAGTGGACTGCCCCCCTTGTATCAAACAGTACTTTTGATTATTCACTCAACTTTCGCAAGTAAGGAGAGATTAGGCGGGAAAATGGTTTTAAAGGTATAGATTGCGTCATATTTCACAAAATGGCTGTAATAATGAGCATACGTCCCTTTAACTACTCTTTAACTACCTTTTAACTACCCTTTAACTACTGCAAATTGAGCGAATGCGAAACTTGAACTATTCATTTATTGACAAGTACAATGAGAAAAATCATCTTTTGCTTTGCTTTGCTATCGGCAATGGCAAGCCAGGCCCGCTCATGGACGGGTGATGAGGTAAAGGAAGTCATCAGGCGTGTGAATACCTACTGGCAGACTAACAATCCTGCAGAGGTAAGGGCATTCTGGGACAATGCTGCCTATCACACTGGTAATATGGAGGTTTATAAACTGCTGCACAACCAGCAGATGCTCGATTACAGCATACGATGGGCAGAATATAACCATTGGAAGGGTGCTACAGAACCCGATCCTGC
Source organism: uncultured Prevotellaceae bacterium (assembly GCA_900315075.1). GTDB lineage: Bacteria > Bacteroidota > Bacteroidia > Bacteroidales > Bacteroidaceae > Prevotella. Next base: position 170,874 of record OMXV01000001.1, on the reverse strand, counting down.
CAAATGGAAATACCAACAGTATGGCGAAGGACAGGACTTCGTGCTCTTCGGTGACTGGCAGATTTGTTTTCAGACATATATTGATCTCTATAACCTTTCACCCGATGAGAAGAAAGTAGCCCGTGCGAAGGAGGTGATGGGATATGAAGCTGACTCCAAGGTGCACGACTACTGGTGGTGGGCAGATGCTCTATATATGGTGATGCCTGTGATGACCAAAATGTATAAATTGACGGGTGACACCAAATACTTGGGGAAACTCTATGAGAATATACTCTATAGCGACAGTATCATGCTCGATAATGAGACCGGCCTCTATTTCCGCGATGGCAAATACATCTATCCTAAGCATAAGACCAATAATGGCAAGAAGGATTTCTGGGCACGTGGCGACGGTTGGGTGCTTGCTGGCTTGGCCAAAGTATTGCAGGATATGCCGAAAGACTATGTCCACCAACCTTTCTTTTGTGAGAAGTTCGTCCGTCTGGCACGTGCCGTAGCAAAAATCCAACAACCCCAAGGATATTGGACTCGGTCGATGATGGACCCAGAACAAGCTCCTGGGCCGGAAACTTCGGGCACTGCTTTCTTTTGCTATGGGCTGCTATGGGGTGTAAACAATGGCTATCTTTCCAAGAAAGAGTTTGCTCCGACCATAAAAAAGGCATGGAAATACTTGACGAAGACTGCTTTGCAGGCCGACGGAAAGGTTGGCTATGTACAGCCTATCGGAGAACGGGCTATTCCCGGACAGAAGGTGGATGCTAATTCACAGGCTAATTTCGGTGTAGGAGCTTTCCTGCTTGCGGCTTGCGAATATGTGAGGTATATTGAAAAGTAACGTCATGGGGGTGTGTCAAAATGAAGATTTTCACTATTGACATTTATAATTAGCAGTAATTATGGCGGCCGTTCTCCTTCCTTACAATCTATAAGTTGTGATTTCAAGTTTTATCATTTTGACACACCCTCATTTAATTCTTTCCATGATTTCAAGACACATGCGGGAGTTGTGGTAGGGACATTTCCAGAAACCTGCTTTGTCGTCATGGTGGTTGATATTGCCCTCTGGGTCGCAGCTCCACCACCATTCACCTCCTTCTCTGTCAATGAGATGGCGCTTGATGTAATCCCAACAGTCAAGTGCCTTTTTTAGTGCTGTCTCATCATCAAAGTACTGATAGATGTTGTAGAATCCCACAACGGTTTCTGCCTGTACCCACCAATGGCGGTCGGTATCCACATAGCCAGTGTCGAGATTTGCCTCATGGAGCATGGAACCATCATCGCAAAGTCCTTTCTCTGATGCTTTTGCCACCTGCTGGACAATGGGTTCCACTTTGCGTAGCACCACTTTGTCGTCCAACACAAGGGCTGCCTCATGTAGAAGCCATGAACATTCAATGTCATGGCCGTAGCTCTCTAAAGCGCCGGCGCCACGTGTCCAGTCGTTCTCAAAGAATAAATCCAGATGGTGAGTCTCAGGATTGAGAATGCGGTCGGTGAAGATGTTGATGAGGTTGCGCAGCGCAGCAGCTATGCGTTCAAAGGTTTCCTCCGGCACTGTGATACCCACAGGGAGCACAGCACCGATAGAAGGCACATAGTTGCACGAACTCACTTCGCGCATCTCCTTCAGACACCTATAGAGGTTGGTGTATGGTTCGATGATGTGCAGATGGGTGTTCTGCGATTTGGGATAGTTGGCGTCAAGTTCCGAGAGACGCATGTCGGCTATTTCTCCCCATTCGCGAGTGCATGCCTCAATATATCCGTTATACTCATGGTCGAGTGCATGTTCCTCGATACAGTCGAAGAGGTCGAGGGCATAGTCCAGTGCCTCAGCGTCTCCGGTGGCACGAGCAAACTCCGACAAGCCGTAAATGGCAAAGCCGATGGCATAAAACTGCTTTTTTGTGTCGAGCGGATTCCCCTTGCTGTCAAGGCTCCAGTACACACCTCCATACTCGCCGTCGAAGAAATGGTCGATGATATACCGCTTGGCACGTGTGGCAGCATCTAAGTATTCAGGCTTGCGAAGCACACGATAGGCTGCAGAGAAAGCCCACAGGATGCGGGCGTTCAGGATGGCTCCTTTCTCTGTTTCCGCATGAAGGGTTCCCTGTCCGTCGATACGGCCATAGAATCCTCCATTTTCCTCGTCTATCATGTTTTTGAGCCAAAAGCGCAGGATGTTGCTTTCCAGAACATCTTGCATTTCGTTTTTAAGTGATTTTAGGTTCATGATTATAATGTTTTAATGGTGAGAGGTTAGTGGTTAGGAATTAGAAGCTAGAAGTGGAAGCGTCAGGGCATTTGTCCCTTTAACTCCCTTTTAACTCCCTTTTAACTACTCTTTAACTCCCCTTCAATTTTCAGCCTCCTCCTCGCTTCTTCGATGATGGTGTCGCGACCACGGGCAAAGTCCTCGTCGGTGAGCGAGACAAAATAGTCGGGGTCGATGCCATGCTCGGTGATTTGGCCGTCGCGGTCGTACATGGGGCATGCCGAGAAACGGATGCTCCAACCGTTAGGCAATTCGCTGGAGAAGGGCAGACCGCCTCCGCCGCCGGTATGGTCGCCTACGATGATGGTTTGTGGACAGCATTTCATGTATTTCACAAACTCATTGGCGGCACTGAAGACCCCACGGTTGGTGAGCACGGCGACTGGTTTCTGCCATCTCACGCCCGAGGTAGGTTTCAGCCATTGTTCTTCCATTTTTGAGAAGTCGTTGTGCCCTTTTCCCGTTTTATGTTGGATATACCCCACCTTGATCTTCTCGTTGGTGAAACAGGAGGCGAGGTGTTCGGCTGTGGTGACCAGTCCGCCACCATTGCCGCGGATGTCGATGATGAGAGCCTCGCAGGGTGCCAAGTGTATGAGAACCTCGTCGAGGTTGCCGGTGCCCACGTCACTGCTGAAACTGCTGTAGCGGATGTAGCCGATGTTGTCGTCGAGCACGCGGTAGCGCATACCTGCACTGATGCGGTAGTCGGTGCCTAAATAGCGACGGAGTAGGGTGTCGCTCACGTTGCTTGGATATTGCTCTTGCCAACTCCATTCGCGGGCGGTGTTAAACGAGGTGTAGATGTTCACATGGCCATCGCGAAGTTCTGAAAGCATATTGGCGAGCACCTCAAATTGTTGTTCTGTGGTCATACCCTCGTGAAACTGTGGCGCATAGCGGGCATACACCTCGTTCCAGTCGAGGCCTATAGTTTCCTTTTTATAGTCAAAGAAGCAATAGTGCTCGTCGATAATATGCCACAACGCCTCGAAATTGCCCTGCGGACTGTTGGCATATTCCTCCTCTTCCACACAGGATATGATCATTCCTCCTGTCAGCAGAAGTGCGATGATAATTGCAATATATGATTTATATGATTTTAATGTCATAATTCCCCTTTAACTACTATTCAATTTTCAATTTTCAATTTTCAATCTCCAATCTTCAATATTGAAAATTTTTTCACAAATCCTATCATCAGCGCATGGGTATTGACATATTGTTTTAGGTGATTAACTTTTGCTTGCTGAAAGTCGCCAAGGTAACCAACACGCAGCGTAAAGGATTTAAAGGACATGTCGAGTGAGAGAGAATGGCGCAGAGAGGGGGCGTTGCCCATCGTAGTTATCACACAGTTGTGGTCGTAGTTGCCGAGTGAGAAAATCTCGTAGTACGACTGTCCATAGTTGGGACTGAACATCAATCCTACAAGTGGTACAGATACCTCATAGCGTACGTTGCAGCGGTGGTGAAACATGCGAAATTTATAGGTGGCAATGGCCGAAGGCCCGATATTGGCAAACAACCGCATCTGGGCAGGATTGTTGGAGTTGCGGGTGTTGTAGATGACGCCTAATCCCAATTCAAACTGACCGCCAGCCTGTAGGAGGAGGCGATCGTTGAGCAACGACCAGTTGTAATGCCATGCAAGCCCCAAGTCGTAGAGTCCGGCAATCTCGTTGCCTTTGCCGACTTGGTCTTCCAGTTCGGCGATATTACCCTGATGTACTATTTGTCGGGAGATATGGCTGCCAAGTTCCTGTCGTGTGGTATGGGAAATATACCGTATTTCGGTACCAGTGTATTCCGCTGGCGAGAGGTAGGTATCGAGTACATTAGTCTGACCCACAGCCACCGCCTGGACTCTAGTCACCACATCATTGTCGCGGATGGTGTCGCCTTCGTGGCTATCTTTCTGCGCCCAGATGTGGGTACAGAACAGCAGCAGCATAGTGAGGGCAGCCAGACGTGACCGAATTCCCGATGAACTAATAGTTTTAAAAATCGTCATCGCCAAAGAGGAATTGTTGACCGGTGATTTCGCTGATTATCTGCTGCTCGCTCTTGCCGGCATCTGGGTCCAGATTCTCTTGCTCCCCATCTGTGTCATTGTCATCTGGCTCTTTTTCAGGCTCAGGCTGTCGCAGCGGCTCCAGTTCTTCCACATGATCGACATGACAGGTGGTGATGCGCTTACCGCGGGCTTTGAATCCTTTGACGGCAATAAACTCATCGGCATCCACGGTGATGGGCTCACGACTGGCATCACTGTCGCCATACACCACTTTCAGGAGAGGGTAGGGGGTGTCGGTGAGCAGCAACTCCCGACTGGCGGGGTTCTCGCCTAAATAGTTCTGGTGGCGCTTGGTGGCTTCCATGCGGAAACGTTTCAGATAGGCGAAACCTTGTTGGTCGGCATCTAAGAGTACTGCTGTCCACACTTTCTCAGGGTCCCATTTTTCCACCACCTTGATGTTGTCTTCGTAGTGGTTGTTGGTGTCGAAGTTAGTGATATAAAACTCTCCGCCCTCCAAGACCACAAGGATGGCATCGTCTTCGTTGAACTCGCCGAGGAATCGTCCATGCTCATCGTAGTTGAGGCGGTTGACATCGGGGTCGAACCATACCTTACGTCCTCCCAGTGTGCTGTGGCCATGGCTCTTCAGCGCAATACGGTGGATGGAGTGCTTTGTGAGTAGGTTGCCTTTGCTGCCGCGTCCCTTGATGAGAATCTCCGAAAAGTCTTTCTCTAAGAAGATTTTTTTCAGTTTGGGGTTGGGGTCGAGAGTCACTTTAATGACTTCGGCCTCGCCGTTGGGGTTGCAGGTGAAATAAATCACCCTCGAACCTGCTGTGCCCTGTGTGAGGTCATACTCCTTGTCGCGGGTGAGCGAAGTCACATTGAAGCGCTTCATGAAATAGTTGCCATGTTTCCCATCACGATAGACAGCATTGTAGATGGTGCGGCTGTCGTTTTTCTTGAACACACCCACGTGCATGATATTCTTGCCTACGAAAATCTTCTCTGCCACACGGACAACCTTGTATTTTCCATCTTTGTAGAATACAATGATGTCGTCGATGTCGGAACAGTTGCAGACGTATTCGTCTTTTTTCAATCCGGTGCCGATAAATCCCTCGGCACGGTTGATATACAGTTTCTCGTTGGCTTCCACCACCTTTGATGCTACGATAGTGTCGAAATTCTTGATTTCTGTGAGGCGGGGATGGTCTTTGCCGTATTTTTCAAGCAGCATCTCAAACCATTCCACGGTGACATCCACCATGTGGGCAAGTTCGTAGTCCAGTCGCTCGATGTCGGCTTTTATACGGGCGATAAGTTCATCAGCCTTGTCTTTGTTGAATTTCAGGATACGCTGCATCTTGATTTCCAACAGCCTCAGAATGTCTTCTTTTGTCACCTCGCGCACCATCTGTGGATAGAAGGGCGTGAGGCGCTCGTCAATATATTCGCAGGCGGCATCCAGCGTGGGGGCATTCTCAAAGGGTTTGCCTTTGTAGATGCGCTCCTCGATGAAGATTTTTTCCAATGAACAGAAATGCAGTTGCTCCAGGAGTTCTCCCTTACGTATCTCACGTTCACGGCGAAGCAATGCCAATGTGTGGTCGGCTGAGTGGCGTAGCAGGTCGCTTACGGTGAGGAACTGTGGCTTGTTATCCTCTATCACGCAGCAGTTGGGCGAGATACTTATTTCGCAGTCGGTGAAAGCATAGAGGGCGTCGATGGTCTTATCGGACGATACACCGGGTGCCAGATGTACTTGTATCTCTACAGCGGCAGCGGTGTTGTCGTCCACCTTCTTCACCTTGATTTTATTTTTCTCAATAGCCTTAAGGATTGACTCAATGAGTGTGGTGGTAGTCTTGCTGAAAGGAATCTCGCGAATGACAAGGGTCTTGTTGTCCAATTTCTCTATCTTGGCTCTTACTTTCAAACTGCCGCCACGCATTCCGTCGTTGTATTTGCTTACATCGATGGAACCACCCGTGGGGAAGTCGGGGTAGAGCTGGAATTCTTCACCGCGCAGGTATTTGATGGCTGATTGACATATCTCGCAGAAGTTGTGGGGGAGAATCTTGGAGGCTAATCCCACTGCAATGCCTTCAGCACCCTGTGCCAACAGCAAGGGGAACTTCACAGGTAGGGTGATAGGCTCTTTGTTGCGCCCATCGTAACTCATCTGCCAGTCGGTGGTCTTGGGATTGAAAACGGTGTCAAGGGCGAATTTCGACAGACGCGCCTCGATATAACGGGGGGCGGCTGCGCGGTCGCCAGTGAGGATGTTGCCCCAGTTGCCCTGGGTATCGATAAGCAGGTCTTTCTGACCCATCTGCACGAGGGCATCGCCGATAGAGGCATCACCATGGGGATGGAACTGCATGGTATGTCCCACAATATTGGCTACCTTATTGTAGCGCCCGTCATCCATGCGTTTCATCGAATGGAGAATGCGTCGCTGAACAGGTTTCAAACCGTCGTCAATCTGGGGCACGGCACGCTCCAGAATCACATACGAGGCATAGTCGAGAAACCAGTTCTGATACATGCCACTGAGGTGGTGTACCACCGAGGCATCAAAACGATTCACGGGGCGGTAGTCGGAGTGTTGCTCCTCTTGCAATTCATTGTCTGTGTTTTCCTCTTTTGACTCTTCTAAAATGTCGTCATTCTTTATTTCGTCGTCCATAGTTTTTGATACATTTCCTAATCATGTGCAAAGATAAGAAAAAAAAACGATTTAGTGAATGAAAAGATTTTCATTTCTTTTCCAAGTGTCAGATTTTTATCCATTTCGAGTGAAATGCTCATTAATGTTATAGTCTTTTTGAACACAGGGACACAGAGAAAAGGATAAACACTTTGCCTCAGTGTTGATTTCGTGATCTCTCGAAAATGATAATAAATGTTGAGACCATTTAAAGATTAAGGTATGAAGAATATTTTTAAGGATTTTTTCAGCCAGTGTGCCCGCCCCGAGGGCTTTCTCGGGCGGTGCATGTTGCGTTTCATGAATTTCGGTCATGCCCCGCTCACCAACTGGGGACTTGGTCATGTCGCATTCCATGATGGGATGACAATGCTCGATATCGGCTGTGGCGGAGGTGCCGCGCTGAGGCGACTGCTCAAGAGAAGCCCTGACGGCAAGGTCTATGGCATAGACATTTCAGCAAAGAGTGTAGCCAAGGCGAGGAATGTGAACAAACTGGTGCTGGGCAGTCAGATGTTTGTGGAACAAGGTTCTGCCGACAGCCTGCCGTGGGAGAACCAGAAGTTTGACGTTGTGACTGCCGTGGAAACCGTCTATTTCTGGCCAAATCTGACGAAATGCTTCCAGGAAGTGAAGCGTGTGTTGAAGCGGTTAGTTTGCCATCATGCTCGAAGTGATAGAGGGCGATTCGGTGTGGACGAATGTCGTTGAGGGGATGACCGTATATCCTCCCGAGCAGTTGAAAAACATGCTGGAACAGGCTGGTTTCAGTGATGTTGAGGTTTTCAGAAAAAAGCCGACGTATGCAACCATCAAAGGAATATTGAAATGAAAGGCAACATGAAACCGGATTATGGTAACTGGGTCTCCACGAAATTTTTTGGCGTTGCTCTATGTAACGGCATTGGCTACTCCATGATGATGATAAAAAGAAACCATTTTCTTTGCACTTTCGCCTTTTATTATTAATTTTGCATCCGACAATGGTGATACCGGGTGTTCCACCCGTGTATAGAGGGAATCAGGTGAAAGTCCTGAGCAGTACCCGCTACTGTCATCTCCATTATGAAAAGACAAGAAAAGCCACTGAGAGCATCGGGAAGGCAGTCTTTTCGGAGAGAGCCAGGAAACCTGCCATGTCACAGAAAAGGCGAAACGAAAGCCTCGGGAATAAGGCTGAGTGGAGCGAATTCTTACAATTATCATGATGAGAAGACTGTTATTGATGATGGTCTGTCTGTCATATCTATGTGTTGGCGCCCAACCCCGAGGGGAAAAGGGCGGTTTGGCTAATGATACGATCACATTGGACGATTTGACAGTGACAGGCAAGTCCAAGACCCAACGTTTGCGCGAAGGTGCCTTCTCCGTTAATGCTATCGACATCCGTTCGGTGGCAAGCAGCATCAGTTCGCTTAGTAGTCTGGTGGACCGCACCGCAGGCGTGAAAATCCGGGAGGAGGGTGGCGTAGGTTCCGACTTCGACCTTAGTATTAATGGTATGTCGGGCAACTCCGTCCGTTACTTCATCGATGGTGTGCCGCTCGACGCCAAGGGTTCAGGCGTGACACTCGCCAGCCTGCCAGTGAACCTTATTGAGCACATCGAAATCTACAAGGGAGTGGTACCCACATGGCTCAGCAGCGATGCACTGGGTGGTGCGGTGAACATTGTCACCAACCGCCGCACGACCAACTACCTGGATGCCTCCTACGGTTTCGGTTCCTACCACACCCATAAAGGAGACATCAACGGGCAATATGTGCTGAACAACGGTCTCACCATCCGGCCTACAATCGGCATCAACGCCTCAAAAAACGATTATATGATGAAGGGGGTTGAAGTGTGGAACGAGGAAAGCCGCGAATATGTGGTTGCCGACAGGAGGCGTTTCCACGATGACTATTTCTCCTTTCTCGGACAATTGGAAGTAGGCGTGAGAAACAAATGGTGGGCAGACGATTTCTTCGTCGGTGCATCATTCAACAAGGTGGAAAAGGAGATACAAACAGGACAGATACAGACCAAGGTGGTGGGCGAAGCGGAAAGGCACACCAAGGCATGGAATGTTTTCGCCAACTACCAGAAACACCATTTCTTGCTGCCAAACCTCACCGCCACCCTGGCGCTCTCGCATACCTGGGACCATTCACAGACCGTCGACACAGTGTATCGAAAGTACAATTGGAACGGTGAATTCATCAAAAGTTCACGCAACGAGATTACTGGCAGGGCACGCTCCCTGCGCCATTACAAGCGACCGCTGACCATCGCACGCGCCGACTTCACATACACTATCGTTGAAGGACACTTGGTAAACCTGAGTTACGCTCTCAACCGCACGGGCAACGACCGATGGGACGCGGTGGACAAGAGCTTCGAACCTGCCAACGACATCCTTGAAAAACACATTGTCGGCCTTGCTTATAATCAGTCACTCTTTGGAGGAAGGATGGCCAACACCTTCTTTCTCAAGGACTACATCAACCATCTCAACATCCGACAGACAGACATTCCCACGGTGACTGGCTCCAGAGATGTCCAAGGCTCTTCCACCCAAAACGACCTGGGGTGGGGGGCAGGTCTCCGTTTCCAACTGATGGAACCTTTGTCGGTCAAGGCCAGTTATGAGCACAGTGTAAGACTGCCGCTGGCAAGGGAGTTGCTGGGAAATGGAACCACCATCTATGCCAACGTCGCCCTTGAACCAGAGAAGAGCGAAAATATCAACCTCAGTCTCTTCGGCACACTGAGAAGTCATGACCACACCATCTCCTACGAGGTGAGCGGATTCCTGCGCCATGTAGACAACTACATCCAACCACAGGTGTCGGAGAAAGAAGGCATGATGCAATATGTCAATGTGCCAGCGGTACACATCAAGGGTGTCGAAGGAGAGGTGAGATATGACTGGCAGCAGCGCCTTCAAATTGTCGGCAACATGACGTGGCAGGACGCACGCGACCGTATGAAATACAAGAGCGATGGCAAACCATCTGTCACCTTCAACAACCACGTGCCCAATCGTCCCTGGTTCTTCGCCTCCGCCGAGGCACACTACCATTTCCGCAACCTATTCGCCAAAGGCGACCACCTGCATCTGGGTGCAGACTACCAGTGGGTGCATTGGTTCTATCTCTCATGGGAAGGATACGGAGCACTCGACACCAAGGCACGCATCCCGGAAAAGAATATCTTTGGCGCCCAAGCCACTTATTCCTGGCACCAGGGGCGCTACAACATTTCGTTGAGCTGTGACAACCTCTTCGACCGTACTATATACGACAACTACAAGTTACAGAAACCTGGCCGGACATTGTTTGCCAAGTTCAGAATCCTTTTGCAATCAACTAACCAACATTCATTTTAAACAACTAACAAGATGAAAAAACTGAAATTCTTATTCACCTTGCTGGTGCTGATGCTAACTGCCAGTGCCAGCGCTGAGGGAATGCAGTATGTCGTGTTCGACCTAAGGGACGGCACACAGACTGTTATCGCCCTACAGGACAAGCCCGTCATCACCTGCCAGGGTGGCGAATTGAAAGTGACCGTGGCAGGCGAGGAAAAAGTATCTGTATCATTAGGCGATGTGGCTAAGTACTATTTCTCCGACACCCCTCTGAGCATTTTTGAGATGGCAGACGAAAAACCACGCATCGAGATGGGACATCTCTATGTCACCCGAGCCAAAGCCGGTGAATCAGTGCGTGTCTATACCACCGACGGACGGATGGTTGGCTCCTACCGCATCTCAGCTGACGGCAACGCCGACATCGACCTCACAACTCTGGGAAAGGGCCTCTACATCGTGAAAACGGCAAAGGCCAGCATCAAAATTCTGAATCAATAAAAAAACAACAATTAAAAACTATAAGACATGAAAAGACTATTACTTGCATTGACAGCAACCATGATGCTGTGTCTCGGCATCAATGCCCAGAACCAGTATGTGATGAAAATCCTCAAGACCGACGGCACGACGGTGGAGTTCAACGTCAACGACATCCAGGATGTCACCTTCGACGAGATTCAAGGTCCTGATCCTTACATAGATGTTCCTCACCACTTCGACCTCACCGTCACCGTGGGCAAGCAGGGGGGTATGGGACGCGACGTCACCACCATCATGCAGAGCCGCAACACCCTGGACGGCGGAGCAACCGTTGATTTCAAAAACGCCGGATGCGAGATCAATGCCGATTACTCCATGGAGATGATTCTCAAAGGCAAATATTACTACCAAGTGCCTGTCTCTGCTGACCGTTTTGTCAAACTGAAGTTTAAGGATAACAAGATGCAGGTGGTGCAGGCACAGCCTTTCCGTGAGAACACCTACAACACCCGTCAGTACTGCCATGCCTGGACTGGCGACAACACCCTCGTCATCATGGCTGCCAACGGTGACAAGAACGCCATTGTGTGGACCAAGCTCAACACCGATGACATGAGCATCATCAGCGAGGGCACGCTCAGCCTCCAGGTTGCCAGTGGTTACGACAGTTTCACAACCAGCGGCATTCTTGCCTACCGCGAGAGCGACAACAAGCTGTTCTACTTCTACTACAACAAGAAGGGGTCGGGAAGGACGGCCACGAACGAGCCCTATTTCCACATCGCCGTCATCGATGCCAACACAATGGCTGTCGAGCAGGACATCATCAACAGCGAGGCCAACGAGATGGCTGGCTCTGCCTATGGAGAACTGCTCCAACAGACCACCTTCTTCGATGAGAAAGGCAACCTTTACCTTGTCGCCTTCAGTGATACAGAGATTGGAGAGGAAGGCAAGTTGCTGCGTATCAGCAAGGGCAAATACAACTTCGATGCCGGCTACAACGGATTCCCCAACTCCGATGGCAAATTGCTGACCACACAATATCTCGGCAACGGAAAGGTGTTCACATATTCACGTAACGACGCCCTCACCGAGGATGACGGCAAGGGCGGAACAAGGAAAGCCAACCAGATTGACAGCTACAGCCACTACTACAGCGTTATCGACCTCAATGCTAATACACGCACTCGCATGGCTATCAATGGCTCCGACATCGATTATAGCAGCGGCCGCTTCTCCCAGCGCTCAGCATTCGACAGGGGGGCTGGCAAGCTTTATTTCGGTGTCAACACACAGAGTGCTGCTCCCTGCGTCTATGTATATGATATCGCCACTGGTGCGGTGAGCAAGGGCGTCGATGTGGCAGAAGGCTACTACTTCGAGCAAATCCGCCTCGTGGAGAACTAACCACGAATATGCAATGAGAAAGCTGATATTATTCATTATATTAACCCTGTGCGCGGCTTCTGTCCGCGCACAGGACGTTGATACGGCTCCTACAGCCATACTGATGGTGCACTTCGGTACCACTTATGATGCACGCACAAGGCCATCCCAATTGTCATGTCGCCACCATCGAAGGCTATCCCACTTTCGACACAGCTGTCCGAGAGATGAAGCAGATGAAAGCCCGCAAGGTGATACTCGTTCCACTGCTCTTTGTTGCAGGCGACCATGCCAGCAATGACATTTCCGTGGAATGGAAGCAACAATTGGAAGAACTGGGGTTCAGTGTGGAACTCCACATAGAGGGACTTGGTGAAGTGCCTGAGATACAAGACCTGTATGTTCAAAAAATGAAGAACGGCAGCAAATAACCTTATAAAGATCTTCCCAAGGGATATGCAAAATGTACGCTGAGACTTCTTGCCGACAGGTCGGTGAAGCTGGGCTATGTCGACTCGATCTCACATACACAGGTCGGTCGCATCCTAAAAAAACGAATTCAAGCCTCACCTAAAGAAATGCTGGTGTATCCCCTCGAAAAGTAGCGCATCCTTCGTGACCTCTATGGAGGATGTGTTGGAGGTATACAGCCGTCCTTTCGACAATCGGAGGCCGGTTGTCTGCATGGATGAGAAGCCCGTTCAACTTCTTGCCGAAGCAAGAGAAGGTTTGACGTCCAAAGTCGGTATTGACAATCAATGGACATACCCTGTGTATGTCCGCTTCTTTTAGCTCTGTTTTCAAAAACAAATAATATTTTCGGACATACACGGGGTATGTCCTTACGACTAGTCACTTTTTTTCAGTCGAAGGTAGGATGCACCTCGGAAATGAAAATTAATGTTATTTATTTTGCATTTCGCTCGGTTTTCACTACCTTTGCAGCCAAATTTGTCGTTCAGAGAATATATTAGGTGTAGGAAACACAAATTGGAACATGTGGAGGGAATAACTCCTAACTTCTAACTCCTAACTAATAACCCCTTCTGAACTCCTATCATTAAAATCAAGAAAATGGCACAAGAAGATGTATTCAAAAAAATCGTGAGCCACTGCAAGGAATATGGTTTTGTGTTCCCAAGCAGCGACATCTACGATGGACTGGCCGCTGTGTATGACTATGGCCAGAATGGTGTGGAACTGAAAAACAATATTAAAGAATATTGGTGGAAGAGCATGGTGCTCCTGCACGAGAATATCGTGGGCATCGACTCCGCTATATTCATGCACCCCACAATATGGAAGGCCTCTGGGCACGTGGATGCTTTCAACGACCCTCTCATCGACAACCGCGATTCAAAGAAACGCTATCGCGCCGATGTGCTCATTGAGGACCAGATGGCTAAATACGACGAGAAAATCCAAAAGGAAATAGATAAGGCACGCAAACGCTTCGGAGATGCTTTCGACGAGGAAAAATTCCGCGAGACAAACCCACGTGTGTTGGAGAACCTGAAAAAGCGCGATGCTCTTCATGAGCGTTATGCAGCAGCTATGCAGGGCCCCGACTTGGCAGAACTGAAGCAGATTATCCTCGACGAAGGTATTATCGACCCCATCAGCGGAACCAAGAACTGGACCGACGTGCGTCAGTTCAATTTGATGTTCTCTACTGAAATGGGCTCACTCTCTGATGCTGCCAATAAAATTTATTTGCGCCCAGAGACCGCCCAGGGTATCTTTGTCAACTATCTCAACGTGCAGAAGACCGGACGTATGAAGGTGCCTTTTGGTATCGCTCAGATTGGTAAGGCTTTCCGTAACGAGATTGTGGCACGTCAGTTTATCTTCCGCATGAGGGAGTTTGAGCAGATGGAGATGCAATTCTTTGTCAAACCGGGTACCGAACTGGAATGGTTTGAAAAATGGAAACAGACACGTATGGCATGGCATCAGGCTCTGGGCTTCGGTGCAGAGAACTATCGCTTCCACGACCACGACAAACTGGCTCACTATGCCAACGCTGCTACCGACATCGAGTTCCACATGCCGTTTGGCTTCAAGGAGGTGGAGGGCATCCATAGCCGTACAAACTTCGACCTCTCGCAGCATGAGAAATATAGCGGACGCTCCATCAAGTACTTCGACCCACAGACCAACGAGAGCTATACTCCGTTTGTTATCGAGACTTCCATCGGTGTCGACCGTATGTTCCTATCGGTGATGTGCCATTCCTATCAGGAGGAGAAACTCGACAATGGCGAGACACGTGTGGTGCTCCGTCTGCCTGCTGCACTGGCACCTGTCAAACTGGCTGTACTGCCGCTCGTGCGTAAGGATGGACTGCCAGAGAAGGCTCGTGAGATTATCGACAACCTCCGTTTCCACTTCAACTGCCAGTACGACGAGAAGGATACTATTGGCAAGCGCTATCGCCGTCAAGATGCTATTGGTACACCTTATTGTATTACTGTCGATTACGACTCATTGAAGGACAATACCGTCACACTGCGTTTCCGCGACACCATGGAGCAGGAGCGTGTGGGTATCGACCAACTGGCTTCCATCATCGACGACAAGGTGAGCATTGCCAGCCTGCTGAAAAAGCAGAAGGGATAGAATTCAATTGACAATTGAAGATTGACAATTCCTATTTGAAGATTGTCCGTCCTGTTTGTTGCTGTACTACAGCAATTCATAAATAAGTAGGTGGTCAAAATTAGATGATAGTATTTTATGATTTATTTGGATGCAGATTTCTTTCTCAGACGATGGAGCGGGCTATGTGACTGAGGATGAGGGGGAAAGATGCACCAAAGAAACATAAAAGACTATACGACACCTACAAGAATGATAGTCCCAGATAATTTTGATTACCTACTTAATGTAATTATGAGACAAGACAAATCCTTTTATACCCTACTCACCATGCTGCTGATGGCATTGGCAATGGTATCGTGTAAGGAGACCGACGACGACGTGGAGGAGTTCCCCAACTGGAAAAATGCCAACACAGCGTTCTTCACTGCCAAATACAATGCTGCACGTCAGGCGATAGCCAATGGCGACAAATCTTGGTTCATCTTTAAAAACTATGCTAAAGATGCAACCGATACGGGGAATCCTACTGATTATATCGTGGTAAAGGTCATCAATGAGGGCAATGGAAGTGGATGTCCCCTTTTCACTGACTCCGTGCGTGTGCATTATCGTGGTCAGCTGATGGCATCGACATCATACGTCGATAGTACAGATCCTGAATTAGGATTAGTCTTCGACAAATCGTGGAGTGGTACGTCCTTTGATGCTTCGACTTTCGTGCCGGCTAAGTTTAGTGTGGCAGATAGAGTCGTGGGCTTTTCCACCGCTTTGCAGCACATGCATATCGGTGATAGGTGGAAGGTTTATATTCCATACAATTTAGGGTATGGTGAGGATGACAGTGGCTCCATTCCGGCATATAGTACGCTGGTCTTCGACTTGTCATTGGCGGCATACTACCGCGCTGGCACTTCTTTGCCTGCATGGAATTAGGGCGACTTATTACTATTATTGTATTCCCTATTTATAGATACAGAGGCATAGAGATCTCTTCTTGCCTCTGTGTCTATTTTTGCTTCTTGAACCCATTTGAACGAATCCCCGTGGTGGAACTCTCCCATATTACAATGCAACTTTCCACCTTATATTTCCATTGTAAAATACCCCCGAAAAATGCCTGTTTTTACACTGTGTGCGCACACAATTTGTTGATTTACGTCAAGAATAAGGGCTTTTTGAGCAAAAAGAGCCCCTCAATCCATTGTCGAACCGTAAAACCATCGTACCTTTGCATCGTCAAAAGAAATAAAGGATCAAGGTGATGGTTCAGATTGATGAAAAGATATTAGGTAAAAAGATATAAGGTATTAGCAAAGAAATAAGGTATTAGTTAAGGTAAATAAAGATTGAGCAGGATAATTTCATTCAATAGGATAATAATTAGTTAGATTGTTTAATTTTCAGGTAACCGCTAAAGCCGTGAGGCCCTAAAAAGCGAATGTTTCACTTAAAGTAAAGAAAGGGTAAAAAGATGTACACAACTATCATCGCAATGTTTGTAGCCCTCACTATTTCAGGGCTTTTACTCGAGAATACAATTGAGAAAAAATAAACATCTCGAGAATTTTATAGAGAAAACAATGAATATGTAAATAGTGGTGGGCGAGACCGAGTGAGTCGGTTTCGCCCATTTTTTTAAGCCTCACCCCCAGCCAGCTTCCATCAAGTATAATACTCAAATTCTATAATTACCTCCCGTTGGTCAGTGGGTCTGTGACAAATCTCGTGATAAAATCTTTTCACAACCACCCCGCCCCCTCCTTAGCCTAAGGATGGGTACCTACCCACCCCCCGTCCCCCTCCCGACATCGGGATGGGGCTCAACCGCTCCTACTCGTCGCTCTTTCACTAAGGTACCCTCGACCCATCAAAGGGTCGGGGTGGTTGTTTACGCAACATAGTTGCGATTATCAGTGTTCGCTCCGCTCACATGGTGACGACCATTCCACCATGACATCGATGTCACCCACCGTAGGGGCTTACTTTATGTATGCCTAGAAAGAGAACAGCACTCAGCATATAATAATTCTCAAATTCTATAATTCGTGACAGAATAAAGAGTCCATCAAGAATAATTCTCAAATTCTATAATTCGTGACAAAAAAGAGTCCATAAAAGAAGAATTCTCAAATTCGTGATATTAAATATTCGTGCCTATTCGTGAGATTAGTGGTCGCTTATTAAAAATTTTCATTAACTTTGCACTCTAATGGCTACAGCGACGAGAAAAAGTGACATACTGTTAGGGTATATTCGTGATGGGAAGATGCTCACAGGCAGGGATAAACTCAATTTAATCATACAGTTGAGTATCCCTTCCATACTGGCACAAATCACCAGTGTGGTGATGTTTTTCATCGACCAGGCCATGGTGGGACAACTTGGAGCCAAAGCATCTGCGGCCATAGGATTGGTGGAGAGTTCCACCTGGTTGTTTGGTAGTCTGGGAGGTGCTGCCTCGATGGGTTTCTCTGTGCAGGTGGCGCATTTCATCGGTGCGAAGGATTTCAAACAAGCCCGACAGGTATTCCGTCACGGTCTGCTTGCCACCACAATCTTCAGCGTGATACTTGCATTGGTAGGACTGGCTATCTCAAAACCCTTACCACATTGGTTGGGAGGCAATGCCGATATTGTGGATGATGCCACCATCTATTTCCTGATTTTCATCCTCTCTGTGCCATTCTTCCAACTATACGGACTGTCGGCTGCTATGCTGAAGTGCTCTGGCAATATGCGTTTGCCCAGTATCATCAGTGTGATGATGTGTGTGCTTGATGTCGTGTTCAATTATTTCCTTATTTTCCATGCCCATCTCGGAGTAAAAGGTGCTGCCATTGGTACCAGTCTATCGATTGTTATCTGTGCGTTGGTGATTGCCTATTTTGCCATTTGGCGAAATGAGATGTTGTCGCTACGAAGGGTGGGGGAGAAATTCCAGTATGTGGCTGCTTATATCCGTAATGCACTGAAAATCAGTATTCCCATGGCAGCGCAGTCGGTGTTGATGAGCGGCGCTCAGATTGTCAGTACTATGATTGTTGCACCATTGGGCACCATCGCCATCGCTGCCAACACCTTGGGTATTACCGCCGAGAGTCTCTGCTATATGCCTGGCTATGGTATTGGTGAAGCGGCTACAACATTGATTGGACAGAGTATTGGCGCCGACAGGAAAGACCTTTGTCGCAGTTTTGCACGGCTGACACTTTATACGGGTATGATTGTGATGGCGGTAATGGGAGTTATCATGTTTATTTTTGCGCCGGAGATGATGGCACTGATGACACCTGTCGAGGAAATACGCACCCTCGGCTCGCAGTGTCTGCGCATTGAGGCCTTCGCCGAACCTATGTTCGCTGCTTCGATTATCGCTGTGAGTGTCTGTGTTGGTGCTGGCGATACCTTGAAACCTGCTATTATCTCACTGTGTAGCATGTGGATGATACGTCTTACCATGGCATACGCCCTTTCCATCAATTATGGTCTGAAAGGTGTTTGGACTGCCATGGCCATCGAACTCACCATCCGTGGCATCCTCCTTTCCCTCAGACTTTTCCGAGGGAAATGGATGAAGAAGATTGTTACGAGTTGACAAGTTATGAGTCCACTTTAAAAAGTCGGCATTGACAATCAATGGAAGGGACATACCCTGTGTATGTCCGTTTTTGGGGGCTCTGTTTGCGAGCAGGCATCTCGTATCTCATCTCGCTGTATTCACTCTGGTGTCTTTTGCAATTGATTCTTCAGTGGTTGAAATGCTAATCGAGTCTGATTTCCGATATGCCCCATTATGAGAACCGACAGGTCGGTGAAGCCAATGAGGCGCCGTTTGAAGTTCCGGAGAGTTGGGAGTGGACAACTATAGGAGAAATAGCTTCCTCTATTTTATACGGAGTTAGTGAATCTGCAAAAGAAACTGGACAATACAAGTTATTACGCATAACAGACATTCAGAATAATAAGGTCAACTGGGAAACTGTACCATTTACCGATTACGATAATAATAAGGCACAGGCTTATTTGTTGAATGATGGTGATATTTTGTTTGCTAGGACTGGCGCAACAGTTGGAAAGTCATACTTGGTTGAGGGATTGAAGGATTCTGCTATTTATGCTTCATACCTCATTAGGGTTCAAACTTCAAGTGTAATTCTTCCAGCATACATTAAATTCTTCTTTGAGTCAGGCTTCTATTGGGAGCAAATTTCTCTCAATTCTGTAGGAATTGGCCAACCGAATGTGAATGGAACAACTTTAGCAGCATTGACCATACCCATTCCGCCATATCGTGAGCAATTACGAATAGTGGAGGAAGCAAAGAAATGGCTGGCAGTTATTGATGTGCTTGATGTTGAAATAGAAGATTTGCAGGCATCCATTGTACAAGCTAAGTCCAAGATTCTCAATCTCGCCATTCACGGCAAACTCGTTCCACAAGATCCGAATGACGAGCCTGCAATAGAACTCCTGAAGCGCATTAATCCCAAGTTTATTCCTTGTGATAACGCGCATTATGAGAACGTGCCATCAAATTGGGCAGTTTGTAAGGTTAAGGATGTGTTTAGAATTAATCCCAAGACAAAGGCAGATGACGGCGTGGAAGCTGGGTTTGTCCCAATGTCGAATATTCAAGATTCATACAATAATAACTTTAGTTATGAACTAAGAACTTGGGGAAATATCAAAAAAGGATACACCCATTTTGAAGATGGCGATATTGTTGTCGCTAAAATATCACCTTGCCTTGAAAATCGCAAATCTGCCGTTATTGTAGGTTTGCCAAATGGAATTGGGGCAGGAACAACGGAACTCAATGTCTTTCGCTCAGATTATGTGCATCCTCTTTACGGACTATTCTTTTTCAAATCAGACTATTTCATATCTCAATGTGTTGGAACATTCAATGGAGTAGTTGGACAACAGCGTGTTTCAACAAAGATTATTGAAGATATGGTATTCCCTGTCCCACCTCGCTCAGAGCAGGAACGTATAATAAATAAGGTGAATGAACTTTTCCAAATCCTTGATAGCATCAGTGCCGACTTATAGGTTGGTACTGATGTCATCTAAAATATCGTAGTATTTTTGAATAGCTGCAACAATCCTGCACTGTTCATTTATTGGAGGCAAAGGAAATAGGTATTTATACACAATCGCTGGTTGTGCACGCATCAAAGAGCCTCCTACACCACTTACATTACTGAGCATTAATTCTTTGAAGTAATTCGATGTAAAACAGAATGATAAGTATTGAGGGAGAATAGCACTATTCCTAAAGATTATCCATTCTGAAGATGCCAAACATGGTATATCTTCTTTATAATGAGAAACAATCCATGCCCTATTTAGGTGGGGATTTATCTTACATAAAAGCACATCATTTCTTGAAACTGATTTTTTAGATGAGGAGATGTCCTTTCCTTTTACAAATTCGGGCGTACCAGTCTCAAACGCTGGTACGCTGTATAATTCAAAATCTTTATCGGGAAATTTTGATGGATCTACAGAAGCTGAATTATATTCATTGACTTCAGCCATACAAGTCCATTCCCAACTTTTGGGTATCTCAAATGGTATATTCTCATAATGCGCGTTAGGTTGTTCTTATATTGTTACTGTTTCATTTCTAAAACAGTAATAATATGGTAACAAATTTTGAGAAGCATCTTAGCAAGTCAGACTTGGCTAAGAACACCGTCACATCGTATGCGTGGACGGTGAAGTACTTCTATGCGAAGTACGAAGAAATTAACAGGAAGAACCTTTTGGCTTACAAAGGGTATCTGATGGAGAACTTCAAACCGCAGACAGTAAATCTTCGTTTGCAGGGCATCAACAAGTACTTGGAGTTTATCAAGAAGGATAAGCTGAAGATGAAGTTCGTGAAGGTACAGCAGAAGAACTTCTTGGAGAATGTCATCAGCAATGAGGATTACAAGTTTCTGAAGACCCAACTGAAGACAGATGGCTACGAAGAATGGTATTTTGTCGTATGGTTTATGGCTGCTACAGGTGCCCGCGTGAGCGAATTGTTACAGATTAAGGCAGAACATGTAACCGTAGGACATCTTGACATCTATAGTAAGGGTGGCAAGCTTCGTCGTCTCTATATTCCTAAGAACCTACAGGGTGAAGCTAAGCAATGGCTGACAAATAGAGGCATTTCAAGTGGCTACATCTTCCTCAACCGATATGGTGTACGCATTACTACACGCGGCATTGCTATTCAGTTAAAGCACTTTGCGGAAAAGTACGGATTAAACCGCGAAGTGGTTTATCCTCACTCATTCCGTCATCGCTTCGCCAAGAACTTCCTCGATAAGTTCAATGACTTAGCCTTGCTCGCTGACCTTATGGGACATGAGAGCATTGAAACTACCCGTATCTATTTGCGTAGAACAGCCAGTGAACAGCGTACTATTGTTGATAAAATTGTAACGTGGTAAACATGGGATTCCATAGGGACGTACTTCTACGCCTCTATGGAATCTTGTACAGTGTCAAGAATAACAAATAGTTCTTCTATCTTGTTAGCTATACGTTTTTGCTCATCATAAGGAGGTAGCGGGATTAGCATATTTTCGAGAACACCAATATACAATTCCTTTTGATTTGTAGAGCCTGCCAAATTATCTTCTAAATACTCTTGACCATATTTTGAAGATACAATTGAGTAAATGTAATCAGAATCTATATTTTCAACCGTTCTAACTACAGAAACGTGCGAATCAGGAACTACAAATGGATAATTACCAAGGCACTCACTTTGAAAGAGTCTAGTTCTACCCACTGTTCCTGTTCCTGTTGAATTGACAAGAACATCTCCATCCCGAAGTTTATATTCTTCTGGCCATTTTGAAAGAGTATTTGGATCTAAGAAACGTGCTTGGTCGAGTGATATTCCCCCTCCATACAAGTTACATTTCTGAGCGAAGACAGGATATTTCCTCACCTCAGAGTATATTGGTGATTTTCCTCGCGAGAGGAAAGAACATAAGTCTATCAACCTACACCAATACCAGTTCTTAGGTATCTCGTAGGGACAATGCGCGTTATCACAAGGAGAAAACTTGGGATTGATGCGCTTCAAAAGCTCAATGGCAGGTTCGTCATTCGGGTCTTGCGGCACAAGTTTGCCGTGGATTGCAAGGTCGATAATCTTGGATTTAGTCCTTTGTACTGATTCATTTAAGTCAGCCTTATCATCATCCAAAATTTCAATTACAGAGAATAATTTCCTTATCTCGGTAACAATTCTATTTTGCTCCTCAATTGGGGGGAGTGGAATTAGTAACGTGGTGAATATTTCTTTATTTACTCTCTGCTGACCGACAACACCTTTGAATTCCTTTGTTCCCTCAAAGATATACCATTCTGACTGGAAAAGATACAAGTAGAATTCTGTATTAACACAATGCCCACGAAGAACCGTAAGTTCTGTTGTTCCTGCGCCTATTCCATTAGGCAAGTCATAGAATATAGTTGATTTTCTATTTTCAAAACATGGCGAGATTTTTGCAATGCCAATATCTCCATTTTGGAAATGGCTGTACCCTTTCTTTATTTCTCCCCAAGGTCTTGTCTCATAAGAGTGGGCGTATCCGAAACCATCATCCACACAAGCCATCGGTATAAATCCACTTTGTGTATCGTCAGGGTCTTCGTTCTTGGGATTCAATTCAAAAATGTCCGAGACTTGGCACCTCTCCCAGCTTTCCGGCACTTCAAACGGCATATTCTCATAATGGGGCGTATCGGAAGATTTAGCGGACTTTTTGCTGCGCTTAATCTTTCCTTCTTTGATAAGTCTTTCTTTCTCGGCACGGATGCGCTCCAGCAATACAGATGCAGGTTCGTCATTCGGGTCTTGTGGAACGAGCTTGCCACGAATAGCAAGGTCGAGAATCTTTTGGCGTAATTTCTTTGTATCCATATCAATCCTCCTTGCTTTCTTCATATTGCACTTCATGCGAATCTCGTCGCGACTCGGTAGAGTCCAAGTCAACTTGGCTCTGCTCTCGCTGCTCCTCGAATTCCAGAATCCATTGTTTTACCTTCGACTGAAGGATGGCTTTATCTGGGATACATAATTCGTATGACGTAGCGTAAACATTGGCATCTTCTGGCAAAGTCAATTCCACAAGAGCATCGTCTTTGTCTTTACATAGGAGGATGCCTATTGTGGGCTTTTCAAAAGCCTCTTTAACATGTCGGTCGTAGTAGTTGACATACATCTGCATCTGACCGAGGTCTTGATGTGATAGTTCATCTGCCTTTAAATCTACGAGGACATAGCACTGAAGCAGACGGTTATACAGCACCAAGTCCACATAGAAGTGTTTCTCGTTGAATGTAAATTTTTTCTGCCTTGCCTCAAACAGGAAGCCCTTTCCCATTTCAAGCAAGAAATTTTGCAGTTTGCTGATAATGGCAGATTCGAGGTTTGACTCACTGAAACTGCTATCACGTTGCAGTCCAAGAAACTCTAACGTAATAGGATCTTTAATAATATCGTTAGGCTTTTCTATTGTATGTCCCTCTTGTGATAAGCGCAGGACCTCCTTGGGGTCACGACTCAAAACCAAACGCTCATAGAGGCTTGCCCCATATTCTCGTTTCAATTGTCGCACACTCCAGTCTTGTTTCTGACATTCAATCTCGTAGAAACGACGTTCCTCTTCATTCTTGATACGCATGAGTACCAGATAATGAGACCAGGAGAGTGTGAAAGACAGATTGTTCCCATATTTCCGAGACAGCGTTTCGGAAATCTCCAGAGGTTGAATATCGGATTCCCGAGACAGTGTTTCGGATTTTGTCTGGACTGCGGACGAGATTTCATACCCTGAATATACTCGATAGAACTTCCGGCAATTTTCCAGAGTATCAACAGACCAACCTTCTCCGTACTTATTAGTCAACCTGGCTGATAGATTCTTCAAAACAGCCTGACCATATTGAGCCCGTCGTTCACCTTGTTGCTCATCCTCAACAATATATTGCCCAACACCATAATAGGTATAAACCATTGTCGTATCAATGGTAGTCTTAACCCTTTTGTGGGCAAGGTCTATTAGAGAGGATATACGCTCAAACAATGCATTTTCTCTTAACTGTATATCATTCATGCTTAATCCTCCTTGATATTAGCCATCAACTCTTGCAGTTTCGTAACAGCCTTGCTGATATTATCACTTTTCTGCTGAATGGTGCTCATCAGCTCTGCTAATGTCATGTCATCATCGTCGTTGGTCTGCTTGATCCAGGAAATATCGAGACTGGTCTTGTCACGCTTCAACAGTTCCGAAACGGGGTATTTGCGCCAACGGCCATTGGGATTCTCTTCGCTGTAGGTTTCCTTACGCAGACTGATGTTCTCGGCATGATAGCAAGTTACGAAGTCGTCAAGATGGTGGCGCATCATAGGTTTGGTGGCCAGTGTATGCTTAATGCCTGTGCGGTAGTCGTAGAACCACACATCCTTTGTCTGTTCTCCTTTCTTGAAGAAAAGCACATTGGCTTTCACGCCTTGGGCATAGAAGATACCTGTAGGGAGGCGAAGGATGGTATGCAGATTGAAATTCTTCAACATTTCCTTGCGGATGGTCTCGCCGGCACCGCCCTCGAAGAGCACATTGTCGGGCAGCACAACAGCAGCACGTCCAGTGTTCTTCAGCATGACCATAATATGTTGGAGGAAATTGAGCTGGTTGTTCTTTGTTTCCACATAGAAGTCGGGACGGTCAATATCCACGCTTCCTGCAGGACGGGTGCCAAAAGGCGGATTGGCAAGAATCACATCCACCAACTTCTGCGGTTGCTTCTCTAAGGAGTCTTCACAGAGTATCGGACTGCGGTCGGTGCCTATGCCATGCAGATAGAGGTTCATGGAGGCCAAGGTAACTACAAGGGCAGTGTTGTCATAGCCAATGAGTGCTTTCTCGCGGAGGAAGTTACGCTTGGCTTTGTCCTGCGACTGGTTCTTCATGTAGTCGTAAGCAGCCAGAAGAAATCCGCCAGTACCACAGGCGGGGTCACAAACTGTTTCACCGATTTGAGGGCGGGTGACGTCCACCATTGCAGAAATCAGGGAACGTGGCGTGAAATACTGACCCGCTCCGCTCTTCTTGTCCTGGCCGTTCTTTTCAAGGATGCTTTCATAGATGGCACCTTTGACATCACCGTCCATCACCAACCACTGCTCTTCATCAATCAGCGTGATGACTTTGCGAAGATAGACGGGCTTGTCAATCTTGTTCTGGGCCTTCACGAAGATGGTACCAATAAGGTTTTCTTCTTCGGACAGTTTCTTTAGTGTTTCCTCATACTGATTGATAAGGTCAAGGCCATCCAGTTCGATAAGGTCTTTCCAGCGGTAGCCCTCGGGGATAGCAGAGTCTTCGCCAAAGGTCTCTACGTTCTCATCATCCATCTTCAGGAAGAGGAGATAAGTAAGTTGGGTGATGTAATCTGTAAATCCGATGCCCTGACCCGAGAGAGTCGTGGCTAGTGTCCACACTTTCTTTGTGAGTGATGTCTCTTTATTTGTTGCCATATCTATGATTAAGCTGTTTTTCTATATAATAAGAACTTTGACAATGACACAAGTGCTTCGTCAGCCTGTGACTTGCCGCCAAAGGCCTTGATGAGTTGTGCTGCCCGTGTCTTATCATCGTCAATAATATCCTTGATGGTGCAAGCACCATTAGAAGCAATGTAGTCAACAATCTGACGGATGATTGTTATCTGAGATTCCGTCACTGTACGCTGAACCTGTCCATACCAAAGATTGAAGCGCTGCTGTGCTGAAGGATACAAGCTCTCCAATGTCTCAATCTGATGGTTGGCAAAGCGAACAAGCTGAATGATATTGGTAAGGGCTTCCTTCTCTTCTTTGGTGCTATGCTTCTTAACAGATTGCGGATTGACAATCGTGTAGCAGTTCCAAAGACGTGAAGTCTGGAACTTGTTATTCGCCAGTTTTAGTTTGTTCTCCAAATCCTTCAACGTTGCGTAAGTCAGTGGCTCTCCGTCATTATTGTAAATCATGCGCAGCGCTTCTATCTCGTCCTGGTGCTCATCGCAATACTTCTCAAAAGCCGATGTCACATCCTTTGCTTCCTCCTCAGAGAAGCCCTTGGAGATAAGCTGGTCTTCTCCCGGCATCAAAGTTTCAATGAAGCCTGCTGCAAGAATGAGCAGATATTGGCGTGCCTCAGGATGGTGTGTCAACGGAGCCACCAATCCTTTCCGTTCAAGATTTGGCTCATCAATACTCTCGTATGGAGGAAGGGTGTTCTTCTCGAAAGCGTCAAAGATGGCAGCAGAGATTTCCTGCATTCCACTATAGGCCAATCTTTGGAACTCTTCCCGTTGCTTGTCCGTACACTTATTGTAGATACGTGCGAGTTTGGCGGCAATCAAACGCAGATAGTCATCGTTGACGTTGCCATGCGTCAGCAGTTCCAGCAATCGTTTGAGCGTGATGGTCTGTACAGACCCACCATCGCCAGGGCTCGTTGTTGTCTTTTGGCTTTCGGTAACTCCTACAGCATCGACAAGAAAGAAACAATCCTTGCTGAAGGCATTGGGCGTAACATTACGTAACTGGTCGTCGCCAATTGTGCGAACACCACGACCTTTCATCTGGATATACAAAGGTTCGGAAGCCACGTCACGCATGAATATCAGCACTTCAAGCGGCTTTACGTCCGTGCCAGTTGCCACCAGCGTACAAGTGACAGCAATACGGAACTCCTTGTCGTTACGAAACTGCCGTATCAACTCGTTACTGTCACCGGCGGAATAGGTTATCTTCTGCACAAACTTATCATCTGTCCGACCAAATACCTCTTTTGCGATATGCACGATATTGTTGGCATGTATTTCGTTCAAGGCAAAGATTAGGGTCTTAGGCAGATAGTCCATGTTGGGTTCACGCTGTGGGTCGGTGAACATTTCCGTATAAACGGCATCACGATACGTTTCAAGCACCAATTTAATTTGGGCAGGATTGATGACACTACGGTTCAATTCCTCCTTGGTATAATTCTTCGTTTCCTCATTGCGAACCGTTTCCACCTTGCCAGTATAGCGAGTTTCACGTCTGAGTTTGTCGCCTTTCAGAATTGCACCGCCGTTTTCTGTCACTTCGGTTTTGATGCGATAGATACGAGCGTCCACATTCACACCATCCACAATGGACTGCTCTAAGGTGTAGTTTACAACGATATTGTTATTGAAGAATGCTTTCGTCTCAGGCACTGGCGTTGCTGTCAAACCTATGAGGTTGGCTGAATTGAAGTATTCAAGCACTTTCTTCCAGTTGCCATAGATGGAACGGTGGCATTCGTCAATGATAATCAAGTCGAAGAAATCAGACGGGAGCGTCATGGCTCCAGTTAGCTGTACCTCGCTTGTGGTGGTATCTTCATCATCATCGTCATTGTCAACTATTTCCTGGCCAGTAAGAAGTGAAAACAGACGTTGAATGGTAGAGATGACTACGTTGCTGTCGGATGGAACCTTTGCTGATTTCAGTCGGTTAACCATATAGATAGTATTAAAGGGGTCGCCATTCTCTGTTAGGCGGAACATACCAAATTCTGCTTCAGCCTGTTTCCCGAGGTTATTGCGGTCAACCAAGAAAAGGATGCGCTTCATGGGTGTGAAAGCCAATAAACGATAGGCTGCCAGACAAGCTGTGTAGGTCTTACCTGCTCCTGTTGCCAACACTATCAAAGCCTTTTTCTGTCCAGTACGGAAACTATTCTCCAGTTCCGTAATAGCCTCATATTGGCAATCGCGCAAACCTTTCTTTTTCAACGTTGGCAAACCTGCGTATGGATCATCTATCCCCAACATCTTTACAATCTCCTTTGGCGTATGGATGTGGTTCAACTCAATGAGTTCACCATCTTCATCACGAAAATCCCTGAAGAATGTTTCTTCTCCGTTGGACTGGTAGATGATGGGCAAAGGACGAGAATAAGCTTTATAACGTTCGGGCACTCCACGAGCGTAAAGATCTGCTTGTTCGCAAACTTTATCAGAAGTAACATCCACTTCCTTTCGTTTCGCTTCGAGTACACCAACAGCAATGCCATTTATGAATAAGAAATAGTCGGCTTCTCGGTTTCCTTCAAGCAGACCTTCTCGGATAGCAGCAGCTGTAAATCTCTATCTACCACTTTCCAACCAGCATCTTCAAACATCTGGTCTATCTTGACTCTTGCTTTTTCTTCTGGCTTCATACGCTATAGTGCATAATATCAATTATATGATGCAAAGTTAATAAACTAGCCTCAAAAGCGATTCAATTTCAAGGAAAAAGATGTAAATAAATATTCTTTTAGTGAAATATTTTCACTTTATAGGGTGTTTCCGTAATCCATTTGAGCCATTATATAAATTGATGAATGTTCAAAAACAAGAGTCCCTGTTTTGTATACCTTCAATTAAAGTTAACAAGTTGACAAGTAAACGAGTTGACAAGTTATTTGTTCTTTTGTCACAAACAAATTTGTGTATTTTTTTGTCAAGAATTTTAGAATTAAAGAACTCAACTTTCGCAAGCTCCAGTTTCGTTTGGTTTTGAGGTTTTGAGGTTTTGAGGTCGCTACGCTTATAGGTTTTAAGGTGATATATGTATGGATAACGTCATACCAATATCAATTCTTAAATTCTTTAATTCGTGATATAAAAATCCATGTGCGTTAGGTGAAAATCTTGAATTCTAAAAAATCAGAGGCACAGATTTAATCTGTACCTCTGATTTAAATTGTGGATTAGAAGGTCATATCTCACTTCATAACCTGCAAGCGAAGCAACCTTATAACCTGCAAGCGAAGCGACCTCATAACCTCATAACCTTATAACCTATTTGTTAACATACTTCTTGCCATTCTGAATCACGATACCGCGGGCGTTGAGCTTGCTGCGGATACCCTGTATGTTGTAGGCGGGAGCATCATTCTCGGCTGCGTTCACTTCGGCAATGCCTGTCGGGGCGGCGATGTCGCCCATGGTAATTGACTCATATTGGCGATTGGTGAGCATCAGGTTGGAGATGGCGGTGCTGCTCAGACGGCTGTTGGTCAGCAGTTGCAGCAGGATGCCATCGTTGCCTCTCAGTTCCTGACCATTCAGACTATAAACGATGATGCGATAGCGGCCATTGCCCAAGTTGTTGCAGATGACTTTGTGGCCATCGGCACGAGCGTCGGAAAGGCGTGCATTGAGTGAAGCATTCACATCGGTCAGACATACGTCCATTTGCAGGGCGGTGTAAGGCTCGTTGTTGTTGAGCG
This sequence comes from uncultured Prevotellaceae bacterium, assembly GCA_900315075.1. Taxonomy (GTDB): domain Bacteria; phylum Bacteroidota; class Bacteroidia; order Bacteroidales; family Bacteroidaceae; genus Prevotella. The sequence goes on along the minus strand of OMXV01000001.1, from coordinate 141,717 downwards.
ATACAGCATATCCTTCGGCATTAGCTTCTATTATCATCTTGTCGGCAGTTGCCTCACGGCAGAATGCGAAGGAATTTGCATTGTCGCTTTGTAAGGCGATGTTGACAATCTGCATGATTTCAGAAACGGTGACAGAACCATCCTTGTCGAAGTCGGCATTCTCTAAGTGGAAACCACTGACAGCCTGGCCGATGAAGTAGTTCACTGCCATCATCACGTCGGTGACATTCACGTAGCCACTGTGATCGACATCACCCATTGGGTAATCGTTGCTGCCTGTTGTGACGCTCACTGGAGCTGACTCCACACCATTTTCATAGACAACAGTCACACTAATCTTGTGATTACCATGCGGAACGTCGGTCAAGTCGATGCTTGTATCGGTTACGTCGCTATAGAATTCTTCATCCACATAGACGTTATAACCTTCGATGGTGACACTGCTCGAGGTATAAACGATGTCGTCAATCATTATTCCAAAGATGTCGTTGGAGGTGTGGCGGATAGCGAAGTATTTCGAACCTGCGGGTAGATCCGCTGTGAATTCAGTCCACTCGACAACTTTAGTGGTGATGTCTTTAACCTTGGTGAAACTTTCGGGTTTGGTGTCTGTGGTGGAAGCCAGCACCTCGAAGGTCTCATCACCATATGCATCAGTGATAGTACGTGCTGTGAACTTGATGGTCTGTGCTTCGCCAGTCAGTTCGGGAGAAATCAGCCAGTGGTCAGCAGATTTACGTGTCGAAGTCGTAGGACATACAGACATTAAATATTGATTACCGCTCGGAGCGTTATAGTTGGGTCCCAATCCAGCCTGCGATGGGTCGAGTACTTGCCATGCATGAGGCTCGCTCATGTTTTCAAATTCTGCATTTTGGAATCCCCATACAGCAGCTCCTCCTGTGCCATCATAAAGCTTCCAATCGCCGAACGAACCGTTGTGCTCTGTGGCTGTAATGCCGCCAAGGCTGAAAGGCGGGAATATGTTGGTGTCTTCGAAGTCCTCAGTCACTTCTACCGATATAGTAGTTGGAGCATCCCAAGTCACATGGTAGCCACTGGCCAGCTCTTCGGCTGTGAGATTCTCAACACCAGATGATGATGGCGCTATCACGATAAGGTCAGCCTGAATTGTGTTGTCTGCTTTTTTGAGGTCATTGGCGTAGGTAATCTCTACCTTGACAGCCTTTTCGCCTGCCTCAGTGAACAAAGTGGTGACGTAAGTGGCTTCAAAATCCTTTGTGGCAAAATGTGCTAAAGCTTCATTTACAGTCTCTTCGAGAATTGTTTCTCCATCCACAGTGATTTTCACCTTATAGTTCTTTGCTTCTTTATCACCATAGTTCTTCACGGTAAATTTCACAGGGGCACTTTCGCCAGTTTTGATACTCTTTGGAGCACTGAGGCTGGTGGCTGTAAGGTTGTATTCATACTTGTCGAGATAGTAGATGTTGTCGATGTAGTAGGAGCCTGCCTCGTCGAAGGTGGTATTGAACTTCACGAAGACGTAAGGTTCGTTGGCATACTTCTTCAAGTCAACACTGATGGTCTGGAAGTCGGATGTGGGAACGAAACCGTTCTTCACCACTTCTTCTGTGCCATCAATCTTTTCTACGATGACAAAGAGCTGGTTGTTGGTAGAGGTGCTCTTCACGTCGAATAGAAGTGTTGGGTTTGTGGCTCCATTCAACTTGAGCTTACCAGGTGTGAGGCTGCCCTCTGAGTCGCCAGCCTTCGAGGTGACAACGATACTATAGCCGTCGCCATCTGAGGACTCTGTGCCTACTAAGGACATGCTGATGTTACCACTACCGTCAGTCTCTGAGAACCATCCTGGAATCTCCAACTTACCATTGGCGAAATGTTCTTCAAGTGGTAGTTCGAAGGGCTTACCCACGATGAGAGCTGCTACGGTACCATTAGCTTCCCCAGCATCGTTCTTGGGCTGTACGGCAAAGTAGCCGAATTCCTGATCACCCACATTGGCATCGAATGTGACGGTGGCTGATGTTGCGCCTTGCACAGAGTCGAGCTTCTCATCCAAGTAGAGATAAGTACCATCATATTCGAGAGACCAAATGATATATTTTATGTTATCAGGATTGACCACGCCACCATTGGCACCGGTTGTCACCTTGTCCCATTTGAATGTAAGGGTACCGATATTGTCTCTTACTGTAACTTCTTCTATCTCAGCTGGTATATCGTAACCAATATAGGCAGAGACAACCTCGCTCTTCAGACCAGCACCACTACCATTGGAGCATATTACATAATAACTATGTGTGCCAATGGTCAGGTCGTCTGCAGTGTCATCGTAGGTTTGTTTTGCACCTGGAGTGACGTTGGTAAGACTCTTAATCAGTGTATTGTCACGGTAGATGTCGGCTGTAATCTTGCCTGATAGATTCTGACCACCAATGTTCTTTGTTGGAGCCACAAAACTGATAGTTGCAGCGGTATAACCCTCTGGATCGGGAGTGACGGTCAGGTTGGTGACAGCATCTGGGGCATTCTCATCAGGACCGGCCTCGATGGAGATAGACCTGACATTGAGGTAGAACATGTCGGCGTCGCTGATGGCATGGATGCCTACGATGTAGTTGCCTTCTTCATTCACTTTCAACGTACCATCATAATCGGTAACGTCGGCTACTGTAACATCGGTAGGCTGAATAGCTGTGATGGTCATGGCATCTGCTGAAGCTGTCTTACCTACCTTCACTTCAAAGCGTTCGGGATATTTTTCCATTCCGGCGTATGCTGTAACAATGACGCTATAAGTCTTGCCAGCTTTCATGTGGATGGGCGGTGAGAAAAGCCAGTCGTCACCGACATTTTTGCTGTTATAACGATAGCGTGCTCCAACTCCACTGCTGAATGAGAAGGTAGAACCGTCACCGTTGGCATCAAGCACCGTATAGAGGTTGAATTCATTTTGGTTGGTAAAATCGGCAAAATATGGTATCTCGTAGGCGCCAACTAAGATTTCCAGTTTCGCTGAAGGACTATCACCAGCAGAATTGGAGACTATCACCTGGATAGTGTGCTTTCCTTGAGGTAGTGTAACGTTAGCCTTTACTGTGCTGCCTGCTGAGGTGGTACCTTTGGCAACTTCATTGTCATCGCATTTGATGCTGTAGTTCAGAGTGCCAGAAAGAGTGCTTCCTCCGTATGTCTTAGTAGGAGCCTTAAAACTGATTTCACCTGTGGTGGAACCTGCGGCAAAGTTGGCGGCCAGGTCGGTAACGGCTGCAGGGGCATCAGCTGCAGCTGCGGGTTTTTCAACGAGTAAACCTGTAATAGAGTATTCGCCCAATGACTTCACCAGAGTAGCTTTACCTGTGCTGAGATTGACAGTGTAGAGACTGCACTCACCTGTTTCATAGGGCGTACCTAACCAGTAGAATGTGTCATCCTTTTGGTCGATTTCACCTGTCTGATAATAGTAATTACCTTCAGAATTTGCCACCGAGATACCTGTAGAACCGATAAGTGTCTCGGCAGCAGTGGTTTTGTCTATCTTGTAGAGGTTACCGTCGCTGGCGATGCCATAAAGCACACCGGCTTTGGTAATACCCATGGCCACATAATCGTTCTGTAATGTGCCGATGGTTGTACGTGTCTGGTTGGCATAGTTGGGGATGCCAAGTTCGCTTCCACTACCATCTGCATTCCAGAATGCTCCATATATCGTACCGTCGGCTGTTGTGGCAAGTTCGTCGGCAACCATCGAGAGGCTTTCTGTCTCTCCATCTTCAATTAACTCCCATGTCTCTGCATTAAATGAATAGTAGTCTATCCACCAGTAGCCATTGTCTTTATAATAATCTAAATTTAAATACACGCCATAGTAGATTCCATCTTGGATGGCAGCGCCATTGAAGAATGTGTAGGCGCCTGTTGCCAACGTTTCCATCGTCGTAGGTGCACTGGGGCTAAACCGACTGATAGTGCGCTCCGAAGCGGATTCTATGCCAGGAAAGTAGGTTACATTGGCAATGAGGCTGGTGTTGTTTGCGGCCATCAGAATCTGTCCGGTGCCATAGTTTGTCGTATTAAAACGACTGAGTGGACGCATGGATAGCGGTGACTGTATCAAGTTGTTAGTCTTTTTGGCGGGATTAATGCCATGACCACGGAAGAATTTCGGATGGATGGCCTGCAACTCGGCCTTTTTGGCTTCCCGCACATTGTTCATCACAGGCGAATACTTTCTCATCGTCTGTTGGGACCGGATTTGTGCAATACGATCCTTCATAGACTGTGCCTGTGCTGGAGCTGTTGCTAATATCATAGCAAAAACTCCCATCAGGAAAATCGTTAGTTTTTTACTCATAGGAATAATACTTAGTTAATAAATTGAATAATAATGATGTAGCTATTTAGGAGGCGCTAAATGCCATTCCTTAATCGACATATTAATGCCTTATTATACATTTCGTGCAATTTAACATACAAAAATAGTTAATATTTTTAAATTGTGGAATTTTTTGTGCTAAATTCTTGCAAAATCATGCTTTTTTGCGACAATTTGATAAAAAATCGCAGGAAAATAGCTATTTTCCTGCGATTTTATAATAAGTGGTGTATTTTAGTTAGGAGTTAGAAGTTAGGAGTTAGAAGTGACTTCTGTATGAGAAGTTAGACACTATATATTTGTTTCAGGTCTTAAATATCAAAGCATTTGCCCATTTAACACCCTTTAACTACCTTTCAATATTCAATATTCAATTTTCAATGTTGAATGTTGAATAGTAATGTCCCTTTAACTCCCTTTTAACTACTCTTTAAATACCCTTTAACTACTCTTCAATTTTCAATAACGCCTCTTGGTATTCTTTTTTCAGTCGTTCCATCACCTCGCTAACAGGTGGGATGTCTTTGATGGCTGAGGCTATTTGTCCAATTTCCAACTCGCCGTTGTCGATGTCGCCCTCAAATATACCACGTTTTGAGGCTGCCTGTCCAAGGATGGCGCGAAGTTCTTCCACGCTGGCACCTTGAGCCTGTGCATCAAAGAGACGTTTGTAGAGGTCGTTCTTTATCATGCGGGTGGGAGAGATGGCTTTCAGTGTCAACATCGTGTCGCCCTCTTCCAGTGAGATGCACCGTTGTTTGTAGGCTTCCGACGCACTGCTCTCCTGGGTAAGCGCAAAGAGTGTGCCTATCTGAACACCCTCGGCACCCAATACCATTGAGGCAAGGACTGCCTCGCCTGAGGCGATGCCACCGGCGGCAATCAGTGGGAGTGTGGTGGCGCGACGCACCTGGGGAATCAGTGTCAGTGTGGTGGTCTCCTCACGTCCATTATGTCCACCTGCCTCAAAGCCTTCTGCTACAATGGCATCAACACCGGCTTCCTCGCATTTGCGGGCAAATTTTGAACTGGAAACGACATGAGCCACTTTGATGCCTGCGTCGTGGAAACGCTGGGTGTATTTCTTAGGACTGCCGGCAGAGGTAAAGACGATTTTCACACCTTCATTGATAATCATCTCTATCAACCGGTCAATCTCCGGGTACATCAATGGTATGTTCACACCCCACGGTTTTGTCGTGGCGGCTTTCATTTTTTGGATGTGTTCTAACAACGTTTCAGGGTGCATCGAACCGGCTCCAAGCAGGCCCAATCCTCCGGCGTTGCTTACAGCGGCGGCAAGACGCCAACCGCTAATCCATACCATGCCACCCTGAATGACAGGGTATTCAATGCCAAATAATTCTGTGATTCTGGTCTTTTTCATTATTGTGAATTTTTTAGTGGTGAGGGGGAGTGTTATCTAAGAGGTAAGAGGTGAGAGGTAAGGGGTGAGAGGTAAGAGGTAAGAGGTAAGAGAATACCTCTGCCGCTTTCGTAATGAGATGAATGAGGCTTAAATAGGACGAATGGGATTAGTGAAGTGAACGGGTGAGAATAGTAGGGGGTATTCTCTTACCTCTTACTACTTACTACTAAAAACTACTTTTCAATTTCCAACAGACCCTCTAAGTCTTCTTTCTTAATCTCTGTGAGGTCATTATCTTTGGGTGATTTCATACGGCTGATGCGGTTGGCCTGGCGCTGAATGGACTTTTCGAAGATGTTGCGCACATAGCGGGCATTGCCGAAATTGCGAGTTTTATGTTCCACCACATCTTCAAGTCGCTCACGCAGATAGACTCCGGCTTCCTGATTGAGTGTATATTCGTTTTTCTTGGCATACATCAGGTAGATGCGGTAGAGTTCCTCGGCTGTGTAGTCGGGGAAGTTGATGTATCGGTTGAAGCGCGATTTTAAACCGGGGTTGGAGTCGATAAAACGCTGCATCTCCTTGGGATAACCGGCAATGATGACCACCAGTCGGTCGCGGTCATCCTCCATACGCTTGAGTAGGGTGGAAATAGCTTCCTGGCCATAGTCTCCACCACTGTAACTGGCATCGGGGACCAATGCGTAGGCCTCGTCGATAAACAGCACGCCGTTGAGGGCGGAATCAACGAGCGCGTTGGTCTTGATGGCTGTCTGTCCCATGTATTCTGCCACTAAGCCCGAGCGGTCGGTCTCCACAGTGTGTCCACGTTTCAATATGCCAAGGTCTTTGTAGATGCGTGCTACAATGCGTGCCACGGTGGTCTTTCCTGTGCCGGGACTGCCAGTGAACACCAAATGGTAAGACATCTTGGGGGTCTTCAAACCCTTTTCCTGTCTCATCTTCTGCACTTTAACGAAATTGGCGAGGCTTCTCACTTCTTCCTTCACATCTTCAAGTCCAATCAGTTCGTCCAGTTCTTTATAGGGGTCACCCTCCAGAGGTTCGCTGATAACTACGCTATCTTTTTCCTCTTCATCCGATTTAAACCTTTCTTGTTCTTGAACTGCTTTTTCAAGTTCGCTTTCCTCTTTGTCATCATCAGTGAGGATGGATACGATGGTCAGCAGACCGAGAATGACGAAAACCACAGTCGCACAAATAGCGAGGGTGGTGATTACTTTGTTGTTTTTAATGGACATGGTGGCTTATTTTGGGAGTTTGGGAGTGTAGGAGTTTGGACAAATGCTGGGGAGTTTTGGGAGGGGAGCTGTGGCGAAGCCGCAACATACGGAGAAAAAAGCTATAGTTGTAGAGAATTTTCAATTTTCAATCTTTAATCTTCAATGGTAATGTCCCTTTAACTCCCTTTTAACTACTCTTTAACTACCCTTAAACTACTTTTCATTTTCAATAATGTGTAAACTGCAATAGGCACTATATAGCAGAGAACATCGATGATGTCGAACGTGCCGGGGAGGCAGCCAACCCCTTGCAGCAGCTCGGAGATAATACCGCATAGTGGAATAGTGCTTGCCCATAGCATCCGTTTCCTTCGTCGCCATGGTTGGGTGATAGCCTCGATAATGAGGATATAAGCGGCAGCCCACAACCCACCAGGCAAACTATAAATCACCCATTCGGGCATATTGAGAGTTGGGGCACATTGTCGAAGATGAGTTATCCATACGGATAATCCCCACTTGTCGGCTATGTGAAAGACCAGCAATGACTGAGGTCTATAGAGAATATAGATCATACCTCCAACCGTGAGAAGAGTCAATCCTGCTAAGGCGGTGAGGCAACGCTTGGGAGGGCGTGTCATGGTGGTTTATGATGCAATTCAACACAAAGGCACAGAGCGACGGAATTTTTCGTTCTGCTCTGTGCTTCTGTGTCTTTGTGCTGACATTCTATGCTAAGTCGTTGGCTGGCAAAGGAATCTTGTCGATACGGGCCTGATGACGGCCACCCTCGAAATCGGTGGCGAAAAATTCGTCCATTATCCGCTCTGCTGTAGCCTCGTCGATAAATCTTCCGGGCATCACAAGCACATTGGCATTGTTGTGCTGGCGGATGAGGTGGGCAATCTCTGGAATCCAGCAAAGGCCGGCGCGGATAGACTGATGTTTGTTCAGCGTCATATTGATGCCCTCGCCGCTGCCACAGATGGCAATACCGGGATAAACCTCACCATTCTCTATACCACGTGCCAAGGCATGGCCAAAGTCGGAGTAGTCGCACGACTGCTCACTGTAGGTGCCATAGTCATGATAGGCATAGCCGTTGTCTTCGAGGTATCTCTTGACAAACTGTTTAAGAGCATAGCCAGCGTGGTCGCTGGCTATGCCGATAGTCTTAACGTCGATCATATTACTCTGCAAGGAAAGCTTTCACTTGGTTGTAAACATTCTGGCCGTTGAAGCCTAATTTCTCGTCGAGCACTTTGTAGGGTGCTGAGAAACCAAAGCTCGGCATACCGAAGACACGGCCATTGGCACCTGCCAGACCCTCAAGGGTAACAGGCAGACCAGCTGTCATACCAAATACCTTGGCGCCCTTCGGCAGAACGCTCTCCTGGTATTCTTTGCTCTGGCAGCGGAAGAGACCCTCGGAAGGAGCACTCACAATACGAACCTTGATACCGTCGGCACGAAGTAGTTCGGCACCTGCCACAAGGGTGGAAACCTCACTACCGCTGGCCAGCAGAATCACATCATAGTCGGCATCGCTGCCTGCCACGATATAGGCACCCTTGCGGGCCTGCTCGTAGTCGTTGCCGGCGGGCAGTTTAGCGATGTTCTGACGTGAAAGCACAAGGGCGGTCGGGGTGTCCATGTTCTCCATTGCCATTGCCCAACAGACGGTGGTCTCATCGGCATCAGCAGGACGGAAGACGCGTACACTGTCGCGACCACTGTGGTTCTTCAGTTTCTCCATCAGGCGAATCTGTGCCTCTTGCTCCACAGGCTCATGGGTGGGACCATCCTCACCTACACGGAATGCATCGTGGGTCCAGATAAACTTGATAGGCACTTCCATCAAGGCGGCCATACGTACGGCTGGTTTCATATAGTCGGAGAATACGAAGAAGGTACCGCAAGCGGGAATGACACCACCATGCAGGTACATACCAATACACATGCAAGCCATAGTCAACTCAGCAACACCTGCCTGGAAGAAGGCACCAGTGAAGTCGTCGGCAGAAAGAGAATGGGTCTTCTTCAAGAAACCGTCGGTCTTGTCGGAGTTGGAAAGGTCGGCGGAAGCGCAAATCATGTTGGGAACTTGCTCTGCAAGTACGCCAAGGCATGCTGCAGAGGCTGCACGGGTGGCAGCACCTTCTTTCTGTACAAGAACTGACCAATCTACCTTGGGAGCCTTGCCTGAGAACCACTCCTTGAGCATCACAGCCTGGTCGGGATGACCAGCTGCCCACTCTGCCTCTTCCTGATGACGGGCAGCCACAATCTTCTTCAGTTCCTCGCGGCGGTCGGCATAAAGCTTCTGCACTTCGGGGAAGATTTCGAATGGTGAGTCGGGGTTGCCGCCGAGGTTCTTGATGGTGTTGATAAAGGCATCACCGCCAAGAGGAGCACCGTGGGTGGCAATGTTGTGCTCATAGCTACTGCCGTCGGCCTTCAAGGCACCCTTGCCCATGATGGTCTTGCCAATGATGAGGGTGGGGCGTTTCTCTTCCTTCTGGGCAGCTTTCAGTGCCTCGCGGATGGCATCGGCATCGTTGCCGTCGATGTTAATCACGTTCCATCCCCAAGCCTTATATTTGGCTTCGGTGTCTTCCTTCATCACCACGTTGCACTCGGTGGAGAGCTGGATGTCGTTGGAATCGTAGAACATAATCAGGTTGTTCAGACCTAAGATGCCAGCAATACGACCTGTGCCTTGAGAGATTTCTTCTTCCACACCACCGTCGGAGATGTAAGCATAGATCTTGTGCTGCATAGGAGTCTTGCCTAAGCGAGCCTCAAGGAATTTCTCAGCCACAGCGGCACCGGCAGCAAAAGTGTGTCCCTGACCAAGTGGACCTGAAGTGTTTTCTATGCCGCGCTCAATCTCACGCTCGGGGTGACCGGGAGTGGGAGAACCCCACTGACGGAACTCCTTGAGTTCATCGAGGGTGAATTTGCCTTGCAGGGCAAGGGCGGAATAGAGCATAGGTGACATGTGACCTGGGTCGAGGAAGAAACGGTCACGGCCTTCCCATGCGGGATTCTCGGGGTCGTAAACCAAAAACTCTGAGAAGAGCACATTGATGAAATCAGCACCGCCCATGGCACCTCCAGGGTGGCCAGACTTTGCTTTTTCTACCATTGATGCAGCCAAAATACGGATGTTGTTGGCCGCTTTGTTCATAATTTTTTTGTCGTTCATTGTATTGGTTTTTATTGTTGTAAATGAATTTTTTTATATGGAGTTTGGATAATACCTATTTAGGAGTTTGGGGTGGGGGCTGCGGCAAAGCCGAAGCATACGGAGAAAATAGTATAGGGTGGAAAATATCCAATTTTCAATTTTCAATCTTCAATCTTCAATAGTAATGTCCCTTTAACTACCTTTTAACTACTCTTTAACTCCCCTTTAACTCCTCTTCAATTTATTTTAAGTACCACCACTGACATGGCAGGAAGTGTCACTTCCAGTTTGCCGTTTTTCAGCTTGGCATCCTTGAAATCCTTTGGCTGTACCACCGTGGGATGGTCGAAGTCGTTGTAGTCAGTAGCATTCTTGCTGGTGAGAACAGTGCCGTTGACAGTCTTGGCCTTCACACCTTCAAGGTCGATACTGATGGTCTGTGACTTGTCGAGCATCACGTTGGCAAGAGCCACGACGATGTCGCCAGCTTTTGTCTTGGCTGCAGAAGCACTAACGGTGGGAATGTTATTGCCATTGCTGACAGTTGTGTTTCTGCACTGCAAGTCGAGGGGCAGATAAGTAGCTTCCTGGAAGTCCTTGTACATCTTGAAAATGTGGTAGGTAGGAGTGAGCACCATGTGTCCTGTACCTTTCTGGTCTGTGAGAATCATCGACTGAAGCACGTTCACCACCTGGGCAATGTTGGCCATACGCACACGGTCGGTGTATTTGTGGAAAATGTTGAGCATCAGCGAAGCTACGATAGCATCGCGCATGGTGTTCTGCTGATAGAGGTGTCCTGGGATAGTGCCGGGCTCCTCGTCCCACCAAGTTCCCCATTCATCTACCATGAGGGCAATCTTCTTTTGGGGGTCGGTCTCGTCCATGATGGCACAGTGCTGGCGCACCACGTTATCCACGTCGAGGCATTTGTCCAAAGTCAGGTAGTATTCCTCGGGGGTGAAAGCGGTGGCCTTTCCCTTGTGATTCCAGTCTTTAACAGTATAATAATGTACGGAGATGGCATTCATGCGGTTGCCAATGTTTTTCATCAACGTACGTGTCCAGTCATAGTCATAATCAGAGGCTCCCGAGGCGATACGGCAGAGCTTGTTGTTGCTGTAATCGCGCAGGTAGGTGTTGAATTTACGGAACTCATTGCTGTAGTATTCGGCTGTCATGTTGCCGCCACAGCCCCATGCCTCGTTGCCAATGCCGAAGTATTTCACATGCCAGGCTTTGTCGCGACCGTTCTGACGGCGCAGACGTGCCATCGGGGTGTCGCCATCGCTGGTCATATATTCCACCCACTGTGCCATTTCCTTCACGCTGCCGCTACCAACGTTGCCGCTGATATAGGGCTCGCATTCCAGCATCTCGCAGAGGTTGAGGAATTCATGGGTGCCAAAGGAGTTGTCCTCTATGGTACCGCCCCAGTTGTTATTACGCAGTGATGGGCGCTGGTCTTTGGGACCGATGCCATCCATCCAGTGGTAATCGTCGGCAAAGCAGCCGCCGGGCCAACGCAGCACGGGCACCTTCAGGTCTTTCAATGCCTCAAACACATCCTTGCGATAACCGTTGATGTTGGGGATAGGGGAGTTTTCGCCCACCCAGAGGCCACCATAGATACATGAACCTAAGTGCTCAGCGAATTGTCCGTAAATTTCTTTGCAGATAGTTTGTTTGCCGTTGTTGGCATGAATGGTTGCGGTGGCGTCTTGAGCCATAGCTCCCATAGAGCAGATGGTGAGAAAAACTGCTGAAAGGATTTTCTTCATTGTTGTTCTTGTCTTATAAATAAATAAGGTCGGACAGGGACTGAAAACAGTCCCGTCCGACTAATGCGTAATTATTTCTTGTAGTTGACAGCGGCTTGCTCAATAGCAAGGCCACATTGATAGTTCTTGATGTAGGTGTTGAAACCTGCCACATCCTCAGGAGTAGGCTTGATTTCCACACCGGCATTGCCAGCGAACACCACTTCGTCGAGATAGTCGGCGAGGGTGAGCTTACGGCTGTTCCATACCATGTATCCTGCCAGCAGGGCGATACCCCAGGCACCACCTTCACCAGCGGTCTCCATCACCGAGATGGGGGAGTTGATGGCAGCAGCAAGGATGCGCTGACCTACACCTTTGGTCTTGAACAGTCCGCCATGGCCAGTGATGCGGTCCACCTCGATTTTCTCATCGTTGAAGAGAATGTCGTTGCCAATCTTCAGCACACCTACAGAAGCGTAGAGATGTGCACGCATAAAGTTGGCCAGGTTGAACTTGTCGTTGGCTGAGCGCACAAACAGTGGACGACCTTCTTCCAGACCGGTGACAGGCTCACCCGAGATGTAGTTGTAGGAGATAAGGCCACCGCAGTCGGCATCGCCATTGAGGGCGTTGTTGTAGAGCTTGCCATAGACTTCGTTCATGTCAACGGGAATGCCCAACAATTGCTGATACTCTTTGAAAAGGTTTACCCAGGCGTTGAGGTCGCTGGTGCAGTTGTTGCAGTGAACCATGGCTACCAGTGAACCGTCTGGGGTGGTTACCATGTCAATCATCTCGTAGGGCTTCGAAAGCTCTTTCTCAAGTACTATCATCGAGAACGAGGATGTACCGGCCGAGACGTTTCCTGTGCGCTGCTTTACAGCATTGGTGGCAACCATACCGGTTCCGGCATCGCCCTCAGGAGGACATACGGGGATACCAGCTTTTAGATGGCCACTAACATCCAGTTTCTTGGCACCCTCGGGGGTGAGGAAGCCTGCGCTCTCACCAGCATTCAGCGACTTGGGCAGAATGTCGAGCAGTCTCCAGTCGAAACCACAGGGAGCTACCAGTTCGTCGAATTTACGAACCATCTCTGCATCGTAGGTCTTTGTCTTTGGATCTACGGGAATCATGCCAGAGGCATCACCCACACCAAGTACAAACTGACCTGTCACCTGCCAGTGTACGTAGCCAGCCAGCGTGGTGAGGTATTTGATGTCTTTTACATGCTCTTCGTTGTCGAGGATGCACTGGTAGAGATGTGAAATACTCCAGCGCAGTGGAATGTTGTAGTTGAAAAGCTTGGAGAGGGTGGCAGCGGCCTTGCCGGTATTGGTGTTACGCCAGGTGCGGAACGGAACGAGGATTTCCTCTTTCGCATTGAAGGCCATATAGCCGTGCATCATAGCACTGAAACCAATGCCTGCCAGTGATTCTATCTCGCAGTCGTACTGCTCGCGAACATCTTTGCGAAGGTCGGCGTAGCAGTCTTGCAGTCCGTACCAAATGGCCTCGGTGGAATAGGTCCACAGACCATCAACCAATTGGTTCTCCCATTCGTGGGAACCCTGGGCGATGGGTTTGTTGTCCTCGTCTATCAGCACAGCCTTGATACGTGTCGAGCCAAACTCAATGCCGAGAATGGCTTTCCCTGATTCGATTGTCTGTTTTGCAGTCATAGTTGTTTTTTGTTGAAAATTGAAGATTGAAAATTGAAGATTGAAAATTATTTAGCTTCTTTGGTGCTGTTTCTTCTACTCTTAGTAGTCTTGATGATTTTTATAAGAGTAGCTGTTATCTCTTTGTTGTCTGATATTAATGATTGAAACTGTTTCTCATTGATATAGTCTGTTTCATATAGTAGTTCTAACCAATATTCAGTTTCATTTGACTCTTTAAGAGATATAGAGAGTTTATAGATAAAGTCATCCACACTATTTGCATGTTCACTTTCTCTTACGTTAGCTCCAATGCTAGTACCCGATCGAAGAATCTGTTTAGAAAGAACAAACTCCTTTTTCTCGTTTTGCAAAAATTGGAATAGTCGAATAATCCTTATTGCAAAAGACTTTGAAATAGTAAGGATCTTGTTGTCTTTTTTCATCTTCAATCTTTAATTATCAATATTCAATATTCAATTTTCAATATTTATTTATTTCAACGCTTTATTCAACATGAAGTAGACCTCATTGTTACGGAGGGTCTGCTTGAACTCAGAGATCTGGGTGTCTTTGTTAATCTTCACATACTCGATACCGAGCATTTCGGCAAAGTCTTCCCAATATTCTTCGGTGATGTCGTAGGAGAATGCACTGTGGTGTGTGCCACCTGCCAAAATCCATGCGCCTGCGCCAATTTCAAATGTGGGCTGGGGTACCCAAAGGGCAGATGCCACTGGCAGTTTGGGCATGGGCTTCGGCTCGATGCACTCTACTTCTTGTGAAATGAGGCGGAAACGGTTGCCAAGGTCAACAACTGTAGCCTTGATACCACGGCCTACCTTAGATGTGAACACCAGGCGGGCGGTCTGCTGTTTGCGGATACCGATACCCAGGAAGTGTACTTCGAGTTTTGGTTTGTCAACGGCGATAAGTGGGCAGATCTCGAGCATGTGGCTCTGGAGGCAAGAACTGCGGTCGCCGGCGAAGTTCAGTGTGTAGTCCTCGAGGAAGGAGCAACCTGTTGGCATACCCTGCTGGATAACCCACAATGTGCGATACAGACAAGCTGTCTTCCAGTCACCTTCAGCACCAAAACCGTAGCCTTCTTCCATCAGACGCTGTGAGGCAAGGCCTGGAATCTGGTCGAAACCAACAAAGTTGGGGTCATCGATGTCAGCATCGCCAAGGTCATCGAAGTTGGTGGTGAATGCTGTGGCATTCTCGTCCTTCAATACGCGACGAAGGGCAATCTCTGCCTTGGCAGCGTTCTTGACCTTCTCCCAGTAAACCTCTTCACCACTCTCGTCAATCTTGATGGTGTAGAGCTTCTTGTACTCCTCTACCAATGCGTCGGCCTCAGCGTCGGTCACCTTCTTGAAGTACTCCATCAGTGAGCTGACGGGATAGTAATCCACATGGTAACCCATGCGCTGCTCAAACTCCACGCGGTCGCCATCGGTCACAGCCACATTGTTCATGTTCATACCGAACATCAGACAGCGTACGTTGTGTGCATCGGCAACACCAGCTGCTACACGTGCCCAAACGGCAATCTTCTCCTGTGACTCGGCATTCTTCCAATAGCCACAAACCACCTTGCGGGGAACACGCATGCGAGTGCAGATATGACCGAACTCGATGTCGCCATGGGCGCTCTGGTTCAGGTTCATGAAGTCCATGTCGATAGCATCCCAAGGAATTTCAGCATTATATTGGGTGTGGAAATGGAGCAGGGGCTTCTGAAGAGCTTGCAAACCCTTGATCCACATTTTGGCGGGTGAGAAAGTGTGCATCCAGGTGATGATACCCACGCACTTATCCTCGTTGTTGGCAGCTTTCATCACGTCTTCTACTTCCTTGCTGCTGTTGGCAGTGCCTTTATACACCACCTTGATAGGAATAATGCCGCTCTCGTTGAGGCCGGCTACCATTTCCTTGCTGTGACCGTCAACGGCTACGACTGCGTCACCTCCGTAGAGCAACTGTGCGCCAGTTACCCACCAAATCTCATAATTTTCAAAAGGTTTTTTCATAATTGATATTTTTATTGGGTTTAATTGTTGATAGATTATTGTTATTTATTGTGTCTATAGCTTCTATAGTATCTATGCTCACAAGTCTTTATTGCTTCTTCTTCTGTCCGTAATAGGCGTTGGGGCCATGCTTACGCGAAAAATGCTTCTCGATGAGGAGGGGATTCATCGTTGTGTCGGGATTCACGCAGAACGATACAAATGCCATCTTAGCGACCTGCTCTGCCACCACAGCATGATAGACAGCTTGGTCGGGGTTCTTGCCCCAGGAGAATGGGCCATGGTTCTTCACCAACACAGCTGGAGTGTGGACAGGGTTGATGTTGTCGCGGCGGAAACGCTCAACGATTACTACGCCAGTCTCTTTCTCATATTCGGGCATCTGAGCCTCCACCATGTCGTCGGTGCAGGGAATGCAGTCATGGAAATAGTCGGCATGAGTGGTACCTATGCTGGGGATGTCCTTGCCTGCCTGTGCCCAAGCGGTGGCATATGTGGAGTGAGTGTGTACGATACCGCCCAGTTCAGGGAAGGCACGATACAAAACAAGGTGGGTAGGGGTGTCGGAAGAGGGGTTGAGGTCGCCCTCCACCACTTTGCCGGTCTCTAAATCCACAACGACCATGTCTGACGCTTTCATTACGTCGTAGTCCACGCCAGAGGGTTTAATCACCACAAGGCCTTTCTCACGGTCGATTCCCGACACGTTGCCCCAGGTGAATATCACTAAATTGTGCTTTACCAAGTCGAGGTTGGCACGAAACACTTTTTCTTTCAGTTCTTCTAACATAATAATGGTTCTTTATAGTTTTTGGTGGTTATTGCTTTTCACTTTATTATAATATTTCTCAGAGCCAAAGCCCCGTATGTTGCTGTATCACAGCAGCCCCTAAAGCTTATAATTTAAATGTAGGTTCCAAGCTATATGCGTTCTTGTTGAAGCGATATAGGGCGGCTCCTCGTTTCGACGAGAGTTTGTCGATATATTCTGTCCGCTCGATAAAATCGATGGTCTTAATACGCTTGCGGAAATTTCGCTTGTCGATTTCCTCACCGAGAATAGCCTCATAAACGTGTTGCAATTGGGTGAGGGTAAACAATTCCGGCAACAGGTTGAAACTCAGTGGCTCGGTGCTCACACGGCGGCGAAGTAGTGTGATGGCTTTACGAACCATGATGTTGTGGTCGGAATACAGTTTTGGAAGTATGTCTAAGCTAACCCATTCCACACCATGCTCACGACGCAAATTGTCGTCGTAATCGTTCACATTGATGAGGGCACAGTAGGCCACGGTGATAACGCGCTCGCCGGGGTCGCGGTCGATAGCGCCAAATGCTCCCACCTGCTTCATGTAGATGTCCTGCAAGCCCGTCAAATTGTATAGTGTGCGGCTGGCACATTCTTCAAGACTCTCGTCTTGTCTGACAAATCCACCATATAGTGACCATTCCCCACGTCCCGGGTCCATCTGACGACGACCAATCAATAACTTTAACTTTCCTTGGTCAAAACCGAAGACAATGCAGTCAACTGATACAAAGACTTTGGAATGTTCACCGTAATATCCTGTCATATTTTTGCTGTTTTGAAAAGATTCGGAGTAATCCGATTTTTCAGATTTCTCTGATTACTCCGAATCTATAATTGTTTTTACCAGAAGTAAATGTAGAATGCCACAGTGAGTGCTAGAATAATGATGGTGTGGATTACATCCCAGTGATTCCAGCTTGCACGGGTGGCTGCGCGTTGTTCGGGTGTAGAGGTACCGAATACCAATCCCTGGATCTTTTTCTCGTTGGGGGCTTCTGTGCAGAGTGATACGATAATCACAATCAGACAGCAAACAACCAGCATCACACCGCAGAAGAACAACCAGTTGAAGTCGTAAAACACTGCCTTGAACCATGAGTCTGCGGCATCTGGAGTATTGCTATAATAGACTTTTGCTCCCAGACGAGTCAAACCGATGATAAGGCCGGAAATCAGACCCCACATACCGCCTTTGGCTGTGGCACGTTTCCAGCAGATGCCAAGCAAAAATGCAGAGGCAATACCTGGAGCAAGCACACTTTGCACATCTTGCAAGTAGTTGTACAGTACGTTGCCAACAGAACGCATAATGGGAATCCATAGAATACCAAGTATCACAATCACCACAGTGGCAATTTGACCGATGCGCACAAGCTGTTTTTCTGATGTTTGGGGCTTCAGGCGCTTCCAGAAGTCGATGGTGAACAACATGGCTGAAGAATTGAATAGGGAAGCCAGCGAACTCATCAGAGCAGCAAGAATACCACATACTACCAAACCTTTCACACCGGCAGGAAGCAATTTGGCCACGAGGGTGGGGAAGGCTGCATCTGGGGTCGAAAGGTTGAACACTTCACCATTGGGAAGGGTGATACCCTTAGTACTCATAGCGAATGCGATCATTCCGGGGATAAGGAACAGAAATACTGGCAAAAGTTTGAGGTAGGCGCCAAAAATGGTACCACGGCGAGCTTCTTTCTCGTTTTTGCCAGAGAGCACACGCTGGACAATATATTGGTCTGTACACCAGTACCAAAAACCGATAACAGCAGAACCTACAAGAGCGCCAAGCCATGGATATTGTGGGTCACGATTGTCGCGGATGAGCGAAGTCATCTTGTCGCCAAATTCATTGGCATCGACTTCGCCACAAACAGTAATCATCTGATCCCAACCGCCAAGTGCTTTAAAACCAAGAACGAGGATAATGAGTGAACCCAACAAAAGGATTGGAGTCTGCAGAACAGAGGTGTAGAGCACGGATTTCATACCGCCAAAGATAGTGTATATGGCAGTGATGACAACCAGGCCAATGGCTGCAATCCAGAAGAAGTCGATTCCCCAGAGTTCCTTAATGCCAAATACCTGTTGGAATACCAAACCTCCGGCATAGACAGTGACGGCTACCTTGGTAAGCACATAGCTGATAAGTGAAATGACAGAAAGAATCGTACGGCTTTGTTTATTGTAACGGCGCTCAAGGAATTCGGGCATAGTATAAACCATTGAGCGTGTATAGAATGGTACAAATACCCATCCCAATATCAGAATCATCCATCCTTGAATCTCCCAGTGGGCCATAGCCATACCTGAGGATGCGCCTGCGCCAGCAAGGCCGATAAGGTGTTCCGAACCGATGTTGGAAGCAAAAATTGATGCGCCAATTGCTATCCAGGTCGCGTCACGACCACCAAGAAAATAGTCTGCAGAGTTGTTGTTTTTCTGTCTAATTACCCAAACGACGATGCCAATAAGTGCCAGACAGAAGACTCCAATGACAATCCAATCTAATAGTTGCATAGTTGAATAATGAAAATGATTGATAATAAAGACTTTATTTTACATAGAATTTGTAAGCGGCATGGCTATAGTATTTGGATTCACCCTTGCCTGGTTTCACTATTGGTGAAGGCCATTCGGGATGGTTGGGGGAATCGGGGTATTTCTGGCTCTCCAAACATACACTCACGTGTGTAGGATAGCTGATGCCATTCTTGCGGTGGTTGTCAGCGCCTTCGCCTTTACCCTGGAAGTTGCCGGTATATACCTGTACGCCTGGCTCGTTGGTGTACATCTCCATCATAATACCTGTAGTGGGGGAGTAGAGTGATGCACAAACCTGAGTGTCGTCGCCTTTACCTTTCTTCAGGTCATAGGTGTTCAGACACCAGTTGTGGTCGTAGCCACCTGCATTCTTAATCTGCTGGAAGGTGGTGTCCTTCTCCATATTCTCCTTGATGACGGTAGGCTGACGGAAGTCCATGGGAGTTCCTTCCACTGGTTCAATCTTGCCTGTGGGTATATAAGTCTCGTCGGAAGGTGTATAGTTGTCGGCATTAATCATCAGCACCATATCCATGGCCTCTTTCGACATGTCACCATTCAGGTTGTAATAGTTGTGGTTGGTCATGTTGATGATGGTGGTCTTATTGGTGGAAGCCTCAAACACGATGTCGAGGGTGCCGTCATTTTTCAAGGTGTAGGTAGTGGTAGCGATTACTGTGCCAGGGAAGCCGTTTTCACCATCCTCGGCGGTTAGCTGCAGAATCAATGTGGAGTCATTGCTGTTGACCACGTCATATACCTGATTCATCCAACCTGTGGCACCGCCACCATGCAGACAGTGGGCTACATCACCATGAACGTCGTTCTGCTTCAGATGATACTCTAAAGTATCGATTTTGAATTTGCCATCCTTGATGCGGTTGGCATAGCGGCCTACGGATGAGCCGTAGTCGCTGGCATACTTCGTAGTGTCCATATACTGCTCGATGTTGTCGTAGCCCAGCACCACGTCGATGAGACTGTCGTTCTTGGTAGGCACCATGAGTGATACTACACGACCACCATAGTTGGTAATGCATGCCTCCATACCAGCTGCATTTTTAAGCACATAGAGTTTCACCTGCTTGTTGCCGATGATGGTGTCAAACTTTGCGGGATCCAATCCTGAGGCTGTCAGTTGGGGCTCGCTTGTGCAGGCAGAAAACATGGCTATTGCCAATCCTGCACCCAAAAATAAACCTTTAATTTTTTTCATAAATTTGTGTTTTTGTGAGATTAGTAATATTTTGGGTGTAAAAATACAATTTATTTGCAAAACTTGTATCAAAAAAATATATGTTATAAAACATAAAAGTGTCTTTTTTACACTTTTTAATGATTTTCATGGAAATAATACCACAAAAAGCGGCAAAAAAGCCGCTTTTTGTGGAAAAATAAGATGTATTCTCTCTGAGTAATCCGAGTAATCTGAGTACTCTGAGTACTCCGATTATTCCGAGTACTCTGATCATTCCGAGTACTCCGATTTTTCTTAGCAGATTTTTCTTGAGCCGTCGCCGATGACTACATCATAGACTTTTGGCTCCTTGCCGTATTTCTCGGCATATTTCTTCTTGGCATCGGCAATGAACTGGTCATAGAGCTCGTCTTTCACCAGGTTGATGGTGCAACCACCAAAGCCACCACCCATGATACGGCTACCGGTGACACCATTTTCTTTGGCGATATCGTTGAGGAAGTCAAGCTCTTCGCAGCTTACTTCATATTCCTTGCTCAGGCCGTAGTGGGTCTCATACATCTTCTTGCCCACAGTCTCGTAGTCGCCAGCAACAAGTGCATCACAAACTGCCAACACACGATCTTTCTCACCAAGCACAAAGTGTGCACGTGTGTAGTCTTCTTCACCTACCTCGGCACGTACTTCCTCTAATTGTTCCCAGGTGCAGTCGCGCAGGGTTTCGAATTTACCCTCGGGATGCTTGGCGGCAATGTGCTTCACCACATTCTCACATGAGTTGCGGCGGTCGTTGTAGGGAGAACCTACCAATTCGTGTTTCACGCAAGAGTTCAACAGCACCAGTTTGTAGCCCTTCGGGTCGAAGGGGAAGTACTCAAACTCACGTGAACGGCAGTCAAGGCGCATCAGATGACCTGCTTTGCCAAATACACTGGCAAATTGGTCCATGATACCACAGTTTACTCCAATATACTTGTGTTCAGTGGCTTGGCCAGCAAGGGCAATATCCCATTTCGACACTTTGTTCTCGCCGAAAAGGTCGTTCAGACCGCAACCGAAGCAGCTCTCCATGGCTGCTGAGGAGGACATACCTGCTCCAAGAGGTACATCTCCGGCAAAAGCAATGTTGAAACCTTTCACGGGCACTCCAAGGGCTTCCATCTCAAGGGCCATACCATAGATGAAACGTGCCCAGGTGGCACGAGGACCCTGTCCGTCGTGGAAATCAAAGTCCACACGGTCTTTCAGGTCGATGGAATAGGCACGGATAGTGCTCTCTGTGCCGTTGGGGCGCATCTCAGCCATAATGCCGCAATCTACTGCACCGGGGAACACAAAACCGCCATTATAGTCGGTATGCTCACCAATGAGGTTGATACGTCCGGGAGAATGATAGATGTTGCCGGTCTGACCGTCAAAATGCTTGATAAAGCGACTTCTTACAAATTCGATGTCCATGTTTTTTCTTTTTGTATTGTTTTAGTTTTTTTCTAGTATTTCTATTCCTAGTATTCCTGGTTTTAATCTACAGGGATGTCCTTGTTGACGTTTTTGCAGCCAACGAGAGCATAGAAGAGGATGTAGGCCAGCATTGCGATGACAAGCCAGTAGCTGGTGATAGGGCCAGCATTCTTGGCAATTGCCTCTTGAATGAGTGGCATGATACCACCACCCACAACCATTGTCATAAAGATACCAGAGGCAGCCTCGGTGTATTTGCCAAGTCCTTCAACAGATAGATTGAAGATGCCTCCCCACATGATGGAAGTGCAAAGACCACAAGCTGCAATAAATATCGTCTTAATAGGAACATCGTGTCCGCTAACTGAGAATGTGGAGGACTCTGGTAGGAAAATGGCAATTAATAGCAGAACAATAGCAACTGAAGAGACGACTGTCAACTGCAATTTCGTAGAAATCTTTCCTGAAAGGACACTGGAACTGGCACGGCCAACAAGCATCATCAGCCAATAGCTGGCAGCAAGTGTACCTCCAATAGCGGCAGAACCTTCAAATCCGAGATTGGTGATGTAGAAATTGAGCTCCATAGGAATACCAATCTCAATACCCACATAGAAGAAAATAGCAATCACACCCAGTAGGCAATGACGGAATGCTATCGGGCTATGCTCGTATTTGGGACGTTCTTTTCCAAGTGTGGGTTCAGGAATGTCAACACGGCTGATGATGAAGAATGAGATGGCAAATACTGCCATACCGATAAACAGCAATGGAGACACATCACCCATGTGGGTCTTCTCTGTCACTGTACCTACGAGAAGACCTGTAAGCAACGGAGTAAGAGTGGCTGTCAAAGAGTTCATCGTACCACCAATCTGGATGAACTGGTTACCTCTGTTGCCACCACCACCAAGTAGGTTGAGCATAGGATTGACGACGGTATTCAGCATACATACGCAGAAACCACAGATAAATGCACCAAGCAGATAGATGATAAGGTTTAATGCTACTTTAATACCATCGTATGTAAATACGTATGTACCTTCGCCGGCAATGCTGGAAAGATATTGTAATGCAAGACCTACGATACCTACGATAAGGGCTATCAGGGCAGTCTTCTTATAACCGTATTTAATCAGCATCTTACCTGCAGGGATGCCCATGAACAAATAAGCTGCAAAATTCATCAGGTTACCCCATGCCTTGGCAAATGGATATGTAAATCCCCAGATGTTGCCAAATGGTGCACCCATGTTTGTGACAAAACTGATCATCGCGAAGATGAAACACATGGTGACAATGGCAACAATGTTGTTTTTCTTTTCTTGACTCATGTTATTTTTAAGTTTGTAAGTTAATGATTGAAGTTTCTACTTCCTCAACTTTTTAGGCTATTAGGCTAAAATTATAAAGTTATGAGGTTGTGAGGTGAAAAATGCTCGTATTCATCGTTTGCTAAGCATATATCACCTCAAAACTTGTAAGCAAAGCGACCTCATAACCTTATAACCTAAAAAACTATTTTCTAACCCCAAATTGGTAGATGGTCTTCTGCTTGTAGCGACGACCGGGTTTCAATACCACAGAGGGGAAGTAAGGACGGTTGGGGCTGTCGGGGAAGTGCTGTGCCTCGAAGCAGACGGCAGAGCGACGGGGGAAGGTGGCGCCATTCTGGCCCTTTTCACCACAACCATAGTTGTCGGTGTAAAGTTGCACACCCGGCTCGGTGGTATAAACATCCATTGTGCGACCGCTCTTCGGTTCGTAGATACGTGCTGCGAAACTCAGTTCACCTTCCTCATGCTTGTTGAGTACGTAGCAGTGGTCGTAACCAGAGCCGTTGCGGATTTGCTCGTTGTCAGCATCGATGTCGCGGCCGATAGGTTTCGGGGTGCGGAAGTCGAAAGGTGTGTCCTTCACGAAGCGGATTTCACCAGTGGGGATAGATGTCTCATCGATAGGCAGATAGAAATCGGCATTGATTTCGCACTCCAAGTCCTCGATGGTGGGAGTGGGATCGGCTATACCTGCTAAGCTAAAGAAACCATGGTTGGTGAGGTTGATGATGGTCATCTTGTTAGTGGTTGCTAAGTATTCAATCATCAACTCATTCTCGTTAGTGAACGTATAGACAACGGTTACCTTCAATTCACCTGTGTAACCTTCTTCTCCATAGGCGGAAATCAGTTCCAACACTAATGATTGGTCATTCATCTGTGTGGCATCCCAAACGCGGGCATGAAAACCTTTCGGACCTCCGTGGAGGGCGTTGGGACCATTGTTGATGGCCAACTGGTAGTCTTTGCCACGCAGACGGAACTGGCCACGGCAGATACGGTTGCCGAAGCGTCCAATGAGGGTCGATAAATAAGGCTGTGGATGATTGAGGGCGTCTTGAATGTTGTCATACCCTTGAATAACGTTGGCTAAATTGCCATCTCTGTCGGGTACCATAATGGCAACAATGGCTCCGCCATAGTTGGTAATGGCTACCTCATTGCCGAGGGCATTACGAAGGATGAACAAATCGGTCTGCTTACCGTTTATCGTGGTCTGAAAATTCTCCCTTTTCAGGCCACAGAGATTTTCTGTTTCCATTGTGTTCATAATGATTAGTGTTTTTAGATACTTAGTTACTTTAGTAGTCTGCAAAGTAACTGAAAAAAAATGATAATCACAAAAGAAACACAGAAAAAGTGATTTTTACTTAACGTTAAAAACCGTTAAGAGAAAATCTGCTACTACATAACTGCTGCCGCCCACAAAGATGAAATCGTCGGCATGGGCATCTTCCATGGCTGCATGGTATGCTTCGGCTACGGTGGGGTAGGACTCTCCTTTCAGACCGTGGGCATGACCGATAGCAGCCACATGGTTCTCATCGAAGGCTCGTTTTGACGAGGGACGGGTGAAATAATAGACGGCATCACGTGGTAACATATCAATGACGGTCTCAATGTCTTTGTCATCTACCATGCCAAAGACAATGCGTCGGGTCTTGCAGGGCTGCATGGCTATCTGCTGAGAGAGATATTGCCAGCCACCAACGTTGTGTCCTGTGTCGCAAATTACAGTGGGATGGTCGCCGACTCGTTGCCAACGACCTGTCAGACCTGTCAAGTCGCAGACATGGGAAAGCCCTTCTGCCACGTGGGCATCACTGATGGGAAAGCCTTGTCGCCTCAATTCCTGAATGGCAGTGAGCACGGTATTGGTGTTCTTTTCCTGGTAAATGCCACCAAGCTGACCATGCAGTATGCCGAAATCTTTTGTGTCGTATTCTCTTCCTCCGTCGGCACATGCTTCCGAACTAATCACTTGACTTGCTTCTTCGGCCCATATTGGCAGGGTATGGTGCTCTGTGGCGATGGCAGCAAATACAGGTCGGGTCTCGGCGGTAGTTTCGCCAATCACTACGGGGATGCCATCCTTGATGATGCCACCTTTCTCGGCGGCTATCTTTTCCATTGTGTCGCCAAGAAACTGGGTGTGGTCAAAACTGATGTTGGTGATGATGGAGAG
This sequence comes from uncultured Prevotellaceae bacterium, assembly GCA_900315075.1. Classification (GTDB taxonomy): domain Bacteria; phylum Bacteroidota; class Bacteroidia; order Bacteroidales; family Bacteroidaceae; genus Prevotella. The sequence continues at coordinate 116,555 of OMXV01000001.1, read as the reverse complement.
GGTAGGGGTGATGATATTGGTGCAGTCGAGCCTTCCACCCAATCCTACTTCCACTATGGCAATATCCACGCCCTTTGTGGCAAAATACGAGAATGCCATAGCGGTGGTCAACTCGAAAAAGGAGGGATACAGAGGTTCGAAGAAATGACGATGGCACTCAACGAAGTCTATCACAGTCTGCTTGTCCATCATCTCTCCATTCACACGAATGCGCTCGCGGAAATCCACCAAATGTGGAGAGGTGTATAGGCCTACTTTATAACCAGCAGCTTGTAGAATGGCGGCAAGGGTGTGCGACACAGACCCTTTGCCATTAGTGCCTGCCACATGGATGCTTTGGAATTTGCGATGCGGATGACCAAAATAGTCATCAAGGGCTTTCGTATTGGAAAGTCCTTCCTTGTAGGCTCCGGCACCGATTTTCTCAAAAACCGGGGTGCTATTGAACAAATATTCTATGGTCTCCTCGTAGGTCACGAGAAATAGTCCTTGAATTTCTTAAAGATACTCTGACGTGTCTGGCTGTCGCTCTTGAAGTTGTCGCTCTCACGCATACGCTCCAGGGCTTTCTTCTCCTCGTGAGAAAGTGTCTTAGGCACATAAACGCTGATGTTGACGATAATATCGCCGTTGCCACGACCATAACCTTGTACTGCAGGAAGGCCCTTGCCACGCAAACGTTTGGTGGTGCCTGGCTGGACACCTGGTTCAAGATTGATCTTCAGTTTGGTTCCCTCGATGGTGGGGATACGCACCTCACCTCCTAATGCAGCGGTCGGGAAATCGAGCAACAGATTGTAAATCAAATCGTTGTCCTGTCGTACGAAGGTGTCATTCTCTTCCTCACTGATAAACACCTGTATGTCGCCAGGGACGCCATTGTGCTTGCCGGCATTGCCTTTACCTTGAACAGTGAGCACCATACCATCGGCCACTCCGGCGGGAATCTTGATTTCCACCACTTCTTCACCTCTAATCACACCGTCGCCACCACATTCATGACATTTGTTCTTAATGATGGTACCTTCACCATGACAGGTGGGGCAGGTGCTTTGTGTCTGCATCACACCGAAGATGGTTTGTTTGGTCTGTACGCTCATACCGCTACCATGACAGGTTGGGCAGGTCTCGGGTTGAGCGCCGGCAGCAGCACCAGTTCCATGGCAGTGTGGGCAGGTGGTGTCTTTCTTCACACGGAATTTCTTGGTGACGCCAGTGGAAATCTCTTGCAACGAAAGTTTCACTTTCAGACGGAGGTCGCTGCCGCGATAACGGGGAGCTTGGCGACCACCGCCTCCACCAAAACCGCCAAAGCCGCCAAAACCACCACCTTCGAAGACGCTGCCAAACATCGAGAAGATGTCTTCCATGCTAAAGCCACCGCCACTGAAACCGCCAAAGCCGCCAGGGGCATCAAAACCAAACTGGTCGTACTGTTTCCGCTTCTGGGGGTCATGGAGCACGTCATAGGCCTCGGCAGCCTCCTTGAACTTTTCCTCGGCATTTTTGTCGCCAGGGTTGCGGTCGGGGTGGTATTTGATGGCGATACGCCGATAGGCTTTCTTTATCTCATCTTCTGTGGCGTTCTTATCTACGCCAAGTACCTCGTAGTAGTCTCTTTTGTTTGCCATTATTGTTGGTAATGATCCTTATTTATGAATTGACAGGTTGATACTATACAAACCATCAAATAACTTGTCAACTTGTCAACTTGTTTACTTGTCAACTCGTTTACTCGTCAACTTGTCAACTCGTCAACTAAAAACTTATTGCCCTACAGCCACTTTGGCGTAGCGGATTACTTTATCGTTGAGGGTGTAGCCAGTCTGCACGCAGTCTATCACCTTGCCTTTCTTGTCGTCGTCCTGGCCGGGAACCATGGCGATAGCCTCATGGTAATCAACATTGAAGTCCTTGCCAAGAGTCTCGATGGTCTTGACTCCCTCACCTTCCAGAATCTTGAGGAATTTCTTGTATATCAATTCCATACCCTCACGCAGGGTGGCTACATCGTCAGTCTTTTTGCCATTCTCTATGGCACGCTCCATGTCGTCGATAACGGGAAGGATTTTTGTAATGACCTTTTCGCCACCGTTAAGGATAAGTTCTGCTTTCTCTTTGATGGAACGACGGCGGAAATTTTCAAATTCAGCACATTTGCGCAGATATTTGTCGTTGAGGTCTGCAATAGTCTCATTGGCTACCTCCAATGGGTCTTTTTCTTCTTTTACTTCTTCCTGGCTTTCAGCTGTAGTAGCATCTTCTGCCTCATCCGTCTGAGGCTCTTGAGCTTCAGCTTCTGATTCAGCCTCGTTCTGTATGTTTTGCAGTTCTTCCTGCATTTCTTTTTCTTGCTTTTTCATTAGATATGATTTTTTATGTTTTATTCAGAATGTAAGCGAGTGGAACATCAAAAATTCTGGACTATACTACTATTGTCGGAGTATATATCGAGCAAATCTCGTTTGTCCTATTTTGATTCCACTGTTTATATAGCAAAAAACTTGCCAAACTGGTCTCGTTGGGCAAGTTTTTGTATTTGTCTGCTATTTTGGCGCATTTTACCCTTTTAAGCCTAATGTCTCGTTAATAGTTGACGTGTTATTGCCGAACCCCAAAATCGTGCCCTTATGCAATAACAAATAACTTGTCAACTCGTCAACTTAACTATACATCTTCTCTTTCTGTGCCTTGATAGCATCGTCGTAGATATAGTCGTCGTATTGCATCAGTTTGTCGATGGTGCCATGAGGTGTCAGTTCGATAATGCGGTCGGCTACTGTCTGGATAAACTCATGGTCGTGACTGGCAAAGAGGATGTTGCCCTTGAAGAGCACTAAGTTGTTGTTGAAGGCCTGGATACTTTCCAAGTCCAAGTGGTTGGTGGGGGTGTCAAGGATGAGACAATTGGCATTTTTCAACTGCATGCGGGCAATCATACAGCGCATCTTCTCACCACCAGAGAGCACGTTGACCTTCTTTTCCACTTCTTCCTGCTTGAAAAGCATACGACCTAAGTAGCCTTTCATCATTACCTCGTTGCCTGTGCCGTATTGCGACAACCATTCCACGAGGTTGAGGTTGCTATTGAAAAACTCGGTGTTGTCGAGTGGCAGGTATGCCGTGGTGATGGTGATACCCCATTTGTAGGTTCCGGCATCGGCTTCGCGATTGCCGTTGATGATTTCAAACAGGGCAGTCATGGCTTTCGGGTTGTGGCTCAAGAATACGGTTTTCTGTCCTTTTTCAATATTGAAGCTCACATTGTCGAAAAGCACGGTGCCATCGGTATCAACAGCTTTCAATCCTTCCACCTCTAAGATTTGGTTACCTGGTTCACGCTCCATAGAGAAGATGATGCCGGGATATTTGCGTGAGGACGGACGAATCTCTTCCACGTTGAGCTTCTCAAGCATCTTTTTGCGCGAGGTGGTCTGCTTACTTTTTGCCACATTGGCAGAGAAACGGCGGATAAATTCTTCCAACTCCTTGCGCTTCTCTTCGGCTTTTTGACGTTGGTTCTGGGCCTGACGGAGGGCAAGTTGCGAACTCTGATACCAGAAAGAGTAGTTGCCTGCGAAAACGGTCACCTTGCCGAAGTCAATATCCACGGTTTGGGTGCTCACTGCATCGAGGAAGTGGCGGTCATGGCTTACCACAAGCACAGTCTGCTCCACATTGCTCAGGTATTCCTCAAGCCATTGCACGGTGTCGAGGTCAAGGTCGTTGGTGGGCTCGTCGAGAAGCAGGTTGTCGGGATGTCCAAATAGTGCTTTGGCAAGCATCACACGCACCTTCTCGTTGTTAGAAAGCTCGCTCATCAGTTTCCCGTGGCGGTCTTCTTTAACACCAAGGTTGGAAAGCAGCATGGCGGCATCGCTCTCGGCATTCCATCCGTCCATCTCTGCAAATTTCTCTTCCAACTCTGCCACGCGGTTGCCATCCTCGTCGTTGAAGTCTTCCTTCATATACAGTGCCTCGCGCTCTTTCATGTTCTGCCAAAGAGGTTGATGACCCATCATCACGGTGTCGAGCACGGTGTATTCGTCATATTTGAAGTGGTCTTGGTCGAGCACCGACAAACGCTCGCCAGGAGCCAGTTCGATACTGCCTTTATTGGGTTCCAACTCACCGCTAATAGCTTTGAGCAGGGTAGATTTGCCGGCACCATTGGCACCGATAACGCCGTAAATGTTTCCTGGGGTGAACTTAATGTTCACGTCTTTGTAAAGTACTCTCTTGCCAAACTGTATGGCGAGGTTGGTCACTGTAATCATCTTCTTTCTTTTGTTCTCTTGGTTTTGGGGTGCAAAGGTAGTGATTTTTTTTGATATATGTATGGAAAATAAGGAATTTAAGTATTTCTCACCTCACAACTTCATTTGATATATTCTGCTTGACGGAAACAGTCGCCAGTCATATAGTTGAGACTGCTACTTTCTCGTCGTTTGGATTTTTAGGTTATTAAACAGACATTTGACTACAAAAATACTAAAAAAAATAAAAATGAAAATGTTAACCATGGAAAAATCGTATATTTGCACACAAAATAAAAACAGATAATTGAATAAATCTCTCCAAATGAAAAATAGATATACCGATGCCCAGGGGCAGTATGACCACTATACGGTGGAGTACGACGCTCCCTTGCTTGAATACCTGCTCCAGATCATCAAAGGGCAGAGCCGCACGAAAATCAAAGCCACACTTCAGGGGCGGGGCATTAAGGTGAATGGTAAATGTGTCACACAGTTTGACTATCCCTTGAAGCAGGGTATGAAAATCGCTGTAAGTAAGTCGAAACGCAACGACACCTTCAAGAACCGCTATGTGAAAATTGTCTATGAAGATCAATATCTCGTGGTGGTGGAGAAAGCAGTGGGAATCCTCTCTATGGCTGCCGGACATTCGTCGCTCAATGTGAAGTCGGTACTCGACGACTATTTCGTTAAGTCGCGGCAGCGGTGCAGGGCACATGTTGTACACCGTCTCGACCGTGATACGAGTGGACTGATGGTGTATGCTAAGAATATGGAGGTGGAGCAAATCCTTGAGCACGAATGGCACGACATCGTCTATGACCGCCGCTATGTGGCAGTGCTCTCTGGAGAGATGGAAGACGACCAAGGGACAATAGCCAACTGGCTTCGCGACAATAAGGCTTACATCACTTATTCTTCACCAGTGGATAATGGGGGGAAATATGCTGTTACCCATTTCTATACGTTGGCACGAACCACTGAACATTCATTAGTGGAATTTAAGTTGGAAACGGGACGAAAAAATCAGATTCGTGTACATGCTGCTGATATGGGGCACCCTGTTTGTGGCGATGTGAAATATGGCAATGGAGATGACCCGCTACACCGGTTGTGCCTCCATGCTTTCCTGCTGTGTTTCTACCACCCTATTACCCACGAACGGATGGAATTTGAAACACCTATACCAACTGTATTTAAAAGCTTATTCTAAATTGAAGGGGAGTTAAAGGGATATTAATAGAGGTTAGATGTTAGGGGGTAGAGGTAAGAGAATACCACCGTGCCCTCAAATCATATCTCTCACCTCTCACCTCTCACCTCTCATCCCTCACCTCTAAAAATACAACACAATGGAAAATTTTACCTCACAAGATTTGATATACGGCTTGTTTTGCCTTGGCGTAATAATAGTGGCATTATTTCTAATCAGGAAAGTTGCCGGTTGTCTTATCAAAACAGTCATTATGGCTGTTATTATTGCTGTGCTGGCAGCCGTCTATTTTGGTGTCATAAAAGTGTGACGTTCTCTCACAGAAGAAGACCCACTGAAAGCAATATGCCGTATATCAGCATATTGCGTGCGTTGTCACCGAGAATAGCATTCAGTTGCTTGCCGTGGTTGATTTCCTTCATCCTTGTATAGCATACTGTGTGTAATGCTAAGTAGGCAATAGGGAGAATGAATGCACACCAGTGACCATTGAAGACGAACACTACACCTATGAGACAGGCAGCAATGCCCAGTCCAAGATAGAGCCTTTCGCTGGCGCGTGCTCCTATACGTGTCACCAAGGTGTTTTTGCCTGTTCGTCGGTCGTTGTCGCGGTCGCGGTAGTTGTTCACCACAAGCAGGGTGTCGATGACCAGACCGCAGGCAATAGAAGCCAACGCACATTCCAACGTTACTTGTCCTGTCTGAAGATAATAAGTGGCACAAACGGGCACAAGGCCAAAAAACACCAATACCAACAGGTCGCCAAGACCGATATAAGAAAGGTGTGTCGTGTAGAGAAAACAGAAAAGCACACATAGCAAACCCACTACAACCATGCTCCAGCCACCATACCAGATGAGTGGGAGCCCCACAAGGCATGCTATAGCAGTGGTGATGAGGATGGCTCTCTTCATAGCCGGCAGTGTCACCCATCCTTGAGCACAGGCACGCAATGGACCTAAGCGTTGTTCGTCGTCGGTTCCCTTGCGGAAGTCAAAATAGTCGTTAATCAGATTGGCGTCTATTTGCATTACAAAGGCAAAGAGCAGACACAGCAGGGCAGGAACGATTAGTAGGTTTCCACGGTTGGTGTATGCTAAAGCCAACGCTATCATCACTGGTACAGCGGCGCCAGTGAGCGTCTTGGGCCGTGCTGCAAGAACCCAGGCTTGCCATGAATTAACTTTGATATTGCTTTCTTTCATTGCTGGTATTCCTATGGGATGTCATTTTGATAACATGGCAAAATTATATAATTATACCAAGTAATTAGCCTTACAATCCCTTAATTTTTGTTAATCTCCGCCCTTCGTTTCCTTTTGTCACGCTTTTTTTGCCGATAGTCAAAAATAATTCTCTATTTTTGTAAATGAAAAACTCCTTTCTCTTGAGAATTTGATCACGTAATTAAGAGTATTGTCCCTTTAACTCCCCTTTAACTCCCCTTCTAATTATGATTGATAATAATATTAACCTTGATTTAATGGAATTTGTAGAGACACAAATCCTACCAAGATATAGTGCATTTGATGCTGCCCATCGTATTGCACATGCTAATGAAGTTATTCGTTCTTCTATAGAATTGGCGCGCACATTGGGTGCCGATGTCAATATGGCATACACCATCGCAGCATACCATGATTTGGGGTTAGAGGGACCACGGGCTATTCACCACCTTACAAGTGGTAAAATCCTTGCAGCCGACCGGCGATTGCTGAAGTGGTTTTCTCCCTCGCAAATCAACGTGATGAAAGAGGCGGTGGAGGACCATCGTGCATCGGCATCACACGCACCAAGGAGTATCTATGGGAAAATCGTGGCCGAGGCCGACCGCAACCTCGACCCGGAGACGGTCATACGCCGCACCATTGAGTTTGGCATGGCGCACTATCCGGAGAAAAAACGTGAGGAGCATTGGCAGCGTTTCATGGAACACATGAACGAGAAATACTCTGTCAACGGTTACATCAAACTATGGCTTACAGGCTCTGCCAATGAAAGAAAATTGGCGCAACTACGCGACTATATCTCACAGCCAGACGTGTTACGCCAAATATTTGATAGAATCTATGATCAGGTTGTGAGGTTATGAGGTTATGAGGTTATGAGGTTATGAGGTGAGATATGCATAATGTGTATTAAAAGCATATTTCACCTCATAACCTGCAAGGGAAGCGACCTCATAACCTTATAACCTTATTACACCAAATGCCCAATCAGTTCCTCGCGGCTGCCGGGAAGCATGTCGATGACAGGGATTTCTATCATCGTGTAGCAACCAGGCTGTTGGCGTAGGGAGGCACGTGCCACATTGACAAGCACTTGGGCGGTAAGGGCTGGGTTGTTGATGCTCATATTGAACTCAAAGCGCTGATTCTGAGTCTTTCCACTCACGCCTTTGCGAACAAGGTTCACACCGTGCCCCATATCGCGGACGGCATCCACTGACTCCACGGCAAAGACGTGGGTCTCGTCATTGGCGAAGTAGGGGTCGGCCTTGATGGCGGCAGTCACTTCTTCGAGGCTTGCACCATCTTCCAACTCTACATACACCATACGGCGATGAATTCCTTCGCCTTTGGGGATTGTCATTGATAGGGCGTTGCGGACACCTGCCTTTGAGCGTACACACACGGAGTGACCCATCGACATGCCGGGACCAAAGTTGGTATAGGAGAGACCTTTGGGGGCAAGACTCTGCATGAGCGTGCGGACAATACTGTCGGAACCAGGATCCCAACCAGCGGCAATAATAGCCACACGGCCGTTCTCCTTGCAGATGGGTTGAAGGGTGGCACGGTAGTCGAGGATGCTTGTGTGGATGTCGAAGCTATCGACGGTATTGATGCCGAGAGGGAGGATTTTCTTCGCATATTCCTCACAACTGCGGGTAGGGGTGGCAAGGATAGCCACATCTACATCTTTCAGTTCGGTGATGTCGCTCACCACCTCGTAGGCTGCCAACTCCGAGGGCTTGTCGGATGACCCATTACGACGTACGATACCTGCAATCTCAAAATCCTCCGAGGCTTCCAACGCCTGGATGGTGTACTTGCCGATGTTGCCATAGCCCACAACGGCTGCTCTGATTTTTTTCATTTTCTTTTCCTTTGTTTTGTATGAGTGGGAGGTTTCCATTCCCACAAATGGGTTACACAATGACGTTTTTAAATTGTTTGTAGGAGTGATTTGTTATCTAACATCCTATTCAAAGCATTTATCTAAATGATTAGACTGTTTTGCTTGCATGATAATATGCGAAAAGTAACGAAAAACGTGATTTCGGTTGCAAAATTACACTATTTTTAGGAAAAGCGTGTCATTTAGATATATTTTTTATGAATAATTGAACGATTACCCCCAAAAACATTATATAAATTTGTCACTGTGACTGAAGGTAAGAGAAATTGTACTGGTATCTTCAAAATAACAATGCTATAGGAATAACATGGTTTTCCTATAATAAATCACAATTCTGATGGCGACAATTTTACCAAACATATTTTTCCTGTAGTGTCGCCTTTATAGCGGTAGCCTATTCCCAAATTGGCTTTTTTACAAGTGCTGACAAATAATAGCACATCTGGATTGCTTTCATCAGATAAATTGCTTTTGAGTAATTGCTTTACCTCCTTTTTGTTAGAGTTCAAGGCATCGATTGACAAGATGCTTTCATCGCAGAAGGCATCATAGATGACATAATTACCTTCGATGTTAGCATCGACTACTGTTATTCCTTCATCAGCTTGCATGGGAAATTCTTTTCTGGCTTCTATTAGACCTTCTTCTATTAATTCACGAGATAGAGAGGTCTCGCCATCCTTCTTATGGCCTTTCTTGCTTTTCTTCGATGAAATAGGTTTATATCTCCTTTCCTTTCTGTTTTCTTTTCTTGTGCCTTTCTTGTTTTCTTCATTGCATCCCACCATCAACAGGACAGCTAATAACAATATGGGTAAAAACGATAGCTTTTTCATGATTGTATTTTTTATGATATAAGTGATATGTTATGCTCTCTGAATCTATAGAGTTAATCCTATTTTTTTAGCGATTTTTGCCATCTGGTCTTGTAACAAGAAAGTGGTCATTTCTTTGTACCCATCATTCAAGTTTTTCACTTGCTCTAAATAGTCAGAGATTTCGCTGCTGCACATGTCGGAATAAGTTTTTGGCGACCCGGGGATACTGAAACTGATATTTATATCAACATAGAGACCCAACAGGAATCCGTCGGGATTTTCCTCATCATCCTCTGTGGCAGGGTACGACCATATCTGAGGATAGGGTTTGTCGCCGATGGCCATTTCTATGTTGTTGATCTTGTAGTCGAAAGTGGCAGTGGGCATTTTTGCCTTCATCTCATCTTTTGTTTTGTCGGCGGAAACTACTTTGATGAAATCTGTTGAGAACACTTGATTCATATGTTGTTGCATTTCTGACACCACGAGGTTGTTAAGTGCCTCGAGAGAACTCGTGTCGTAGTTGGATTTCACTGATACAATCCCCTCTTTGTAGGGTAGCGATGTCTCGTTGGTACGCTGCATGAGTAATTGCGTGTCCTCGTCGTATTCGTCAAAATCCTTAATGTCCAATGTAGGGTTGCAGGTCACGAGTAGTGTGTTGATGCGCTCTCGTTTCATGTATTGCAGCATTTCCTGCATCATATCGAGGCCATCGGCAGAGGCCAAACTCTTCTCGGTAGCTTCATATTTCTTGATTTCCTTGTCCCAAATCTCGTCCCAACGGTTGTTTACTTCCTTCACATACTTGCCATCGGGATATTTCTCCAAGTATTTGCAAATCTCATTGATGCAGGTGCCTTCGTCTTTTGCTATTTGCACACGCATATACAACACGTCTTCTATATGCTTGCCCTCGGGCCAGTTTTTTTCATAACTATCGCAGGCTTCCACGGTTTGTTCATTATTTACCTTGTTGTAGGCAAGCATCTCCTGAATCATAGGCAGGAAAAAGATCACTGCGGCAACTATGGCTGCTATTATCAATATGACTATTATAAATTTCTTTTTCATATTGGGTTTTTAATTGGGAGTTTTTGAGTTTGGGAATGTGAACAAATACACAAAATTAATTAGGACAAGATAGGGTGTATTCCCAAATAGAATCGTCGGGATTGTCGGAACAGGTAATCACTTTGACGGTGATAACCGGGCATTTCCTCGTATAACTACGGACGAAGTTCTCATCTGCTGTTTCAATTTTGTCAAATTGTCCGTCATCGTCTGATAATATGAAAATGTCGGGTTGGTTACCTCCACCATTGATTTTGATGGTGAATGAGTAACTGTCGCCATAGCGTGTGCCCATATTGTACGACTGCACGGATTCCAACTGTTTATTACTCTTTGCCAATGGATTTCCCGCAGAACATGGAGGAAGGTTGATTTTCATCGGTATGTCGCGCTTATCCTGGGTGGCGGCCAAGAGCGCATCCACATCAGCGTTCTGAATCTTTGTATTGTTGGTGTCGTAGCTTTTCTTCGACGCTGTAATCGAGATACGCTCACCATGGCGTAGGCCTGGCACCTTAAATGATCCTGGGCCACTGCTCACAACTCGATTCTTTCCTGAGAGGGTTCCTGTGATAATCAAATCGCAATGGGGAACCAACGAAGTGGGCCTCTCTGCATCGACAGTGCGGAATTCCAAGGTCACTAAATCGGGCTTCATCCTCACTTTCTCGGGCTTGCTGAATGAAGCGATATGGGTGGTCTTGTCGAGGTAGTTGGGACGAAGCTGCGATTCGATGTGTATTTTTGCACCTTCTTTTGCCTTGACGGGGAACATACCATTGCGGTTACTCGTTTCGGTAGAGGTATGGACTTTGCCGTCAGGTTCTGTCACCGTAATATTATTGGTGACTCCTGCTAAGGACTTGCCGGTGATGGAGTCTACATTCTCAAACTCGATGACAAATGGCTCAGGACGTAGCCAGACTGTGCGGTTGTCGTCTGGCTGTTTGAGGAACTCGTCAACTGTATAGCTGCCGGTTAAGGTGCTGTCATTGTAATGTGGCTTTTTCGATGCCTCGATTTGTACATGCGCCAGGATGAAGGCATCTTCGAAGAATCCCTGACCCTTGCCATCGACATTGGTAGTGGACTTCGAACGTACGGTTTTCGAATGACTGTCGGTCAGTGTCACTATCGCTTCGGCACCAGGTATTGGCTCCTTCGTGGTGACATCCTTGACAAAGAAAGTAATACGCTTCTTGATTGGTCGTAGGCGCATGGTGGTGGAGTCACTAACCGCATGCATCTGTTGGGCGGGGAGGTTGACGAGTGTGGTGTCGGCATAACCGTAGCACGAACCGCGTAGTATTTCTACAATACCACAGGCGGGATAATCTTTTATGGTCGCACGTCCGGCTGGATCGGTTTTCACCGAATCATCCATTTCTTTGCCATCGACTGTACGCTTAAAAGATACGGTAGCATCGGCTATTGGGTCATCGGTCTCCAAATCAAGTACCAGAACATAGAGGTCACATTTTCGCTGATTCATCTTCAGTTCTATATTCTTGGTGTAGTGGAAGTTGTGCTCTTCTTCTTTCGCCTCCATACAATCAGTGGTGGCCGACACCTCGCAGTCGCTCATGCAATAGAAGATGTATGAGAAGACACTGCAGGGCATACCTTTGAACTCTGCCACACCCTCATTGTTGGTCGTCTGCTGGAGCGACACACTGTCGTTGCTGAGGAATTTGCCGTTGTATGCAAGAATATGTGGGGTATATGACAACTGTACATTTGCCTCGGCCACTGGCTTTCCTGTTTCATCTACCACGTGTACGGTGATATCGTGCTCGCAGCGGATGAAAAGCAAACCCAAAAGTGGCAATAGCAACAACCATAGCCACCATTTTCTACGTTTCCGTATCTTGAATTCATAGTCGGACTGTCCGTTGTTAAATTCAAAGCTTTCAGAAAAATGTGCGTTTTTGTCCTTGCTCATACCTTAATTTTTAAACAATAATTTGACTCAACTTTAGCAAGCTAAGATACCTTTGAGCATCTTCTCTTACAATGATTTGCAGATGGCTTCGATAGATTTCTTGTAACCGCCGCTTATAATTTCGTCTAAACTTTGGTGTGAGACGTTGTCCCATTCATCTGAAATCCTATTCCAATCTTCATCGCAATCGCTATCACTTGGTGCAAATAGCAGCAATCGCTTGGCATCCTTGTCCATGTTGTTCCACAGTTTGGTCAGCTCACGGAAATTCTTGGGCATACCCTTTGGATAATTCTCCATGGTTTCATAATCGTAATCTAATGGATGGGTGTTGGCATCTGTGTATAACACAATCACATGGCGTGTCCTATATGCTGAATCATGCCAGTCATTTTGGATGGCAGTAGCTAATGCCTCAAGGCCACTTTCAGGTAGGTCGTCTCCATCGGTTAGTTCGAGGTTGTTTACAAAATTTTTATAATTTTTTTCATCTTCTGGAAGGCTAAAAACCTTGGATATGACAAACTTGCTGTCTTTTAGGTCGCCATAGGATATGACTTTCAGGTGAAGGGCTTTGATGTTACGATGTCGTTCCATACATTCCTCTTTCAGGTCTTCGCAGAAGTTGAGCGCATTGTTTTTTACCATATCCATCGTTTCATCCATACTGCCAGTATTGTCTATCACCATCACGATGTCGATTTCGCAATCCACCACTTCCAATTCGATGGTGACGTCGTGAGTGAAATGGTATGACTCTTCCACGGTTTCCAAATCGTCGGCAGTGATAGTGATGTCACTACCTCCATAAAAGATATACGAGAAGAGGCAGCACTCCACATCCTTCAGCACGGCTTTGCCCTCGGAATCGGTCTCTTTCTCATAATTGTGCTCCTTATGGTTGAGGAATTTGCCGTCTTGTAAAAGAATGTGTGATGTGTAACTGGCTGTGATGGATACATCAGGCTGTGGCTTTTTCGTTTTTGCATCGATTACAGTCACTGTGATATCGTGCTGACAGCGTATCAGTAGCAGCAGCGGAAGTAGCAGCAGGAGCAAGAGCCACCACCAACCTCTACGCTTCTTGCGGAGGCGGAAAGTGTACTCATTTTGTTGATTTGTATAGTTGAAATTGTGATTGTAAGAAAATTGGTCGGCCATAGTTATTTTCTTTTTAGGGATAGATTCTTTATAAAAGATACAAATGATGCGTCAACTATGAAAGAAACAGCTTGTCAACTCGTCAACTTGTTAACTTTTCAGCTTATCCTTGTTGCTTTTTCCTCATTCTATATTCCTTAGTGACGGTGAAACGCACTTTAGCTTTCTTCTTATCTACAAAAGCGGATGCAGGGAACAATGCATATCCATAGTCGTCGGACATAGCAGAGAAGGTGCCCATTGGGGTGTCCACATACACTTCAAGATTATCGAGCGGAGTATTGTCGATGTCCATAACGCGGATGCGAACCATAGGCTCTTCTACAGGGATGTTTACATAGAAATAGAATTCATAAGTATTGGGGGCAATCTGATAGGTCATGGCATTGCCCATTGCATCGCTGATGTTGAAGGTGTCTTCTACGTTCATTGCTGGAAGTGCCACTATGCCCATCTCGTCGCTCCTCACATTATACTGCCCTTGTGCAGAGGCAAACATCATCTCATAACCCGGCACAGGGTTGCCATTTTGGTCTATTACCTTTAAAATTGAGGATATTGGCTCGGGGGGGGCGATATAGACTAAGAAGATGTGTTCGCTATTCTCTCTACTGACCTCAAACGACCTTTTCTCGCCATTGTCGTCGGTCAGGTAGAATATTTTGCCTATCTCCATTTCCGGAAGGGTGGCGTAACCATTTTCGTCGGTTATCAGTTCGCTCTGCCCCATGTCCGTTTCAAATATTAGGTGATAGCCGCTGACGATATTGCCATCTTGGTCTTGTGTTTTCACCACTGAGGTTGCCATAGCCGTCTTCAGTGGAATGATTATCTCGATGCCCTCGGGGATAATGGTCTTTGTCTCACTACAACCATCTGCTTCCACTGTTACTTCCTCGTTGTCGATGAGCACAAGGTCGGTGGCAATGTGGCCGTTTTCGTCGGTCATCAGTGTCTGTGTGTTGCCCCGATAGGTCAATGATACTTCTTTTCCGGCTGCAGGTTTATCATCGAGGGTTACAGTGATGTTAACCGTGGCATACTGGGTGATATCGAATACATAGTCGAGCTGGTCAGCTGTCACTTTTAGAGGAAACTCCTTGCCACTCGCTTGGTCGGTAACGGAAAACTCACTGCCTTTCTTGAAAGTCTTGTCAAAGTGATAGAACCCGTCGGCAGATGTGGTGAGTTCGTTGGGCTTGATTTGGCCAGCAGTGCTTAACAGGAATTTCCTGTCGCCCACCATCTCGCCATCTCTCATAAAGCCAATGTTGATGATGGGGTCAGGATCTTCCAAAGGTAATTCTTTTTGAATAGGCCCTACGGATGGTCCACGTCGATTGGCAAATCCCCAACCAGTAAGCACAATCTGTATCATGCCAGCTGCATCTTTGTAATAATAGATGAAATCCTCATTTGGGACATGCAGAATTCGCTGAGCAATGATACTATTCTCTCCAAAGGCTCTTGTCACCTGCTCTCCTAATTTATTGTACTCGTCCCAGACCACCATTGCATCATCCTCAGGGGCTTGTGACAGTATCATCGGTTCAGAGTCGCAGGTGAACGTCCACTCAAAGAATCCTTGACCTACATTCAGCTTGGCAAAATGTCGGATGATGTTACTATCAATCTTCGATTGCAACAATCTGTTGGCCTGATCATTGGGATTAATACCCTGGGGACTGAGGGTCCAATGTGCCTCGTTATGCTTGATTTTTTTTCTTTTATTCAACATAATATCAATGGTTATAATGATAGGTTACACTATGGGGTCACTAACAGCCTAATCAAGATGTCGGCTCCTATCTGCAAAATCATCAGAATGGGCACAGTGATGTAGAAAAGGGGTTTGTGGGTCTTGTGACGGAAAAGCTGCATGGCACAAAAAGCACCAAAGGCACCGCCAAGAAAAGCGAAAAGCAGTAACACTGCCTCAGGAACACGGAACTTCCCGTATGTGGCGAGATGCTTGTCGTAAGCAAATAGTGCAAATGTCAAAATACTTGCAATAAAAAGAATGATTAGATCTATTTCGAGCATGATAATTGTGAGTTTAGGATTATTTTAGTGCACCAAGTCCGAAATGCCGGAGGCACCTGCGAGGTAAGCTTTGCAGAGGAAAAATAGACCTACCGCCACACCAAGGGCAATAAGCACTTCTATGAGGATGAGCCACCAGGGCGTTTTGTTTTCCTCGGCCAGTAGATAGTCGTTCTCGTCATTACTCATGCTAAACATGATAGGCGGGAATTGGCGGTTTGGATCGTTGACCAACACCTGGATAGGGGCGTCGGGGATGAAGAGTGCCTTGTCCACCACGCAGTCGCCATTCTCATCGATGTATGCTTCCACGGGGGGCATACCTTGCTGGGAGAACGTTACGGGTACATTGGTGACAAAGATGTTGTTGCAATCAATAACCCTCACACGGGCATTCATCACTGGTCGTGGTGGCTCGTAGTTGATCATCAATACATATTCAGCCTCTTGGCCCGACATCACATATTCCTGATACCAGTCGGGGTTGTTACCGTCTCTCGCGATAAATTTGTCACCCTCTACCAAAGGAGGTGTAAAGGTATGGCCAGCGACATCGGTGTTGATGTTGATGACACCAGCCGAACTTTCTAAAATGATGGGATATTCGGGAACGGGATTGCCGTTTTGGTCAATCACTTTGACGCAAGCACTGAGTGGCACTAAAGGGGGTGGCTCTTCAATGGGTGACTCCTGTTGTATTTCAAAGATAAATATGTTGCCTGATTTCGAAAGAGACTGCCTCTCTTGTTTTTCTCCCCATGTGGCTGTCACCTGTTTGTCATCAACGAAGGTGACTGTCTGGGTACATTCTCCCTGCTCGTCGGTAACAAGTGAAAAGCTATGGTCGCCACACTCTATTTTGACCTGTTCGCCAACAGCGGGTATGTCTCCCTTGTGAACCTTTACGGTGATTTGTGTTTTAATCGTGACGTCGAAGATATGTTCTTCTTCTCCTTTCATTACCATAATGTCGAACGACTTGTTGGTCTTCAGGTCGGTCACTGTCAGTTGAGTACCAATGTTGAATGGTTTCTCAAAGCGGTAGTATCCATTGCCGTCGGTGACGAAGGTATTGACGGCACCTTTGTTGGTCAAGGTGAATTGCCGGGCGGGAAGTGGCTCGCCATCTTGTTGGAAACCAACAAGAATATCTTGGTCTTCGACAGGCTTGGCGATGACTTTCTTCCATGGGTTGATGTCGATATTCTTGCGGCTGACAAAGCCCCAACCGGTGATAATCACGTCGGTCTGGCCGTTAGCATCCTGATAGCAGAAGATATAGTCTTCATTAGGACAGGTCAGGATACACTCTTCTAAACGGGTGCATTGCTCAGCATCGACAATTGGCATACGGTCCTTGATTTTACCTTTGATACGCTGGCGGATGTTATCCAACGCCACAAGGGCAGCATCTGCCACCTCGGGGGATGCCTTGCTCAGGGGAATGGCATCATACTTCCACTGCCAGATGTATCTGTTGTTAGCGATACGCATGGTGGCAAAATGGGCGGCCACATCGGGGGGAAGGGCTTGCGAAAGCAATCTGTTCGCTTGCTCACCGGCATTGATCGACGGTTTCACCATCGTCCATTGTATCTCTGTCGCGGATGATTGTTTTTCGGTCATATCTTGAATTTTATGGTTTTATTGCGTGATATTATTTACCCATGATGCGGAGAACGAGTGCCTCTATGGGGGATTCTTCATTGGGACGTTCCTGAAGGTCTTTTTCTAACTGGCCAAGACAGTCTTCAAGGTAAGGGAGGCTCTTGATATACTCAATCCTTTTAGCAGAACTGTTTTTACTTTCTTTCTTGTCCAGATTATCAAACAAAGGCTTGTAGTCTTTCGCCCATTGAGTATCTTGTTTTTTGACCCTTGTTTTTTGAATTGCGTCCACAAGTTCTTTAAAATACTCTATACCAAACTGATAATACAAAAGTTGATTTCCTATATCAAGCAATCGTTTGTCTGCTTTGACTGAATATCTTGATTGCACCCTTTTTATCATATTAGTGATTTCATCGTATGTGAAAGGAAGTGTTTTGTATTTGTTAGCTCTATAATTTGATGCTAATAATCGTTGGTTTAATCTGTCTGCTTCGTATAAAAGAGATTTAATGGCCATAGAGTCTTCAATCAGTTTAGCCATTCTGCTCATTTCCTTGTCCTGGGGATATCGCTCTGCTTTTTCCTTCATGTAGTTCACGTACGGACAGCTAATTTCTGTGAAAGGACGCTTTAAATACTCTTCCATCTCCATGACTTTTTGCTTGTCATAAGCCATGAGTAGGTCTGCAGGGTATTTGCTGCGCTCCTCCTCTAATTCTTCCTTTAGCTTTTGTGCATTTTGAGTGTTTTTGCTGATGTTTTTTTCTTGTGTTTCTATATATTTGGGAAATCTACCAAGTTCCCTTTTCCATTTTCTGATGGAATCATTTAGTTGTTTTTCTGTCATCTCTTCTACGTTTTGGCTTTGTGCATAGATGCCAAAGCAAAACGACAATAGGCAAAGGATGGTGGTGATGATTCTTTTCATATTCTGGCGATTTATCATGTACATGGAAAGACTATTTCATTTTTTCTACAGTGGTTTTCATTTCATCGAATTGAATGAAAGGATTGCCAGTGTGTTTTTTAAAAGGCTCCAGTAATTTCTGTAGGTATCTTATGCTTTCAATCTTTTGAATATCAGCTGCCTTTTCCTTAAAGACTTTGTCTATTTGTTTCCATCTCAAGTCACTTTGGTTGTTTTTCCTAAGTGTGGATAGGTTATTGCTATTTGATAGTGTGTTGATGATGCCTTTAAGCAACTCAATGTTTCCTTTATAATTGCTTAACAGATTTATAAGAGATTCGGCCTCAGTTTTTTGACTATCTGTCATCTCTTTTTTAGTATCGTTGGCTAAACTTATAACTTGTGAGATAGTTGCACTATTATATGGAGAACCAAGTGCTTCTCTCAATCCTTTCAGTACACTCTCATTCTTATATCCTTTTGCAAAGTCCTTTAGTTCTTTTTTCTCGATAGCTACATAATTTTTCAAAAACTCATATTCACGTAAACTTTGAGCATACGATTCGTAGTTTTTTGCTTGTATTTCGCGCTTCTCTGCCAAATTGTTTTTCACCTCGTTGTATTCCTGTTTTAAATCTTCAAGATTACTTTGGGAAAGACATGGGATGCTACAGAGCAAACTGAAAGATAAAATAATGGATAGTCTTTTCATCGCTGGTTATTATTGAGAAAATGTAAGTGGAATGTGTCTTGATTTAGATATACATTTCAGCTAAACCGTCGAGCAAAGAGTTCTTGCCGAATTCCTTGCAATATTTGGCATATACATCCAAGAAATTACCACCTCCATTTTTATACTTGTTGTAAATCTTATGAGCCACTGCATTTGCAAAACCACTGGAAGCGGCATTCATTTTTGCATCCAAATTATTCATGAAGTCTGCAATCCTTTTGATGTTTTTGATGTTTTTGTAATAAGGGTCGCTTTTGATGTTATTTCGTGTAGAGATATAGTTTTGCTTTTGGGCTTTCAATGGGGTCCAGGTCGTTCCATCACCAGAATTGAAGACGACGGACTTTGAGCAAAACGCAATAGCTTTTTGATAGATAGTATATGTGTTGGACATCTCTTTGAGATTATTGTTGTCTGTTCTTCCTGTTTCCAGTAGCTTGTCCAGGTATTTCTTGTAATCTTGAATAATTTGATTGTCGCAATCTTCTTTGGCAAATTCACCTATCATGGCTGCGTGAAGTTTGGGAATGGCCTTTTCGTTGAGCTTATCAATTAGGGTGTTCATACCTTCAGAACCTAATTTTCGCTCATTTTGTTGTATGTCTATTAAAAAGTCATCATAGAGCTCACTATTCCAATCGATACTATTCCATTTTTCATCAAGCGAGGCGCTTAACTTGTTGAATGTCTCAGGGTCCTTGACTTTAGAACTATCGTCACCGCCCATGGCTCCTGTCAGATACAAGGCTCCGACAACCACAGCAAGTATCAAAATAAACGATAATAGTAATTTTACTGCTTTCATTATTCCAATATTTTTAATTCGTAATGTGAGACAATCATTTAATTCTATTATTTCGGATTATTATACAAATATCTCAGAAAAAAGGGATTGCAAATCATGATGAATGGCATTATTATCGATGAACCCAGCCTCCAGTGCCACTTGTACTACTAGATTCTCCAGACCCACTTGTTCTACCAGTTCCTCTTGCCCTTCCTGTACCACCAGAACTTTTAGACTTTCCTGTACTACCAGTAGCTCCTGAACTACCTGAACCTACTTTTCCAGAACTTGCTCTTTCTGTTTTTTCGTTAGTTTTAGTATAAACACTATCTACAATTGCTTTAAAGTCATCGAAACTATCTATTGTAAATGAAGGGTTAACGTAAAAACCTTTTGCAGTATTAAAATTTTGATCTTTTGATTTAGTTGTCCAGTAGAAATCTACTGTCTTCCCTTCGCTATTTACTATTTTTCCTCCATGATATAGCATGTCCACATATTTTTTGTGGTTGTCATGAATATAATTGTTATAAAGCTCATTTAATTCTTTAAAACTTCCTATTTCGCTATCGTTGCCTGAAATCTTCCTTAATTGAGTTATTGGATTGGTTCTTTCATCGTTTTTTGCCCTCTTGTTGATAGCCTCCACCAAATCATGATATATCCCAATCTTATCTCCAAATTCCTTCGCGGTATTACCCAATTTCTCGATTTCTTTTTCATCCTTTTGGTATTCTTGATATTTGTTGTAAATATCATCGACGACAGCGAATGCAAGGTCATCCTCTGCGAGGTTTTTTTCACTCTCTTTGATAAAATCAGCAAGGCTTTTGTGCTCCTCTTTTTTGATAGGATTCTCTGTGATAGGACCACCTTCCTTTTTATCGTTAGAATTAATGACTTCCTTTCCATCTTTTCCCCTAACAGCAAGGAAAATGATGCCGGCAAGTAATAGGGCGATGGTGGCGAGACCCACACCGAGGATTGACTTTTTATTACGGTTGATGGTGGCGGCGAAATTTGCAGGTTTCTGGAAATAGCGGTCAAATTCCACCGTAATATCGTTAGCACCCTCATTCAGTAGGCGGGTGACAGGGGTGGTCATATCTATAGTGCCATCTGTCTGGACACTAATGGTCACGTTTTGGTTGGCAAGCCGATTGTCGATGGGGGTGCCGCAGATGAAGTATCCATTTCTGCGGACAAATTCCACAGGGTATTGTTGTGCAAGAATGCCATTGCCCTGGATGTCAAGTGTGGCAGGAAAAGACGATTCTTCTATGGGGCAATTACGAATTTTCATCGAAAGTGACATTTCCGTAGGCTTTTTCACGGGTTTACGGCGGACAATTCGATTGGGGTGATTGATAGTGCAGCTCACCACACGATTCTCCATGTCGATACTCACATTTGAAGGACCGCTGCCATTGAGTAGTTCGTTGATGGTGAACGAAGTGCGTTCCTCCTCATATTCGTTAGAACTGAGGCCGAATAGCTTCGTGCTGGAGATGACCGTTCGCTCATTGAGCGGGTCAGCGACAGGCCATTTGCGGTCTTTGCCGTTAATGATCAGACGGTATGTGCGAATGGGGGGGATGGGGATACCCCTGCCATTGTTTAATTCGTTAATCACGCAACCTTCGTAGAATGAACAATCGGCTTCGTTAGCGATAATGACTTCTGAATAGTGTTTAAATTCTGGGCATTGTGCATCCTGAAACAATAGTTCTATAGTATCTCTCGATGCCACAAGGATGCCTGGGCGGGAACCTTCGCTGACGCACTGATATGTGTGGATTGGCTCAAGGGGATAGCGTGAGAGAATCTCTTCGAATACAGCCTTGCTGGGCAAGTCTCTTTTGTAGGTGAGATCGCCTTCCACACCAAGTGTAGGCACCATGAAGAGTGTGGTGAAGGCTTCGCGAATCTCATCAAGCAGTGTGAGTACGCTAACACCATTTTGCAACCGAGTGCCTGCGGGAATGGCTACAGACATCTTCAGCATCGTTCCACTGACACCATCGGCTGAAGTCACCTTGTTATGAACCAAAGTGTATTGTGTGTAGTCGGGAGTAATCCTCAGCACATAGTAATAGGGCGTGGAATCCATACCAGGATAGCTCTGATAGGTGAGCTGAAGCATATATTGTCCGGTAGCTATGATGGGTTGAAAACCGGCACTGCGAAATTGATTGCCGCTAATCAAAAGGCTAATCTTGTTGTTTCCTTGTTGCATTAGTTATATTTTTGAAGTTTCGCATTCACTCAACTTCTAAGTTATGGGGCCTTTAGGTTATGAGGTGAGATATGTTCAAACATATCGTTAACCATATATATAACACCTTAAAACCTGCAAGCGAAGCGACCTAAAAACCAGACGAAGCTGGAGCTTGCGAAAGTTGAGTTATATTATATATTGAAGATTGAACATTGAAGAGTAGCTATGCGGAATTGTCACATTTGTGCTTCTTATGAATAATTGTTGAAGGTATTAATGCAACATATAACTTGTCAACTCGTCAACTTGTTTACTCGTCAACTTTACTAATTAAACATAGCCTTAAACTTGTCCCAGAACGACTTTTTGTTGACGGGCCATGTATTGTTGATGATGGCATTGATGATTTTCAGTGAGTCGTGGTCGTTGAATTCCACAATATTACCTACATAGAACTGTCCCAAACTGAAGGTGTAGATTGTTGGTTTACCGTTGAGCGTCTTGTCTTTTTTGGCATTGATGTTATGCTCACGGCAGAAATCTGTCAGTTTACGATATACATCTCTGTATTCATTGGTGAAGAAATTGGCAGCGTATTGGTCTCTCTCATGTGCGAGGCATTTGAAGGTGTCGGCTTTGGTAATGATGAAGTGTATGCCCTCCACGTTCTTCATGATGTGTTCATTCTCGGGGAGTGTAAACAAATCCACCATTCGGTTGAGACATTGACGTTGGTTCACCCTTACACGCCGAGTGTCGGGCACAATCTCACCCTGTTCATTCTGCACAAGAACCAATTTGTTGAAGGTAATATTTTCCTTTGTCGGGTCAACCACGATGAAAAACAACTTGCTGTTGTTGTTGGCCAATAGCTCTGTCACACCGGTACCCATATCGTCGAACGATACCTGGTTGTTCTCGTTGTCGGCGATGTGGAAGGCAAATTCCTCACCAGCCATCTCCACCAAATTGCAGTCATGGGTATAACCCTTACTATCAATCATCGAACCCTTGATAGTAGTCAGGTAGTTCATCTTTGTGGGGGGAGGTGGCATGCCCTGGCTCAGATATTGCACCATTGCATCGGCATAACGACCACCGGAGAGCACAGAGTTGTAGGATAGGGGACTGTCTTTCGAATGCACCATTCCTGCTAATACACATGACTTACCTGTGCCAGGAATGCCAAACATATAGATGTCGGTATGGTTCTCGTAGCAGATAGGCTCACACTTCACTATCACATCTTCAATTGGGGGTAGGCTGTCGATGATTTTCTCAATGTCCATCAAAATCTCTATCGACCTTTCTGTTGCCACACCATGTTCAATCAGCTCGTTAGTGGTGAAGATGTGCTCGTTGATGAAATAGAGTAGCTTGCGGATGTCGTATTCATTAAACTGCTTCTTCATCAGTTCCAATTCCTCCTGCTTCTGCTGGAATTCCAACATTTTCGCGTCGTTGATAAACGGACTCTCGGGACGCATGTTGACGAACTGGTGTATGGTCGTCAGATCTTTTGAATTTCTCACGTTCTCCCATTCGTCGAGTGAACAGACGATGTTGTATGCCTCATTGATATGATTGCCCTGGGGGAAATAGTAGTGGTATTGGTTGAGACGGTCGCGAAGGTCGGTGGAGAAAAAGTTCGGGGCGCAAAGATTCCATACTTGGTCATCTATCTCGTTGATATGAGTGGAGTAGGGATATTTGGTGAGAAAGTTGATCATCGAACTGATGCTGAATTTATCCACTCTATCCCATTCTTCCTGCTCTTTTTGCTGATCGAAGTTGGCGAGATGTTGTTGTGCTTCTGCTACATGGTCGCTATTGGGCCAATGACCGATGAAAGATTGGAGACGAAGTTTTAACTCCTCGTTAGTGGTACCCAACAAAGGCAGAAGTTCATTCCATTCTGCTGCCTCGCGGTCTTTGTCAATGTTGGCGAGGTGTTCACGGGCTTCTGTCACATGGTTACCGTTAGGAAGTAGCGACTCCCAGCGGTTGATATAGCTTAACAGGCGACTCTTCAGTTCGTCGGATGGCTTGCCGAGCAGGGGAACAATGGCTTTCCAATCGGCTATCTCCTGCTGGTTTGGCTGAGAGGCAAAAATGCTTTTAAGCGTCTTTACCAAATTCTCATTATACCCGTTGAATTCCTCCACACTGGTAATCTTGCCGCTTCTCACATAGATTTCCAAGTGCTGTTTGCCGATCATACCTTGTTGGTATTTCTGCTCTATTTGCTTTTTTTGTGCTTCTGAAAGTGGCATAGGTCTATTAGATATTAAGTACGATTCCACCGTCGTTTTCACTTTGCTTTTTGTTCATGCGCTGAGTGCGGTAGGCCATAAAATAATTAAACAATATCAGTAGATGAATCAGCACCATGGCACCGATTCCCATCACAGTGAAGGGTGACAAGTCTTTAATCATATCCTGCACCTTGCTCTTTGTCTCATAGGCATTGCCTCCCTTGTCGCTTCTTTCGTCAATAATTTTGTAAATGCCTGATTCGTTGTTAATCTCTGGGAATGGGGCATTCTTTGAAAAGGCGGTCAGCGTTTTGCCTACTTCTTCAGAAAGCGACTGGATATTTCCTATGGCTGATGGTATTTTCAACAGCTGCCAGTTGCGGATGGCATTTTTGCTTGTGGCAATTCTTTCTTCCCAACCACTGCCATATTCTCCTGCTTCCACACCGTCGAGGTCCTTTTCAGCAAGTCCCGACAGGTCGATGCTTTCTATTTCGCCTTCCTTTGTACTTTTCCATTTGCTGACGTGTTTTTCGCTGAATTCTGAGAAATTAGATGCAATATTCTCATTTTTTATGAATTCGATGACATTATTGTCGGGTGTCTCATTGCTTGCCTTGGCACTACACACATTATTGAGACCTTCAGTTGTCACTCCCAGATTTTTCTTCTCATCTTGCTTGAAATTGTCGATGGCCTTTTGGATGTTTTCTATATCGTTCTGGGCCGTATCCTGGAGCTTATCCTTGTTGGAGAGCACTGAGAAAAAGTTCAGTGCAATGGGAGCTGTGAGCACGGCAAGTGCGAGATACAGTACTAAGGTGCCGAATTCAATAATCTTCCATTTTGAGGTGTTGGTCTCAGCACCCTTGGCCTTAATCATCAGCCATAGCAGCAATGCCGCAGCGATAGTGATACCCACAGAGATGAGCACAGTCATGCCACCCAATTCTCCACTTCTGAGTGCCTGACCCAACCATAAACATACAATCAGGAGCACAAGCCCCAGCATGGCAATGATGTTGGCAAGTGTTATCTTGCCGCTTTTCTTCTCTTTCATATTTCTCGTTTTTATTTTACGGATTGCTCCAAATCTCAAATCTTATTCATTCTTTCTCGATTTCTTTCACTTGCCTTAGGTTGAATTCCAGGTCATTACCTACCAAGTTCACCAAGAGTAGGCCTTTACTATCGGCACTTGTCGCAAATGAGCAAGGACTGAATTTCAATGGATCTGACGGACAGGTGGCGTTTCCATTTTGGGTGATGGTCACTTTTGAGGATTCCCATTTCAGACTCACGGGCGCAGTGTATTCTTTTTTAGTGGAGGTGGCGGTATAGTAGATTATGCTTCCGCTTGTTTCACTGTCGATTTGGAAGTATAGGCGGCATTGGTTGCCGTTGAACTTGCCATCCGTATATTGCTTCAACAGTTCTGTGCTTTGCCACAGACCTTTAAGTTTCGAGTGGTCATCCATCACCTCATCGCTTTTGGCCATTCCTCCTTTGATGCGCATCAGGGCGTCACGTATTTGTATCATATTACCGATGGTGGTGCCTTCAGGACCCTCGATGGGTTTGCCAGTTTCTTGGAGTATCTGGATAATCTCTTTGTTGCTCAATGATTTGTCGAGGCTCTTCATTAGTGCTACGGCACCCGTCACCACCGGTGCTGCGTAACTTGTGCCATGAGAGACTTGGAAACCTTCCTTTGAGACGTAGGTGTTCCATGGCATGGCGCCGAACATGAACATGCCGGGTGCTGAGATGGTGGACATCTCCACATTGTGCTCCTTGAAATTGCCAAAGTCGCTGAAGAAAGCCTTGTGCAAGTCGGGGTCGAGTGCCGACACCTTGATGGTGCTGTAGTTGCGCTTCGTGGCATCCATGGCGGTGTAGAGGTTGTCGTTGCCTGCAGCCCATACAATGGTGACGTTGCGCTCATCAGCCATGCCGAAAACATAGTCCCACACGTCCTGCTCTACCAATAGTTCCTCTTCTGCAAAGCGGATCTGGTCTTCGAGTGGCAGTTCACTTGCCCCCTCGCCCCACATTTGTCCGATAGAGAGGTTGATGACATCGGCCTCCTGGTAAATGGCATAGAGGATGGCATCGAGCATGGCCAAGTTGCCCATATAATCACCTATGCTGATGGGGATGAGCGTACAGTCGGGAGCGATGCCGCTGGCACCGGCGCTGTTGTTCTGCTTGGCGACGGCCATAGAGGCTACCATCGAACCGTGGAAAAACATTCCATCTTCTTCGCTTGTTCCAGCAGGTGGCCGCAGGTCGGTGTTCTTACGTGGAACGTTATAGGGACTGCTGATTTTGGCACCTCCCAATTCCACATGGTCCACATCGAAATAACTATCGATGACAGCCACCCTGACATCACTGCTACCTGTGGTAATCTCCCATGCCTCGTATGCCTGGATGGGAGCGAAGTACCAGCAGAGTTGTGGCACCTCAAAGGCAGGGTCATTGGGCTTTGCTGCCGCCCTAGTGTAGAACGACTCGTCGAAGACCTTGAATGAGATGTCGGTAATCTTCTCGGGAAGAGCTTTCTTGATGGCATCCCGTTCTTCTTTGGGCACCTGAATCTGAAGCGTCTTGGTGAGCGGGTTATAATAGACTATTTCGTATTCATCCCCAGGATAATGCTCCTTGAATTCTGCTGCCCACTGCTTAAAGGTGCTGTCGTCGGCTTTCGAGTCGAGTATCACGTTCAGACGGTCGCCGGCATACTTGCGTCCGGTGTCGGGGTCGGTGATGGTATCGCCAGGCTCTACAGGCGGGATGTAGTTGTCTTCAGGGTCGGGCAGGTTGGGGCCTGGGTCGTCGAAGTCTTTCTCGAAGGGATTCCTCGGCACAGTGTCGATAGGCTCAACATGACGACGTGGATCGTCTTTGGGAGGATAGATGGAGTCGGGAATCTCTGTATCGTCAAAATCCTTGAATTTATTGCTGTTGCATTTTTTGAACAATGAGAGTACTCCGAAGAGCAGGAATAGCATGGCTAAGAATACCAAAAAGCGCCATAGGCATCCCCAGGGACCCCACGGATTCCAGAACGGCTGGTGGCCTGAGCCGCCGGATGTGTCGAATGTGATTTTTTTCATGTTGTAATAGTTGTTGGTTTCCTACTACTCTTTCTTCTCTTCATTTTGAGCATTGTCGATTGACTTCAAGATGACTTCCAGTGCCTCGTTGGCAGCATGGTCGTAGTCGGGAATCTCCAAATGGGCTATAAACGAGATGATCATGTATTCCACCCACTTGTTGTAATTCTCCTCAAACGATGGGATAAGGATATTGGGCTTCGTGGTCATATCGTTGAATAGGTTGGTCAGCTCCTCATCGCTATAGCGGGCTGGTGTATCGCGACAGATATAGTCGAAGATATGCAGGTTGCGCTCTTCGCCGATATGCTTTGTGCTGGCTATCTGCTCTTCGGTCAATGTAGAGAATCCCAGGTCCATTACAAAGTCGTTAATGGTACTCACCAACATATCGGAAATCAGATTAATGTTGGTGGTGCCAATGGCTACAACATCTACTATGTCGGCGATGATGCTGGCCATCTTGTCGGCAAGTTTCACCTTTTTGGCCGTTGCGATGATGTTTTTAACAAGTTCTGTCATAATGGCATTGTCAAAAGAGTCTTCACCGCTGAATTCATTCATAAATGAGGATGACTTGATGTGTTCTTGCCATGCATTGAATATTTTGTCGGCAATGATGAAGGAGCGGAGCTTACGAGAGAAATTGACGTTAAATAGTTTTTTCCAGTCCACTTTTTTACGAGCCAGGTCTCTTTCCGCCTCATCCCGGGTATCATAGTCATAGACTATCATCAATGACTCCCAGTTCTCATTGTCAGATTTCTGTGAATCGAGTGGATGGCCGTATTTAGCACATTGCTTGTGGATAATCTCATAGTTGACGAAATCGCTCACATCTTCGTTGATAGCATTGCCTGCAAGGTCTTGGTAAACAAGGTTGTAGCAGACGTTTTCTCTCATTTGTAAGCCTTGCAGCATGTGGCCGAAATAGTAGTTGTCCCTATTGCAAGTAAAGTCTAATTCACGATATACTCGTTTCGACATGCGGATGTTCTTCTTCAGCAAGTCATCCTTGTTGTCGGTGATGTAATAGTTGACCATAATGCTACGGATACGAGAGGATATGCTGGCAAACTGGTCATTAAACTGTTGGTTGCGTGTATGATTCATGTTTGTGGCTACACGCTTGAGGTTTTGGATGATATACAGAGTACCGTCGTTGTTTTTCGTAGCAGCTACATCCCATGAGAGAGCAGGGTCGCCAAAGAGTTTGCACACGGCTGGATGAGAGAAAAATGACTTACGCATCAACTTGTAGTAGTCGGCATCCATTTTCATGCTTTTCTCGGATCCACTTGCACGAAAACCATCATATAGGTCTTCGGAATATTGATAGTCGCGAAGCAGATAGCTGTTCTTGAAACTCTTATTGGGACCAGTCCAATTGTTCACCCATTCCTCTGTACTTCCAAAGCATTCTCCTAACAGCACTGTTTCGAAACGACCTTCCCAACGGTTGTTCAATCCATTGATGTCATCTGCGGCTGATTTTCTCTCCTTCATGTCAATATTAAACATGGTGGCAATGTAGAATAAAGGTGAACCGTCTGCCTTTGCCACGGTGGCACTGCGCTTCTCTGGTGTGTCGCCTACGTAGGTGTAAACCCACTCTTTAAGTAGGCCGGGCATTGTCTTCACTTCGTTTTGCTTGTCATGGTGACAATAAAGCAGAATGTTTATAGCAAGATTGTCGTTATACGTGTTGAACAAATAGGCAATTTTTCCACGGAGCATACATTCAAGCAACTTTTCATCTTCAGCCATTGTGCCCACCTCGTCGTTCAAACGTGAGCGCGCACCGGGGAAGTCAAGCAAATCGTTGTCCTTTAAGATTGACATATCCACATCACCACTGGAAAGCTTGGCGACATTCTCTACGTCGATTCCTTCCATGTCGTAACGGCTTGTGCTGGTAAGAAATTCTCCATCAATCTTGAAAATAGCTTCTTTGCACAAGGCGCAGATCTCGCTCTTCAGGTGTGTGCCAATGTCTTCATAGTCGTTGCCCTTGCGTATATATACTTTACTGCTGTATGAGTATTTTTGGTCGAAAAGCATGCGTAGGCATAGAACGCTCATGATAGTGTTGGGCTTGATGTTGTTGTGTACAACGGCATCAATGGGGAGATATATTTGCTCGGCAAATTGAAAGTCGCGGAGCAGTGAGAGCAGATGGTTGAACAGGCGTGTCAGATTCTTGTCGTTGTTCCACAGATGGGAGAATACACGGGCGTATTCGCTGTCGGGGATGCGGTCAATCACTACGGCAATACTGTCGAAGAACGTACAGCTGCTACTGGCATAGTTGGCAGCACGACCAATATGCTTGCTGAAATAGGTCTTGATGTTAAGCACGTCGTCTGCTGTCAAGTTTGGAACTGGCAAAGGGGCTGCACTGATGAATTCTTCTCTGATGCTGCGGCTGATATCTTCCACATCCGACCATTTCAGTGTGAATTTACCGTAGTCCTTGTGGTCATTATAATAGGTGTCACTGAGTACCATGATGATATCGGCAACAGAGAAAAGACGCGCCATCACTGGATACTTGTCACTATATAGACCTGGATTCCTTGAGAAAGAACTGAAGCGTGTCACTACACCCGAGGCTTCTTTTCCTTCGCCGATAGGGTTGATTTGGGACACAAACTCATACTTTTTACCATTTCCATCATCTACCATATAAGGACTGTCCTTACTCTTAAGTAGGCAGTTCATCAGGTACGACTTACCCACTTGGCTGATACCGAAGGCTGCAATGGCGGGGTTGTCGGAAGCGGCATTGCGAATAATCTTCAACTTGCGGCGCTCCTCTACTAATTGCAGGAACCGTTGCTCATATTGCTCCTCTTGATTAACACGAAGCCAGTTGAGCGACTGATTGATGTTGTTAATCTGTTTGGTTAGTTTATCGATCATGGTCGTATGTTTTTTCTATTTTCTATCTTTGGTCTTTAATCTTTAATCTTCAATTGGACTGAATTTACAGCGATAGGTCGAATTCACCCTTGTCGAGCCAGAAACTGCCATCGTCAACGAGCGATTGCTGTATAAGTTCCACTGCACTCTTGGGCACGTCGTTGCCCATGCTGTCGGTTACTTCTTCTATCTGAATGGTCTCGCGGTTCTCCTGGTAGTTGCGTGAGAATGTCACGGTAAGCGCACCACGGTTGGCATGTTCATAGACGGCATAGATGGGGCGTGCCAGGTAAATTGGTGTATCAAACTGTTTGCAACCGATGAATGCAGGGAATACTGCGATATTGGTGCTGGCAATACCCCGTTCGGGTGTAAGGAAAGACTGGCTGACCTTCATACTGTTAGAATTGTATAGGCCCATGTATTTGGCCGTCGATTTCATGGTCTTAATCATCTTCGTGAAGTCGAGCACCATGCCGTTGAATCCTTGTGTGGATGCCATGTAACCCACCATGCCGCCCACAGCAACAATTGACTTGTGGTCATAGAAATAACCCTGTCCATCGGCAAAAGGATACCAGTTGCCCACACGGTAGTCGTTCAAGCGGATGAGACGGTCGGGGGCAATGGGTAAGTATTTGATAAACAACTCGGTGATGGGGTCGAGCGAGGTGGGACGGCCAGCCAGCACCAAAATGTCGCATCTGTGTGAATAGAGCACCACTGAGATTTGTTTAATCAGTTGTTCCATGGTGTCTTTCACGGCTTTGGAAATAGCCTTGGCATCATAAATCCATTCAAGCTCCTCAAACCTGAAACCAAAATGTTCCTCGAAATAGTCGAGCAGGTATGGGGCGGGCTTGTTCTCTGGGAACAGCTCATCGAAGGTAAAACGGCGTGAAGGCATCTTTGTGCGCAACTGTTCCATGAAAAATTGTGCGATGGGTACCGAAACCTGAGTATTGAAATCTACACGGCATCGGCGGTCGCGGAAACTCATCATGTTGCTATCTATGCCAAAGAAGTCGCGGATGAGGTCTATACATAGACTGCGCTTGATGGAACGTTGTCTCTCTGGGTCTGTGAAACGAATCAGTTGCTGAATTTTATCGCTATATACGACGTTTTCATTCCATTTCTTCACCTTCATCATTTCGTCGGTAGTCATCTCCTTGATACGGGCCTTAAGGGCACTGGAGATATTACCAATATTGGGGTCTTCAAAATCGGTCCCTTCGATGACGAAGTTCTGAACAAGGTTACGCAGAATATCATCGCCAGCCAGATAGAAACTGTCCCAGAAAATAGGTTTGGGGGTGAGGCGGCTGTTGCCCTCACCTTGGCACTGATAGGAGCATACCATCACATCGGTGGTACCTGCACCGATATCCACGGTACCTATTGTGATTGACTTGCCTTCGTAACCCTCCTCGACATCCTCAGGACGCACATGGCCCTTGAGCTCGAAGAAGCGGTGAATTTCGCCACGGTAACGCTCTGCAATTTCGGCATAAAGATATACCAACTGGCAGCACGAAGCCTCGTCGTAGCTCCACATACGGCGACCTGAGTCATCGTAGTCGTCGTTGATGCGAAGACTGTCGGCGGTAGGCAGAATTGTCACAGGTGGTAATCCTTGTGTGCAGATGGCTACTGCGTCGTAGGCATCCTGTGCAAACTGCCGCAACTTGATTTGCTCTGCCTGTGGCATGGCGGTGGGGCAGGTGAGGATGATATTGCGCAGCACGCGACGGCAGTCAATGTCGCCGTGTTTTTTGCGGAAGGGGATAGAGTTGATTTGTGTAATGGCGTGCTGGAAAATCTCTATCAGCACAAAGGTCATCAGAGACGAGCGGGAATAGCGGGTGTTCTTGCTCTCAAGGAAGTCCTGTGTCTCGCCATCCCTAAGGAAATGTCCCTTGGAGTCGAAGAGGTCGGAGAGTACAGGAACATAGATGTTGTCTGCGATGCCGATGAAGAAAGGATCATTTACGGTGTTGAGGAATTGCCAACTGTCTTCCGAACTCTTGTCATCCCAGATGTAACGTTTAGGACTGGAATAGTTGTTTTTCGTCTGAGTAAGACCTTCGTCCTCCACGGAGTTGTAGATGAGGTTGCGGGCCTCGTCGCCGATACGCAGGAAACTCTTCCAGCGGAAGAGACTGTCGTCGCTGAGCACAATGTCGTTGCCAAGGTCGGCCATACGGAAAGCCAGTCGCATATCAAATGATTTGACATATGTCCGCTCGGGATGGGTGAGGTCGCGCAGACCTAACATCATCGCCTTGGTGAAGTCGCCTCGTTCGAAGAGTACACCGCAGGTGCGTGAGTTGCCTATGTCGAGCACCATATCCACAGGGATGGTTTTTTGCAGGTTGTGCAACACTATTTCAGGTGCACCATTACCTAAGCGAATGTAATTAATTAGATAGATGTAGAAGGCAATATAGCGGTTCGACAGTTCGGTGTCGGGGATGTTGAGCAGCGAGCGTATATGGTCGCTGAAGGCATGAAATTCTTCGCTTGTTGACATAAACCCTAATAGTTCGTCAGCGCGGTTACAGAGTGCGTAATTTTTCGTGGGGCTGTCAAACTCGAAGAAGAAAGGTCGCAGGTTCTGCAGGTCGTCTTCGCCCAACTGTGTGTCGAAGGCCCAGATAAGGCGGTATTTATGCATTCCTTTCTTGGTCTCCCCTAAGTCTTCAATACGTACACGGCACCAAGCGTAGGGATAGTTCATTGTGATGCCTGTCATGTCTTTTTCAAACATAGGCATGGGGAGCCAGTGATTCAGCAGCATGTCAAAGGCAAAGAGGCGGTTGCTCTTGTTCTTGGGGTCGGGCAGACGGTAGGTGTTTAGCGAGTTGACACCGATAATTTCATTCGAACCGTCCTCGTATTGCGAGAATTGGGTGGGGTTGACATAGGGGTTTAGTTTCAGCATACCCATCACGTCTAAATCCTCACGACCGTCTGGAAGTTTCTCAAAGGCATCTTGCTGTCGGATTTCATTCAGCGGGATATACTTCCCTTCATTACCGGTGTTGTTGAAGTATGCTAAATCAAGAATCATGCTCCCAGTGGTGGGGTTGTAGAACTCGAAAAAAGAGTATTTGAGTGTCTTGCCACCAATGGTCAGTGGCTCTGCTGGATTAAACTCCATTGATGTCTCAATGAATTGTATTCCACTATTGGCTATTAGATGTTCCATAATATTATAATGTGTTAGTATTATTCTTTTAAATTTCTTCCAGCATACATGCCGGGACAAAGACTATGGCCACTGCGGCCAGGCCCTCGATTTGCACTACAACATGCTTGTTGCGGTGAATGCGACGGATAGTGCCTTCCACACCTCCAAATTTGCCGCTGGTGATACGCACACGGCAACCCTCTTTGCCAAGGAATTGCTCGTTGTAGTCGAGAAACATTACGCTATCGTCATCCACTGAGGCTACACGGATAAAATTCTCCATCTGTACATCGGGCACTACTAAAATTCGTTCCTCGGTGGAAAGTTTCTCGTTATGTCGTTTCATGATATAGCGCATCGGCGCAAAAGCTGCATGGTGGCTCTTTAGGTCGTTAAGACGCTCTCGGCTCGTATGCACAAAGATAAGATTGTGAATGGCTGGCACCCTCACTTTCATTGACTTGTCTCCGCTTTTTACCACCTCACTACGCATGGGCACAAAATTCTCAATGCCTAAATTGTCGAGGCTTTCCTTCACGTGTAACTCGCGGTTGTATGTCACGCGCATGGGATACCAAAGAGTCTTTGTGAGAAGTGAGGTCATGGTATATAGCTTGGGTTAAGGCAAATTCTTAGGGTCACCGCCATGAGGTGACGGAGTCCATCAATGTAGCAATAGAGGTGTTTCTCATGTTTGAGCACTGATGTCCAGCAACTTTTTAATGATTAAACATGGCAAAGATAGCACTTTTTGACAAAATAACAAAATAATGTGACTAAAAAATAGAAAAATATTATATTGCTGAATTCACTTATAGTTACAGATTATTTTGATTACTTACTACAATAACTCCTAAATTCAACCTTCATTCTTCAATTTTCTAATGTATATGCAATAAATAACCCGTAGAAAACGTTATTGTTTAAAAGATGACGAGTTGACAGTTGTATAAAATTGAGTTGACAAGTCGTACATGGACTACAAAATAATTGTATATATACAAAATAATTAGGCAATGATAGAATATATCAGGGGCGAACTCACAGAAGTTACCCCAGCAATGGCTGTCGTAGAGGCGGCAGGGGTAGGTTATGCGCTTAACATTTCGCTCAACACCTACACGGCGATACAGAATCAGAAAGAGGTCAAGCTCTATGTGCATGAGGCTTTGACAACTGGAGGACGTGATGACTCATTTACGCTCTTTGGGTTCTACACCAAGCAGGAGAGGGAACTATACCGCCTGCTGATTACTGTCTCTGGAGTGGGGGCCAACACCGCCCGCATGATTCTCTCGTCGTTCACACCCGCCGAACTTGTCAATGTCATCTCATCAGGTAATGATAAATTTCTGAAAAGCGTCAAGGGTATTGGACTTAAAACCGCACAGCGCATTATCGTTGATTTACGCGACAAAATTGCCATTGGCGACTTAGGCGACTTGGTACAACAGCTACCTTTGTCCACAGATCCAACTAACAATCTGCCCGCCATCGACAAAGAAGTGCGCGACGAGGCCATCGGTGCGCTTACCATGCTTGGCTTCTCACCAGCACCATCTGCCAAAGTTGTCAACGAAATTCTCCGTCAGCAGCCTGGCATCCCCGTAGAGCAAGTGGTGAAACTCGCCCTCAAGCAAATCAAATGATTAATAAGTAGTTAGAATCATCTTGTGTAAATGAAATTCAAACTTTGGACAGTAGCAATCGTATCCCTCTTGTTTGTCATCAGCATGATGGCAAGCAATGCTTTGTCCGTGCCACAAGATGACAAGCCTACAAGGCAAAATCGCTCAAATCAGAATAATTCAAAGAATGCCACCGACGACGACCCGCCCGGAGGCAAGAAAAACAATGTCAAGGCACAGCCTGTGCTTGAAAACGAAGACGAAATCCCAGATTCACTCATCAACCTCAGATGGCCTGTCCAGCGCACAGTGCCTGTTGGAGAGGAAGACCTTCAGGAAGGACCTGTCGATCTCCAGCGACCTGAAAACCTCAAGATGGACGTCGTTTATAACGACACCCTCGACCGCTATATTTTTGGCAACAAAATCGGTGGTTCATACGTCAACGCACCCATCATGATGACCTACGAGGAATATCTTAAATGGATTGAGCGCAAGTCGCTTTACCAGTTCTTCTCATCCAAAAACGAAGAGGCAGCACAGGCACAGGGCAAGGAAAAATTTGACTTTACCGATATGCACTTCGACCTGGGACCGGCAGAGAAAATTTTCGGTCCTGGTGGTGTACGCATCAAAACGCAAGGTACAGCTGAATTGAAATTCGGTGCTACCTTCAAAAACATCGACAATCCCTCGCTCCCCATCCGCAATCGCCACACTACTACGATGGACTTCGACGAGAAAATCAACCTCAATGTCAATGGGCGAGTGGGCGACAAGGTGAACATGAACATCAACTACAACACTGATGCCACCTTCGATTTCGATGCACAGACGATGAAACTCAAATACGAGGGTAAGGAGGATGAAATCATCAAACTTGTTGAGGGTGGAAATGTGTCATTCCCTTCCAACTCCTCGCTCGTCAATGGCGCAAGTTCACTCTTCGGAATACGTACCGACATGCAGTTTGGAAAACTCAAACTGCAAACCGTGGTATCGCAAAAAAAGACTTCATCTTCATCCGTCTCATCCAAAGGAGGTGTGCAGCTAACACCATTCGAGATAGACGCTGCCGATTATGAGGAAAATCGACACTTCTTCCTCTCGAAATATTTCCGTTCAGGCTACGATGCTGCCATGAAGACATTGCCCAACCTCACCACTGGCATCACCATCAACCGTGTAGAGATTTGGGTCACCAATAAGAGCGGAACTACCACTAACACCAGAAATATCATCGCTTTCGCCGATTTAGGCGAAAGCCAGGAACTTGTTCCACCATCCAACAATGCCAATAACCTCTATTCCGAGATGAATTCCACTTATGTGGGGGCAAGGGATATCGAGCAGACTTCTACCGTGCTCGACAATGTGCTCACAGGTGGTACGGATTACGAAAAGTTAGAGAGTGCGCGACTGCTCAGTTCATCAGAATATACCATCAATAGCGCATTAGGATATGTTTCGCTGAAGACAGCACTCCAGACCGATCAGGTGCTCGCCATAGCCTATGAATACACCAGCGGAGGAGTAACCTACCAAGTAGGTGAGTTCGCCAGCGACCTGACTGATGTGTCGAAATGCCTTTTTGTAAAATCGCTGAAGAATACCAGTAACAATCCGGCTCAGAGCAACTGGGACCTGATGATGAAAAATGTCTATTATCTGGCTTCTTCTGTTGAGAAAGACAAGTT
This sequence comes from uncultured Prevotellaceae bacterium, assembly GCA_900315075.1. GTDB lineage: Bacteria > Bacteroidota > Bacteroidia > Bacteroidales > Bacteroidaceae > Prevotella. Next base: position 79,831 of record OMXV01000001.1, on the reverse strand, counting down.
TAGACTGGATATCAAGTTCCAGAGCGATACTTCAGGTGTCTATATCACCTATATCCCCGAACCACAGGTCAAGGACCAGACAATCATCAAGGATTTGGGAGCCGACCGGTTGGACAACAACATGAAAGCGCACTCCAATGGGTACTTCGACTATGTAGAGGGATATACTGTGAGCAATGGGCGTGTATTCCTGCCTGCGGCAGAACCTTTCGGACAGTATCTACACGACTTCCTCGTGTCGAAAGGCGTTGCTGCCAATATAGCTGAAAAATACAGCTATACCGAGCTATACGATTCTACCAAGACGGTGGCAAAACAGATAGCAGAGAAAGACAAATATATCTTGCAAGGACAGTTCCGAGGACGGGCTGCCAACGTCATTTCTCTCGGTGCCTACAACGTGCCACAGGGGTCGGTGGTGGTCACAGCCGGTGGCGTTACACTTACTGAAGGCTCCGACTATACCGTCGATTATTCTGCAGGTGAGGTTACTATCCTCAATCAGAGTATCATCGACGCAGGTACCGCCGTCAATGTCTCCTTGGAGAGCAATACCGACTATGGGCAATCACGAAAAACCATGTTTGGTGTCAACTGGGAGTATGACTTCAGCAAAAACTTCCAGATGAGTGGTACACTACGACACCTCTCCGAACAGGCACTTACCACTAAGGTGGCCATGGGATCGGAACCTCTGAACAACACACAGTGGGGTGTCAACCTCAATTGGAAGAAGGAGAGCCAGTGGCTCACCAACATGCTTGATAAGATACCCTTCCTGCATGTCACACAACCTTCCAACATACAATTGTCGGCAGAGTTTGCGCAACTCATTGCCGGACAGTCGCATGGCACACAGGACAATGCATCATACCTCGACGACTTCGAAAACACAAAAAATGCCATCGATGTCTCGGCACCCACATCGTGGATTATCTCTGGTGTACCATCCACCATGGAGGAATACAAGGATAAAACGGGACTCACAAGTGGTTATCGACGCTCGTTGCTCGCCTGGTACAACATCGACCCGCTCTTCACACGTCGAAGCTCATCGCTTACGCCAAGTCATATCAAGAGCGACCTCAACCAACTTTCCAACCATTATGTACGTGAGGTGTATGTCAGGGAACTCTATCCCAACCGAGATCAGAGTAGCTATAGCGGGGCAACCTCCACGCTACCAGTTCTCAACCTCGCTTTCTATCCCGAGGAACGCGGACCCTATAATTTCAATCCTGAACTCAGCCATGAGGGATTACTCACCAACCCAAAGAACAACTGGGGCGGCATGATGAGAAAACTCGATACCAATGACTTCGAGACTGCCAATATAGAGTATATCGAGTTCTGGATGCTCGACCCGTTTATTTATACCTCGCAGCAAGATGACTCTGGAGAATACGGAGGCGACTTCTACATCAATCTTGGTGAGGTGAGCGAGGACGTGCTCCGCGACGGCAAGAAATTCTATGAGAGTGGCATGGCTGTGGATGGCTCTGGCTCATACACTACCACACAGTGGGGTAAAATTCCTACACAGTCAACTGTCACGTATGCCTTCGCCACCACATCTGGATCCAGAGAGCGACAGGACGTTGGATTCAACGGACTCACCGATGAAGAGGAACGCACCTTCGAAGGGTACCAGGATTTCCTCTCGCAGATACAGGGAAAAGTGTCGCAGGAGGTTTACGACAGTATCTATGCCGATCCCGCTAACGACAACTACCATTATTTCCGCGGCAGGGACTACGACCAGATTGAGGCGCCTATTCTCAAGCGTTACAAGCATATCAACAATCCGCAAGGCAATTCTCCTGACTCCGACAACCGCAGCGAGAGCTACGATACATCCTATAAGACCACTCCCGATGTCGAGGATATCAACCAGGACTACACCCTCAACGAATACGAGAAATACTACCAGTATCATGTTTCCATCAGACCCGAGGACCTCGTTGTGGGAAGAAACTTCATCGTGGATAGCCGCGTGGGAAGTGGAACACTCAGAAATGGTGAGCGATATGATGTCACATGGTATCAGTTCCGCATACCGCTCGACCGTTATGAGCAGAAAGTGGGTTCTATCAGCGACTTCACATCTATACGCTTTATGCGTATGTTCCTCACCAATTTCCAGAAGCCCATCGTGCTCCGATTTGGAAGTCTTGACCTGGTAAGAGGTGAGTGGCGCGTCTATACACAGAACCTCACCAATAGTGCATCCAACTCAGGATACATGGCTGTCAGTGCTGTCAACATCGAGGAAAACAACGACAAGACACCTGTAAACTACATCCTGCCTCCAGGTATCTCACGTGTGCAAGACCCCACACAGCCACAGCTCGTGGAGAACAATGAGCAGGCACTCGACATGATGGTTACCGACCTCGGTACAGGTGAGTCGAAATGTGTCTATAAAAACACTACCGTTGACCTGCGCCAATACCGCCGCATACAGATGTTCGTGCATGCCAATACCATGCAGGAGAACACCACCAACCTCACCGACAATCAGCTCGCGGTGTTTATAAGACTGGGTAGCGACTACAAGAGCAACTACTATGAGTATGAGATACCTCTGAAACTCACACCTGCCGGACACTACGACAAATACTCCACACCAGATAAACGTATCGTGTGGCCAGAGGAGAACATGCTCGATATTCCACTCGAACTGTTTACAAAACTCAAAAAGGAACGTAATAAGGCTAAAGCCGAAGGCAGTGCATCGTACAACCAGCTTTACACATCCTACGATGACGACAAACCTGCCAACAAAATCAGCATCATGGGTAACCCGTCGCTTGGCGAGGTGAAAACCATGATCATCGGTGTGAGAAACCTTTCTGGAGAACTTAAGTCGGGTGAGGTGTGGGTCAATGAATTGCGACTCAAAGAGTATAACAACGAAGGTGGATGGGCTGCACAGGGAAATCTTAATGTGCAACTCTCTGACTTCGGCTCCGTCAACATGTCGGGAAGATACCTCACCGAGGGATTTGGTGGTATTGAGGACGGTGTGGCACAGCGGTCAACCGACAATCTGCAAAACATACAGGTCACTGCAAATTTTGAACTCGGAAAATTCTTCCCCGACAAGGCACAGGTCTCAGCACCGCTCTATTACTCCTACTCCAAGGAAGTGACAAAGCCCAAGTTCAATCCTCTCGACACCGATATGAGGCTCGACGATGCGCTTGAGTCGATGGAGTCGAAACATGAACGTGACTCTGTAGAATCACTCGTCGTCACCAACGTCACCAATACCAACTTCTCACTTTCTAACGTCAGGGTGGGCATCAAGACCAAGGGACACCCCATGCCATACGACCCGGCCAACTTCTCCTTCTCATACAGTCATTCACACAGCAATACCACTGGAAAGACCATCATTTATGAGAATGAGGACAGGTGGAATGGTTCTATGGCATATACATGGACACCAGTCTTCAAAACATGGGAACCATTCAAGGGTATCAAGTCGAAATCGAAATATTGGGAAATCGCCAAGAAATTTGGTCTCAACTACCTGCCCCAGAATATCACGTTCAATACCAATATCACGCGTACATACTTCGAACTGCAGGAACGAGATATGGAGAGTCTTGAAAACTCACAACTACCTGTCACCTTCAGCGAGCAGTTCCTGTGGAACAGGGAATTCTCTATACGATGGGATTTAACCAAAAATCTTCATCTCAACTTCCAAAGTGGGACAAACGCTGAAATTGAGGAACCCTATACACCCATCAACAAAGACCTTTACCCCGACCAATATACCGCATGGAAAGACTCTGTGTGGCAGTCGATACGAAACATGGGTGAACCACTCGACTACAACCAGACATTCTCGTCATCATATCACCTGCCGATCAATCTTATTCCCATCTTCGACTGGGTGACTTCCGACGTTTCCTACAATTCCACCTACCGTTGGCTTCGGGGTACAGACCTCGAGGATGGTACGTCATTGGGTAATAGCATTACATCCAATCGTACCTTCAATCTCAATGGGGCATTCAATATGCAGAAACTCTACGATCATATCCCGTTCCTGAAAAAGACCAACGAGCGATTCAGTAAGTCACAGCCAAAGCCCACCACCAAGAAAAATACTCCTCCTGCCAATGCGCAAAAGAATAAAAAGCAAGGAGAGGAAGACGATAAAGGTGATGATAAGGAAGGAAAAGATGACAAGAAGGCTAAACTTCCTAAAAACAAAAATACGTTTGAGAAGGAAATCACCATCAAGGCCGACACTTCAATGACCGTAACTCACGGTAAGAAGAGCCGGAGGCTTATCGTCAGTGCAAAGGACAAGGATGGGAAACCCGTGAAGATAAGATATAAGGTGGTTGATGACAACAAAATCAAGATAATCAATAAACTCGATACAGCTGTCACCTATAAACTTACCGTCACCGCCAAGGAACCACTCGATGATAAACTATGGTATAAGTCGGCACAGTATGCAGCTCGATTCCTGATGATGGTGCGAAATGTCAACTTTACCTACCGAAACCAGTATGCCATGACGCTGCCAGGATTCATGCCTACCATCGGAAAGGCTTTCGGACAGCGCGGAGGTGATGTTATGAGTCCGGGACTTGATTTCGCATTCGGATTCATAGGTGATGACTATATACAAAAGGCACGCGACAACAACTGGTTGCTATATGCCGACAACGTGGCAACACCTGCGGCCACCAACCTCACTGAAGACCTACAACTGAAAATGACACTCGAACCTGTCCGCGACCTGAAAATCGACCTCAATGCCAGTCGTACAGAGACAAAGGCGCAGAACATACAGTATATGTTTGCAGGCTCTCCGACGACACGCACCGGACAGTTCACTATGACCACTATTTCGATAGGCTCGGCGTTCGAGGGGACAGGAAATGCCAACAATGGTTACTATTCCAAGACATTTGAGAAGTTCTGTAACTCGCTCGAGGGATTCCGTCAAAGGGTAGAACAACAATATACTGGTTCCACATACCCCGTTGGGACATCCTTGGCAGGCCAGTCGTTCAACCCGGAAATCGGTAGGGTAGGGTTGTATAGCTCCGACGTGATGATACCGGCATTCCTGTCCACATACACCAGCATGGGTGGAAATTCACTCGAAATCTTCCCAAGCCTCAGGCGACTGCTGCCCAACTGGACCATCCGTTATAGTGGACTGAGCAAATTATCGCTCTTCAGAGACCTCTTCAAGAGTGTCAACCTTAACCACTCCTACAAGAGCATCTTTGCAGTAGGCTCTTATTCCAGTTTCAGTACATGGCAGGAGTATATGAATGGGTTAGGTTTTATTATGGATGCTACCTCTGGTAATCCCGTGCCAAGCAGTATGTTCAATATCTCGACTGTGAGTATCAATGAATCATTCTCACCACTGATTGGTATCGATGTCACACTACAAAATAACCTCACCTGCAAACTCGAGTATAAATCTACACGAGTGGTCAATTTGAGTACTACCAGTGTGCAGCTCTCCGAAAATACCAGCCACGACTGGGTTATCGGAATGGGTTATAAAATCAATGATTTCAATTTCTTCGGAGGAGGAAACCACCGAAAAGTGAAGGGCTCGAAGAAAAAAGGCGATGATGACGATAGCGATAACAACAAAGGAAATAATAGACCGACGTCAAAGGGAAAGAATAACTTCAACCATGACCTGAACCTGCGTTTCGACTTCTCCTATCGTCAGCAGGCAAGTCTCACACGCGACATCGCCACCATGACAAGTTCGGCAAGCAGTGGTAATACTGCTCTCAAATTCTCATTCAATGCCGACTATACCGTCTCAAAACTCATGACTATGAGCTTCTACTACGACCAGCAGACCAACACGCCGTTGCTCTCAAGTAGCAGCTATCCCACAACCACCCGTGACTTCGGTCTCAGTCTCAAATTCTCACTCACAAGATGATTTGAAGTTTGAGATTTGAGGTTTAAGCCCAATTATAAAGTGATTAGTCGTAAAGACATACCCCGTGTATATCCGAAAATATTATTTGTGTTTGCAAATAGACCAAAAAAACGGACATACACAGGGTATGTCCCTTGATTGCCTGCCGATTCAATATTCACGCGAAGCATAATCTTCAATTAATCACTGAAATTTCCCACCTCCACAAATTACGTAAAAGTTTTATTATCACGAATTTAAGAGATTTGTAGAAGACCCACGAGGAACGCAGTAGTTTTAGAATTGATAAGCAGATGAAAAGAATTATGAAGAATTATCGTCGCAAACGACGCGAATCTTACGCAATAGAGTTAGGAAATGACTTGTCATTTCATCTCAAATTCCTATAAATTCATCATAATGGAAAATTCTTTAATTCTCTAATTCGTGATAAAAAGGGTGGGAAAGTTCAGTTAATCATTTGTCCCTTTAACTCCCTTTTAACTACTTATAATTTTCAATCTTCAATTTTCAATCTTCAATTTTCAATTATCAATTTTCAATCTTCATTCTTCCTCGGCCTTCATCTCCACCCCTAATTCTTTCAGAGCCTCTATCGCATCCTCATTGCCTTGCTTGGCAGCGAGAGTGTACCACTCTATCGCCTTGTTGAGGTCCTTCTCCACGCCTTCACCGTCCTCATAGCAGGCGCCAAGGCTCATTTGTGCGGTGGCATGACCTTGCATAGCTGCCTTCTCGTACCATTCAGCTGCTTGTTTTAGGTCTTTTTTTACACCCTTGTTAGTATAATAGCAATAGCCTAAATTGTATTCTGCTTGCGCATAACCCTGTTCGGCAGCCTTACGAATCCATTCCACAGCTAAGACATAATTTTTTGGGAGACCCTCGGCATTGTAATAACACATGCCAAGATTCAGTTGAGCTAAGTGTAGTCCTTGGTTTGCTGCCTTACGATACCATTCAGCCGCCTTACGGGTGTCCAATATGACACCATCACCATAGTTATAACAAAGGCCAAGGCAATATTGGGCCATGGCAAAATTTTGTCTGGCGGCCTTGTCATACCATTTGATAGCTTGGCGCATATCTTTTTTAACGCCATATTCGTATTGATAGCAAAGGCCAAGGGCACATTGCGAGGCAGCATGATTCTTCGCAGCAGCCTTCAGAAACCATTCTATAGCCTGGGCATAGTCTTGCTCCACTCCTTCACCATATTGGTAGCACAGCCCTAAATTGTATTGTGACTGTGCATCGCCGGCAAGAGCTTTCTCGCGGTATTCATCCACTAAACTGGTCAGTTGAAAAGTGTCTGCAACCTCTTCTGAATAGTTGGCCAGGCTGTCAACGGTTTGCCCTATACCTTGTAGGGAAACAAAAAGCATCATCAATAGAATGTAAGAAATTTTTTTCATAGTGGATAGTTGGAATTTCATAGTTGAGAAACATGGGAGCGCAGGAGGAATAAAAAGTGGATGCCACTTAGTGACACCCACATATGACGAAAAGAAATAACCGTTTTTACAAGTCTTCAAACTCAGGGAATTCTTTCTTCATCTCCTCTTCGAAGGCTTTGTCCTCCATCAGTTTCTTGCCATTCTCAGATGCCTCACAAGCTTTTGTGAAATCTTCGATTGCTTGCATGTCATCTTTGTATTTGTTCATCACATCACCCATTTTGCCCATCAATTCAGCAGCTTTGGATGCATCGTCACCAGCTTTCTCTGCCTCTGTTTGCAAGTCCTTGATTTCCTTCAACATTGGCTTTGCTGCACTCATGACAGCCTTGAACTGAGTTTTCCACTCATCAACACTCCAGTTAGCACCTTCTGTCTTAGCTTTCTCAGCGATAGACTTGATGTCAGCACCACCACATGATGTCAAACCCAAGCACAATACCAGGGCGAACAAACCAAACAATAATTTTTTCATAATTCTCTTTTTTAAGTTAATAATAGTGATTAATAAAAATGTTGCTTCCAATAATGTCGGTGCAAATATAATATTTTTTTTTGAATTAACACAAATAAATGCAAAAAAATATTGCGTTTTATCTTGACTGTCTCGATGTATCACTCAATCATTATTTGTAAGGGGGGAAAAATATAAATGTGGATGCCACACAGTGACACCCACATGATATATATAACGAAACGAAGTTCCTGCTTTTACATGTCAGCAAACTCTGGGAACTCTTTCTCCATTTCCTTTTGGAATTCTTCGTCCTCCAATACTTTCTTGCCATTCTCTGAAGCCTCACAGACTGTCTCGAATTCATCAAGTGCTTTTAAGTCTGGCTCGTATTTTTTCATTACTTCAGCCATCTTACCCATCAATTCGGAAGCTTTGGCGGTGTCGTCACCTGCTTTCTCAGCTTCTTCTTGCAGAGACTTCAACTCTGTCATCATGGGTTTAGCGGCATTCAAGATAGCCTTAAACTGAGCCTTTCACTCATCAACACTCCAATTGCTGCCATTAGCCTTGGCTTCGGCAACGATATCAGCCAATGAGGCGGCCTTAGCATCTGACTTTTCATCTGAAGCAGCTGCGACTTCTCCTTTTTCTTTCTTGCCTGCTTCGTCCTTGCAGGAGGTAATGCCTAAGCACAGTGCGAAGGCAAACATAGCGAATAGTAATTTCTTCATACTGTTTTTTTAATTGTTAATAATGTGTTTTTTGTAGTTTTTGGTAAAACGCTGAAATATAAACAAAAAAAATGATAATCTATGAATAATTACTTTTTTTTGCTGTATTTTCTGACATACATGGAGTATGTTCCTACGTACCATTCACTTTTTAAATGAACTCTCAGATGGATTTATAGTATTTTTTTTGGGCAGTTTCTTGCATTTTATAAAACTATTTTCTATTTTTGTCGAATGATTGATGGAGCCAGATTCCACGCTCCCACTAAATAAGTAGGTGATCAAAATTAGATGATAGTATTTTATGACTTACCATAATTATGCCACAGATTGATCAACGACAGATGTTACCCACAGGGACTGTATTAGGCGACCGCTACCGTATCGTGCACTATATGGACTCTTCAATAATAATTCGTGACAAAATACATAGGCAATCGTGATAATAAATAAGTGCATTCGTGTAAATAACGATGGCATCATTAAATAATAGTTGAGTGTATGAAAAAGAGTCTCTTCCTCGCAATTTTCCTGATGTTTGTGCTCGGCATTCAGGCTCATCTCAAAATCATCCAGACCACCTGTAACTACCAGCGTGGTCAGATGGCTGTGGTGGAAGCGGGAAAGATTCGTGTAGGGTGGCAATATGACGACAAAGACAACTGGCCTATTTCTCAGAATGTCTATCAAATACAAGTCTATGAAAACCTCACCGAGGAAATGATTTACGACAGTGGTGTGATAGAGTCGGAAGAAAGCCAACTCATCGAATTGCCATACCTCGCCCCCAACCAATTCGGCTACTATTGGCGCGTGAGAATTGGTTATCAAAGCAAGGATAATGAGCAGTGGAACCATTGGTCAGACTGGAGCAGAGAACAGTGTATCCGCGTGGCTCCAGAAGACATCAAGGCACTACCCAACAACTTACATGCAGGACAGAACACATCACTCACCCCACAATGGATAGGGGCCATCACCAAGAAAGATGCCCACATCCCTGATGGCAGTTGGAGTAACGAAGTCTTCAAGAAAGACTCCGTCAAAACTAAATGGGCAGATGTGGATACCCTCTCGGCTCGCAGCATCATTCTACGTAAGAAATTCCATACCGACCGCAAGGTGGCTTCTGCCATAGTGTATGTCTGTGGACTTGGTCATTACGAGATGGCAATCAATGGTAATTTTAAAAGTGAAGACGTCAGACTTTCATTCCATGAGAATAACGGCTTCAACACCAGTAGCAAGATGTTCACACCCCTGTGGAGTGATTACAATCATACTGTCTATTACGACACCTATGATGTGACCGATGAACTGCGGCAAGGCGACAATGCCATCAATGTGCTCTTGGGTAATGGCTTTTTCAATGTGCAGCGTGGCTCACGATATGCCAAGTTGATTGGCAGCTACGGACCTCTACAACTGCTGCTGCGCATGGACATCATCTACGATGATGGTACCACGGAATATATCGTCAGCGACGACAGTTGGCGCTGGACACCAAGTCCCATTACCTTCAACAGCATCTATGGCGGTGAATCATACGATGCACGTCTGGAACAAGATGGCCTCGGCAAGGGCGAGTTTGACGACAGCAACTGGAAGAAAGCTGTCTTCACAGAGGGACCAACGGGCAAACTACGTCCAGAATGTGCACAAACAGTGTGTATCTTCGATTACTATATTCCAAAGTCAACAAAGACCATCCCAACTGACTCCCTGGAGGCTGCTTCGCAAGCCACTAAGCGTACCGTCAGCAAAGGGGCATTTGTCTGCGATATGGGCCAGAACCTCGCCGGTTTCCCGGGATTGAGGGTCAAGGGAAAACGAGGACAGAAGGTGACGCTTATCGTCTCGGAACGGCTCACACCTCAGGGTGCCTGTGACCAGTCGCAAACAGGGCGGCCACATTACTATGAATACACTCTCCGTGGAGATAAAGAGGAATTCTGGCATCCACGTTTCTCCTACTATGGTTTCAGGTACATACAGGTAGAGGGTGCTGTGATGAAAGGAGCTAAGAATCCCGATGAATTGCCAGTAATCAGCAGTTTACAGAGCCTTTTTATTTCAAATGCAGCCCCAAACACTTCTATATTCTGGTGCGACAATGAAATCCTGACAAAAACGCATGACCTCATCCTGAAAGCGGAAATGTCGAATATGCAGGGCGTACTCACCGACTGTCCACAACGAGAAAAGTTGGGATGGCTGGAGCAGGACCATCTCTGTGGGCCGTCACTGCTCTACAATTTCGACATGACAAGGCTCGTGCCCAAAATCATACGCGACATCGTCGATACACAGAAACCCAACGGTATGGTGCCTACCACAGCACCTCAGTATGTCTCCTTCGGCAATCTCTTCGACGACTCGCCAGAATGGGGCTCCACGCTCGTCATACTCCCATTTATGTATTATGATGCCTACGGCGACAGCACCCTCATCATCGACAACTACGAACCGATGCGACGCTATGTCGATTACCTCACCTCAAGGGCGGAGGACGGCATTGTCAGTCATGGACTCGGCGACTGGTATGACTACGGCCCCAAACGACCGGGATTCTCTCAAAACACCCCCGTTCCATTAGTGGCCACCGCTCATTATATCTACGACTTGCAGCTTATTACTGAAGCGGCAAGAATGATAGGGCAATACGAAGACCAACAGAAATACCAAGAACTATACAATCAAGTAGTGACGGCATTCAACGCCCATTTCTATCACCCTGACTCATGCTACTATGGCACGGGGAGCCAGGCAAGCAATGCCTTGCCGCTTTTTCTCGGTATCACGGGCGACAACAAGGAGGCTGTCCTTCAGTCGCTTATTCGCGACATCCATGCCCATGGCGACCGCCTCACCACCGGTGATGTGGGCAACCGCTATCTCTTCCGCGTCTTAGCCGACAACGGACAGAATGAGTTGCTCTTTAAGATGCTCAACCACTACGAGACACCGGGATATGGATTCCAAATCAAGCAGGGGGCCACTACGCTTACCGAACAATGGGACCCACGGCAGGGGTCTTCCGAAAACCATTTTATGTTGGGACAGATTGACGAGTGGCTCTTCCGTACCATTGTGGGTGTCAGACAGAAACCTGGTACTCATGGCATGAGACACCTCGTCATTGATCCGCAGGCGGTGGGCGATATCAAGGAAATCAGGGCTACATATCGCACACTCTATGGACCTATCTCCGTGGAATTCAATAAAAAAGATTCCACACTCAGCGTGACTGTTCCTAAGGGGTGTGAGGTGGAGAAACCCGACTATCGGCCTATGAAGGAACAATATTCCGCACACTTAATAGGTTATTTTGAGTGTTTAGATAAAAGTATGGATGATTTTCATCATCAAAATGAACTCTCAGAATGTTACGACCCACAATTGCCACTTTTCTGGGTAGGAAAGTCGTATCTACATGATGGTATCTTTGGAAAGTCCTACGATGGTTTCCATTTACCTTCGGGATTCTCTGATAGGGTTGAGATTGGATTTACCGTCTTGCAGTTTTCAAAGAATTTCTATCGGGGCATTGCGGGCTACAGCTCGGGACTACAGATGACTGTAGAATTCTATGAGTTCGACCCGTATATGTTAGCAAAAAAAGTGGGTGGACGAATGGAGTTCCAACCGATAAATGACAAACTGATAACCAATGAATTGATGAATGCCTCCATCAGAATACCTTTCCTCGTAGGACTACAGACTTATGGGCGGCAGTTGTCAATACAAACAGGTCCTATCCTGCACCTCGACTTCTCCGATTATCATTATCGCTATCGAGGTGAGAAAGAGAACGATGATGCCCCCTTCCATACCAATACCTTCAGGGCAAGTTGGTTGGCAACAGCATCCATCGGGCCACTCACCTTCTCCTACACCCAGAGCCTTGTGCCTCTCTTCCGTCTTACCGACGGCACTCGCGCCTATCCCTCATCCTTCAGCGTGGGTCTCGACCTCTGGTATTGGGATCGCCGCCGCCATCGACCGAAATTTTAGTTAAGAGTTAGAAGTTAGGAGTTAGAAGTATAATGTAGAGGTGATGTGAGGAAGCGTTTAACTACTGCAAATTGAGCGTAGAGAAACTTGAAAGAGTAACATAAATATCAATCATTATGGACAAAACAGGAAAAACCATTACCATCGCCGTTGTGGCGGCATTGGTGCTAACATTGGGCGGTTTTCTCATCTATCAATTAGTGTCGAAAGATGGAAAAGATGTCAAGACAGAAGACCCCGTCGTTGCTGATAATAATGACAACGACAAAGATGAGCCTGCAAAAGAGGAGGAAGAAGAGAAAAAAGAAGTTGCAAAAGGACCTTCAGAGGCTCAACTGCTTGGTTTTTCTGAAGGTATAAAGATGGTGGAATTCGGCTTTGAGGCTGGCTTTGGCTATTCCTACGAATTCGACCGCGATGGAAATCTCACAACCATCAATATGTCTGACCATGGATATACCGGTAAAATCACCTGGCAGAATGGTCGGGCCATCAAAAACGAAGGCGAGGATGCTGGTTTCGGCGATGAAGACAAAACGGAGCCAGAGATATTTTATGTCACCTTTGAATATCGTGACAATGGTAAGAGTACTGATGTCTATTCAAAGCTAAATAGTGAACCTCCCACGAAGATAGGAACTTTGTACTACGATGAAGAAGGCCGTATTATCCGTTTAGTGAACGAAGATGGGGAACAACGTTATTCTTATGAGGCCGACGGTAGGGCTGTCAATCAGGTTGGTGAGGATGCATACCCGCCTTTGGCGCTCTTCTTCCCCGACACCCCCCTGTTGTCAAGAACTCACACAATCATCGAAGCTGATGAAGAGGGCCGTCCACTACGAGCCGATTCCGAAGACGGATTCACACATTATAATATTACTTATTATTGAGGATTGAAGGGTAGTTTCATTATCCTCGCAATATACTTCCCTAAAATGTCGAATTCGAGGTTGACGACGGTGCCCACTTCGATGTCGTGGAAATTGGTGCTTTCCATTGTGTAAGGGATGATAGCCACTTGGAAGGTGTTGTCGGTGGGATTGCAGACAGTCAAGGAGACACCATTGACCGTCACACTGCCCTTATCGACTGTAAAATAACCACGGCGGGCCATTTCTGCATCGTAGGGATATTCGAAGGTGAAATAAGTGCTGCCGTCGGCATCCTCCTTGGCAATGCAGGTGGCAGTGCCATCGACATGCCCTTGAACGATATGGCCATCTAAACGACCGTTCATCAGCATCGACCGCTCCACATTGACGTGGCTACCTACCTTAAGAAGCCCAAGGTTGGAGCGTTCCAGCGTTTCACGCATCGCTGTCACCACATACTCGTCACCGTCGATTTTCACCACTGTCAGACACACACCATTGTGGCTCACACTCTGGTCGATTTTTAATTCATTGACAAACGAACAGGTGAGTGTGAAATCTACATTGCCGCCATCATGAGTGATTGCCTTCACGGTGGCCATTTCTTCTACTATTCCGGAAAACATTGTTTTTTTAGTTGACAAGTTAATAAGTTGACAGGTAAACGAGTTGTTTGCTTTTTTAAAGAGTCGTGTGTGATAAGTAAAGTAGTACCTTGTCAACTTGTCAACTCGTTTACTTGTCTACTCAAAATTAAAAAGGCCGTACCGGCGATGTGATGAAAACTCCGAGCAAATATGATTTGAGACTTTCTCCGTCGTTGTAATCCACCGGCCCGAAGGCTGTCCTCACGGATGTGGCCCGCCATTAACATGAGAAGGTATCTCGGTGTTGTCTATAATTTGATGAGTATCCCGATCTGCCCGATACGGCCTAAATTTCTTTTCTGCTGCAAAATTACATTTTTCCCACGAATCTACCAAGAGTTTTTAAGTTTTTGAGTTTATAAGTTTATAAGTTTTCTCACCTCATAATCTACAAGCGCAGCGACCTCATAACCTACAAGCGCAGCGACCTCATAACCTCATAACCTTAAAACACCGTTTCTTGCAATATCTCCGATAGGGTGGGGTGGATGTGTACAATGTCGCGCAACTGTGCAGTAGTGGCCCCCATTGCCATAAGTGAAGAGGCCTCCTGCACCAGGTCGGCGGCATGTGCGCCATAAATGTGGCAACCGATAATGCGGTCGTTGGCATCTGCTAAGATTTTCACCATACCGTCGGTCTCGTCCATAGCTAATGCTTTGCCGTTGGCGCGGTAGAATCCCTTGCGGCAGGTGTATTCCATGCCACTTGCCTTGCATTGGTCTTCGGTCATGCCCACACCACCAGCTTCAGGATGTGTGAAGATGGCGGCTGGAATCAAATCGAGATTGATACTGTCGGCACGACCCAAGATTTGGTTCACTACGTGGATGCCTTGGAAGGTGGCAGCGTGTGCCAGCATCATACGGCCATTGACGTCACCGATGGCATAAATGCCATCTACGTTGGTACGCAGGTGTTCATCTGTCTCAATGCCGCCCTTGCCATAACGTATTCCCACGTCATCGAGACCTAAGTCGTCGATGGCGGGGCGTCGTCCTGTGGCCATCAGCACCACGTCGGCTTCCACTGTTGCTTTCTTACCTTTTCGGTCATAGATGATGCCTGTGTCGGTCACCTCGCATACTCCACTCTGCATGATGAAGTTGACACCCTTGCGGGCGATGGTTTGGCGAAGTCGTTTCGCTACATCGCTGTCGAGGGCGGGCAGGCATTCACGAAGAAATTCTACCACTGTCACCTCACTGCCAAGGCTGTTGAAAATGGTGGCAAACTCCATCCCGATGACGCCGGCACCAATGATGCACAGGCGAGCGGGGATGTGGTCGATGTTGAGCAAGTCGGTGGAGGTCATCACTATGGACTTATCTACACCGGGGATAGGAAGCATCTTGGGCAGCGAACCCGTGGCGATGATGATGTTTCGGGCGGTGTATTCCTCCTCGCCCACAGCCACGGTGGTGGCAGATGTCAGACGTCCTCTCCCGCGCACCAATGTAATGCCGGGGGCAGACATCAGCGTTTCCACACCTTGTCGTAGGGTTTCCACCACTTGGTTCTTACGGTTCATCATCTGCGGGAAGTCAATCTCGCAGGTCACGCCCTTGAGTCCGAAAGCCTCGCCACGGTGCACCAAGTCCACCACCTCAGCATTGCGGCAGAGGGTCTTCGTGGGGATGCAACCGCAGTTAAGACAGGTGCCTCCGACATGTCCCTCCTCGATGATGACGACGCTAAGACCGTTTTTTGCGGCATATTCAGCGGTCCGGTATCCTCCCGGACCACTGCCAATGATGATTAGATCTGTCGGATTATTCTGACTATTCTGAATACTCGGACTACTCTGATTACTCTGAATATTATCCATTCTCTATCAACTTCTTATAAGTGAGCACAGGATTCTTGGCTGCCAGCACATCATCTACACGGCCGATAGGGGTGTTATGGGGAGCACCCTTCACCAGTTCGGGGTCACGGGCGGCTTCCTCTGCGATGATGCGCATCGTCTCGATAAATCCGTCGATGGTGTCGATGCTCTCACTCTCGGTAGGCTCAATCATCAGTGACTCATGGAAGAGCAGGGGGAAGTAGATGGTTGGTGCATGGTAGCCATAGTCGAGCAGTCGCTTGGCCACGTCCATGGTGGTGACGCCCGTCTGCTTGTCTTTCAGACCGTCGAACACAAACTCATGCTTGCAGAGCCCCTCTATGGGCAGTTCATAGACATCCTTGAGCGATTCTTTGATGTAGTTGGCGTTGAGGGTGGCGAGTGGTCCCACCATCTTCACATTCTCTTTGCCAAGGGAGAGCAGATAGGTGTAGGCACGCACGATGACAGCGAAATTGCCGAAGAACTCACCTACGCTGATGCCCTCTTCACAATTCACGGTATAGCTTCCGTCGTCTTGCTTCACCACACGTGGGGTGGGGAGTAAGTCTTCTAAGCCTTTGCGTACGCCAACGGGGCCGCTGCCGGGTCCGCCACCACCATGTGGGGTGGCAAATGTCTTATGGAGATTGACATGCATGACATCGAAACCCATGTCGCCAGGACGGCAGACACCCAACATCGGGTTAAGATTGGCACCGTCGTAGTACATCAGACCACCACAGTCGTGTACCAACTGGGCAATCTCGGGTATTTCCTTCTCGAAGAGTCCTAAGGTGTTGGGGTTGGTCATCATCATGGCTGCTACAGTGTCGTCAAGCAAACCACGAAGGTTTTCCACATCTACAGTGCCCTCAGGGGTACTCTTTACTTCCACCACTTCCAGTCCGCAGACAGCGGCAGAGGCAGGGTTGGTGCCATGAGCGGAGTCAGGAACAATCACTTTCACGCGTTTTGTGTCACCACGGCGCTCATGCCAGGCGCGGATAATCATCAGACCTGTCAACTCACCGTGGGCGCCGGCGAAGGGATTCAGTGTGAATGCGCTCATGCCGGTCAGCGATGAGAGCATGCGCTGTGTCTCGTCGTAGATGCGTAATGCTCCCTGGCAGGTCTCGACGGGTTGCATGGGGTGCAGACCTGCAAGGCAGGGCAGCGCGGCAGTCTCCTCGTCGATGACGGGGTTGTATTTCATTGTACAACTGCCAAGAGGATAAAAACCGTTGTTCACGCCGAAGTTGTTGGCACTGTGGTTCGTATAGTGGCGCACCACGGTCATCTCGTCACACTCAGGCAGATTAGCGTCTTCAGCACGGCGCATCTCTGTGGGCAGTTGATAGCGGTTCAGTTCGTCGGCGACAGGCAATGAATAGCCACGGCGTCCGGGTTTCGACAATTCGAATATCAGTTTTCCGTATAGTTTGTTGTTCATGACTATTCCTCCTTCGTTAATTCTACAAACTGGTTCATCTCTTCTATCGTCCGTTTCTCTGTCACGGCTACCATGAGAGTCTTTTCGTCTATCTTCACACCGCCTAAGATGCCATTGTTGGCAAGACGTTTAAGCAGATTGTCGAGGTCACCATCATAATCGACGCAGAACTCATTGAAGAACTCCTTGTCATAGGTGAGGCGGAAATGCCCTGTTGCTACGAGTTGGTCGCAGAGATAGTGCGCTCCTTGGTAGGAACGGAGAGCGGCTTCCTTGATGCCTTCCTTACCCATCACCGCCATATAGACAGTGGCAAACAAAGCCATCAGACTCTCATTCGAACAGATGTTTGATGTGGCTTTTTGGCGACGGATATGTTGCTCGCGGGCTTGCAAGGTGAGGGCGAAGGCGCGCTGTCCCTTACTGTCGCGGGTCATGCCTACGATACGTCCTGGCATTTTGCGCATCAGTTTCTCGGTGCAACAAAGGTAGCCTACATAGGGACCGCCAAACGACATGGGAAGACCTAACGACTGGCCATCACCCACAGCGATATCGGCACCCCATTCACCGGGTGTGCGGAGCAATGCTAAGTCGGCAGCCACACTGTTCATGATGAATAGAGCCTTGCTGTTATGGCAGGCATCAGCAAATCCTGTATAGTCTTCGACAATGCCGAAATAGTTGGGCTGCTGAACGACTACACCGGCGACACCGCCCTGGGTGAGACGGCGTTCCATGGCATCTTTGTCGGTGACTCCTTCTGATGCGGAAATCATCTCAATCTCCACGCCGTGGAAATGAGCATAAGTGCGAACGACGCTGAGCACCTTCGGGTCGAGGGTTTCAGAGACGAGCACTGTGTTGGCTTTCTTGGCATTGTTGAATGCCATCAACATGGCCTCGGCGGTGGCTGTACTGCCATCATACATACAAGCGTTGGAGAGGTCCATGCCGGTCAACTCGGCCATCATGCTCTGATATTCAAAGATATAGTGCAGGGTGCCTTGGGAAATCTCTGCCTGGTAAGGAGTGTAGCTGGTGAGGAACTCTGAGCGGCCTACGATATGGGGTACCACCGAGGGAGTGTAGTGATCATAGACACCGGCTCCGGCAAAGACGGTCAATGGCTGGTTTGTGGCGCACAGTTGTTCAAAGGCTTTGCGCACTTCCAATTCGCTCTGTGCCGTGGGTAGGTCGTACTCACCCCGGAAACGAATGCTTTCAGGAATCTCGGCGAAGAGTCCTTCCAAATCCTTCACCCCTATCTTGTCGAGCATTGCCTGGATGTCGTCAGGAGTGTGTGGAAAATATTTGTACATGCTTTTTTATTCTTTAATTTCTGATTACTCCGAATACTCTGAATATTCCGAATATTCCGATTATTCCGAATACTCCGATTATTCCGAATACTCCGATTAATCACAACATCATATTACAACTTTTCGCAATACTCTTGATAGGTGTCGGCCTCCATGAGGTTGTCAAGCTCGGTCTTGTCGGATAGTTCCACCTTGATAATCCAGTTTTCAAAAGCGTCGCTGTTGAGCAGTTCTGGACTGTCGGCAAGGTCTTCGTTCACTGCTACTACAGTGCCACTAACAGGGGAAATCAGGTCGCTGGCGGCTTTCACACTCTCTACAGCGCCAAACTCTTCGCCGGCTTCCACTTCATCATCCACCTCGGGCATATCCACATACACCACATTGCCTAGGGCATGCTGGGCATAGTCGGTGATACCGATGTAACCAAACTCTCCTTCTACGCGAACATACTCGTGTGACTCTGCATAATACAGACCTTCAATTACTTTTGCCATAATTTTACTGATTTTTTATTGTTGATGATTGTTATTTTGTATTTTTAAGATTTTCTAGACTTTCTAGAGTGTCTGTTTTGACTAGGACATTGGGTATCTACTCCCATCTCCCCTTGGAGAGGGGGTGGGGGTGAGGATTTTTATTTCTTATAATGCTTATCGTAGAAGCGCTTTTTCACCACTACACCGGGGAATGTCTTGCGACGGATCTGTATTTCCAGTTCGGTGCCTAATTTAGCGTGTGCAGTCTCAACGAGAGCCATGCAGACACTCTTGCCGGTAGAGATGGAGTTGTAGCCGGTGGTTACCTCGCCCACTTGCACACCGTCTTTCAATACGGGGTAGCCATGGCGGGGAACAGCGCGATCGCGCAACTCGATGCCGATAACCCGGCGTGCCGGACCCTCAGTCTTCTCTTTCAACAATGCCTCACGACCGATAAACTCTGCCTTGTCAAACTTGCAGAACATGCTCAGACCGGCGCTCACAGGAGAGATTTCTTCTGATAACTCGTCGCCATAGAGGGGCAGACCCACCTCAAAGCGCAATGTGTCGCGACAACCCAGTCCGCAGGGCTTGCAACGGCCACTGGCCATCAAAAGGTCCCACAGACGGACAATATAATCATGGGAACCGTAAACCTCGAAACCGTCCTCACCAGTATAACCGGTGCGACTTATGATAACATCCTCGCCATCCACATGGATGGTCTTCGTTGTATAGAATACCAGTTCACGGCAGGGGATAGACAATACCTCTTCCATCACAGCCTCAGACTCGGGACCTTGAACGGCAATTTGGCCATAGTAGTCGGACTGGTGGTCTAAGCAGATGTCGAAACCCTCGGTGTGTTCTTTCATCCATGCCACGTCCTTGTCGATATTAGCGGCGTTGATGACCAGGAAGAAGTCGTTCTCACCCATGCGATAGACGAGCAGGTCGTCTACTGTGCCTCCATGGGGATAGCACATCATGCCATAGAATATTTTGCCATCGGGAGCACCTGTGATGTCGTTGGTGAAAATGTGGTTCACAAAGCGTTCGGCATCGGGACCGGTCACACGTACCTCACCCATATGGGAAACGTCGAAAACGCCACAGTGATGGCGCACAGCGTTGTGCTCCTCGATAATAGAGGTGTATTGGATAGGCATATCGAAGCCACCAAAGGGGGAAATCAGTGCACCAAGTGCTACATGTCGGTCGTAAAGACAGGTTCTTTTGTTTTCCATATCATTCTTTATTTTAAGATTAGTTGTATAAATTCTTCTCTTTTTAGGTTGGGGATGATGTCGCCAAGGTCGGGAGGGAGTACTGCCGCCAGATGCTCATGGGTGAGTGGCTGATTGATGAGTCGTTGTTCAATGAAGCTGAGGTCGCCGGCGAGCAGGTAGTCGCCCTTGAGGTCGATGCCCTTGATGACATTGTTTTTCAGTTCCATGCTTACCTCAAATTCTCCAACTCCATCGATACGACCGTTTCGCTGGGTGGTATAACTGGGATTGTGTCCGTAGATGAATGCGTCGGTGTGATATTCGCGCTCTATTTCCTCTATCTGGTGCACAGCGGTATAGTCAAGGCAGATTTCCCGTTCGCACAGCGTGTTGATAATATGCTGCTTCAGTTCTTCGATGGTGATGGTGAGGTAATCTTTCAACAGAGCGATATGTTGACGAACACTCTTCACGCCTTTGCTCACCAATTTCTCGTCGCTTGGCGTGATACTGCCCACCATGTGCTGCATATTCGTATCGTAAAGCAATGTGCCATGGACGATGCTGCGACCTGGGAGGTGGTAGAAGGCATTGCCAGAGACCTTGCGCCCGTCAATGAGGATGTCGTTGCGCCCAGTGGCTTTCGCATCGATGCCGAGACGACAAAGCACCAGGGCAACAAGGTTGATGTAACGGTTAAAGGTGAAATTCACACGCTCATCATGGGTGATATACGACAACATGATATTCCCTTCGTCGGCATACACGCAGCCACCACCACTCTTGCGACGATAGGTCTGGATACCGTTTGCCCTGCAATAGTCCATATTCACCTCGTTGTCGATGAGTTGGTTGCGGCCGAAAATCACCGTCGAAGGCACCTGCCACAAAAAGAAACAATCGTCCTCTTCCATTTGCCGCGCCACGTATTCTTCCATTGCTAAGTAGAATGGCAGTGGACGGGGGGCAGGGGAGGGGAGGGTGATGTTAATCATGCCTGTTTGGGAATTTTCTTAGGAGTTTGGGAGTACAGGAGTTTTGGAGCTTGGACAATACCTTCACGAATGGCAATGCTAATAACTTGTCAATTCATCAACTCGTCAACTTGTTTACTCATCAACTCTTTGCAAATTTAGCAAGTTTTTGCCGTTCTACAATGCTTTTTTCTGCAAAAATAACATGTTTTTTGAGAATAAAAAATGACCCGCCGAAAACTGAAACGGAAACGCCGCGTTTCGTGTCATTCTATAAGTAGAAACCCCGAAAAACCGACAAATCGATTTTTCGGGGTGTGGCTTTTTCTTTCTATATTTTTCCAATATGCGAAAGATGTATCAAATGATCATTCTATTTGACCACAAACTTCTTCCCGTTGCGGACATAGACACCTGGTTTCAGATGGTCGGAATCGACCTTTATGCCCGATAGTGTAAACACGTCATCATTTTCTGTTTCTGTGTTGTCGTTGATACCATCAATTTGTGTGACTTGCATGGAGGATTTTTTATAGACTGGCCTGATGACGATACCTGTACGGCGCTGACAATCGGAAACTGTGGCACCGCTGCCGTCCTTCACGTAGAGTGCTTTGGCCTTTGAGTTGTCGTTGCTTAGGGTGCCGCTCCAGTAGAACGCGTAGGTTCCCTTGCCGTAGGTCTTTCCATCGTAACTACATCCGGCGAAAGGCAGGAAGATACTGTTGCCGTTCGGGCCCTTCACGGTGTAGCCCTTCACGCCGTTGACAGTTGTGGCAGTGAACGTACATTTGGTTCTCAGTTCTGTTATATCTGCTTGTGTCGGCATACGCCACATGCTTCCCAATTTTTGTGTGGCGGCATCATATTGAGAACCACAGATGCTGCTGCCTATATACACCATGCTGGATGCAGTGCCGTTGGCGTATGTGTAGTTGCTCCATTTGTAGCTGGCTTTAGTGGTTGTTTCACCCCAGGCGTACAAGTTGCCGGATTCCTCGGGAGATGAGGCTCCCACGTTACAGGTCGCCCATTTGGTGGAGAGCCCCAAGTCCACGTATTCAGGATTGGAGTCTTCTTTGTCTCCCTTCACGGGTCGCACATATATACCTGTGCGGCGTTGGCATGCTATTAGTGAGGCCCCACTGCCGCTCTTCAGATAGAGTGTGTTTGCCTTCTGGATATTGCTGTCGTCGAGAGTACCACTCCAGTAGTAGGTGTATGTGTCTTTGCCATAATCTTTGCCGTCGTAACTGCATCCACCCAAAGGAAGGAAGATGCTGTTGCCGTTGGGACCAGTCACTTTGTAGCCTTTTATGCCGTTGACAGTAGTTAGGGTAAAGGTACATTTCGACTTCAATGTCTGGAGTTCCTGCTTTGTGGGCAGACGCCAGCCGTCACCCCATTCTTGTGATGCCACGTCGTACTTCGTATTGCTGATATCATAGCCTATGTTCATCACACTTGCTGCGGTGCCATTGGCGTGGGTGTAGTTGCTCCATCTGTAGGATGACTTGGTGGTAGTCTCTCCCCAAGCGAACATGCTGCCGTAATCTTCGGCTGATGTGGCACCCACATTGAATGATGCCCACTTTGTGCCGATGCCAAGGTCAACTGTTTGTGGCTGGGCCTTTTCAATATTACCCTTGACAGGTCTTATGAGTATGCCTGTTCGCCGCTGACATACAATGGAAGTGGCTCCACTGCCGCTCTTCACATATATTGTATGTGCTTTCTGGTTGTTGCTGCCATCCAAGGTGCCGCTCCAGTAGTAAGCGTATGAACCTGTGCCATAGGTGGCGCCATTGTAACTGCATCCGCCGAATGGCAAGAAGATGCTGTTGCCGTTGGGACCGGTTACTTTGTATCCCTTGACACCGTTCATGGTCGTTTGGGTGAATGTGCATTTTGTCCTCAGTTCGTTAATCTCTTCCCTGGTGGGCATACGCCATCCGTCGCCCCACATATTGGCTGCGGCGTCATATTCTGTGTCGCTTATCTCATTTCCGATGTTCTGCACACTACTTGCCGTGCCATTGCAGTAAGTGTAGTTCTCCCAGGTGTACGACGACTTCGGTTCTGTCTCACCCCATGCCACCATGTCGCCTGCTTCTGACGGTGAGGTGGCGCCAAGGTTGAACGATGCCCAGGTGGTGCTCAATCCGAGGTCTACTTCCTCCGGCTCTACTTCGGCTATCTCGTTGTGCCCCTTCACCGGTCTCACAAACACGCCTGTGCGTCGTTGGCAAAGCGATATAGTTGCTCCACTGCTGCTCGTCACGTAGAGCGAGTTGGCTTTTTGGTTGTTGCTGCCGTCCAGAGTGCCGCTCCAGTAAAAGACATAAGAGTCTTTACCGTAGGTGGCACCATTATAACTGCATCCGCTGAAGGGCAGGAAAATACTGTTGCCATTGGGGCCGGTCACAGTGCAGCCCTTGACTCCATTCTGGACAGTGTTGGTGAACGTGCATTTGTCTCTCAGTTCTTTAATCTCCTTCTGAGTCGGCATGCGCCAGTCGTCGCCCCATTCCTCGGTGGCTATGTCATATCCTGTACCGCTGATTTCATTTCCGATGTTCTGCACACTGCTGGCAGTGCCGTTACAGTAGGTATAGTTCTCCCATGTGTATGACGACTTCGGTTCTGTCTCGCCCCATGCCACCATCTTGCCGGAAGCCTCGGGAATAGTGGCACCTACGTTGAAGGTTGCCCAATTGGTGCTCAGACCTAAGTCCACGGCCTCGGGTTCCACAGGTACTACAGGGGTATCGGTCGCTTCCACGGGACGAATGGTAAGACCGTCACAGCGGTAGGAATTGGTGATACTGTGTGTGCCGTCTGTGCCGATAATCAAACTATATGCATATTTAGAAGAGTTGCTGTTGTAAGGCTCTGATGTCCAATAAAAACCGCATTTGTTGTCTTGGGATTCGTCGGATGTGAATACATAATTGTAGTATTCTTTAAAACCTGATGCCGGCATAAAGATGCTGTTGCCGTTTGGTCCCTTAACTCTGAATCCATCAACACCGTTGACTATTTCGTTAGTTATTGTGCATCGGTCAATCAGCTCTTGCATCTCGGCTCGTGTAGGCATGCGGTATTTGCCTCCCGACTGTGTGTAGGCAACATCGTATTGGGTGCCAGAGATGTCGGAACCGATATCCCAGCAATAGCTGTAGCTTTGATAGTACTCATAGTTGGCAAGGGAATAATAGCTCTTTGGGGTTAGTTCTCCCCATGATATTATTTGTCCTGGCCTCTCGGCTGTCTTGGCGCCAAGGTTTTTGTTTGCCCATTTCACGCTCAAACCGAGGTCAACCAACTCCATACTCTCCTCTTGCTCTAATGGGTCATCACCTACATTTCCCTTTTCACCTGCAAGGATGAGTCTGGCTCGTGTTTGGGCACCAGAGGTCACAGGCTCGAAATATGCTCTGAATGCCGGTACCGACAGTGGTGAGTTCTTGACAAACAATGTGTCACCGTCGTTATGGCCAAAGCCCAGGTTTATAGTGCTTGAAGACGTCACACCTTTCATTCGGTAGGTGTAGCCGAGGGTCTGACTGCGGAATGATGGTTTGATGACGGCCTGTGAACCGTAGAATGTCACAGGCTTACCTGTGAGTGTCTTGCCTATGCCGCTATTGGCGTCGGGGAACGATATGATGTAGGGATGTGCGGCGAGCATCTTGCTGGCAGGGGCGAAACGTATCATCGGGGCATCTTCTTCAGAGAACTCACGCACCCAGAACGACTTGCCTGTGTCGGTGCTGCTGTGGAACCAGTCGATGGCCGTCGATGTGCTGCCATTTTTCACTTTCACGCTTGTGACATCGAAGGGCAGGCAGATGGTTGTCCACCCAGTGCCGTTGGGGCGATATGCCTTGGTGAATGTGCGTGTGTAGGATATGTTAGTCGCAGTGAATTGCTCCGGTGTGGCGAAACTGTAGCCATCGGTGAGCGTGATGTTATCAGATTTGCTGGATTTCACAATGTTGGTGGTCACTCCTGAAGGGGTGCCGGATTTGTCATCGGTGAAGACAAGGCAGTTGGGGTTGGCACGGGTGAGACTTTTCAGCGTGTTTTGACCCCTGATGTCGATAGCGGTGGCATTCTTGGGGGCACTGTATGAAGATGTTGCCTCGAAACATTTCGATGTGCCATTTTCGTAAAACACCTTTATGCCAGGTTGCAGATTGAATACCAATGGCTCGAATGTGGAGCACTCCGTCTTACTGAATGACAGAACACCGTTCCAGCACCAGTTCTTCAACTCCAACCTGCAGGAACTGGCGTCATTGGGGAAGCCTTCTGACCATAAATCAAATTCCACTTCTGTCTGACTGCCTGCTGGCAGGCAGATGGCTCTATCATCCCATGAGTACGTGTTACCAATATAAGCCCTTGCTTGCACGTATCCCACATAATCGCTGTCGTTTTCGTTGACTACCTGTACTTTCATCTTTAACGACTTACCATAAAGGTAATTTTGCGATGTGTTGAAAGATTCTATGGTGGGGGTCATGGTCATCGCAAGGTTCCTGCTGATTTTGGGTGACTTCTTTACCAACACTTTGAAATCTCCTAACTCTTTTCCTCTGAAGTCTCCTTGACAAAACCTGAATGTGAAGAGGGAATCAGCATCCGAGGCACCATAGTATATGCCGCTGATAAAAGCGCTGAAATCCAGACTTTTAGTCTCGTCTTTTTTCAAAATCACTGATTTTGTGTCAAGATTATAATAAGTAGTTCTTAAACCATTAGTGCCTATGGGTGTTTCTTCGATAGCGTATAGGGAAATATCACCATCGAAAGTCTTTCCGTCATTGGCATTTTTGGAGACGTATGCCTTTATCCTGTTTGAGCCAAAAGTGGGGTCATTGACAAAAACCATTGTGTCAACTTTGATGTCTTTGGTATAGCCATACAACGTGGTGGTGACATTTCCATTGCCATCGACGTTCACATCTGCAAAACTCTTTCCCGTGTCTTCACTTGTCTTCCATACACTGCTGCCCTCATCCTTTTTGATGGCTACAACCTTATAGTTACCTTTTGAGAGACCTCTGATAGTGAATGGATATGATAATATAATAGTTCCATTTGAATAGTAGGGCCATTCTTCATAGCAGACACTGATGGGAACTACGCTCCGGTCGTCTTTCATGTAGCCGATGCCAAAGGCGCTTTCTTCTGCCAATCTTGCAGGATGAGTCACCTCTACTTTTAGTGTGTTGTTGTCTACTTGTGAATCCAACTTGACTATAGATTCAATCTTTGGGCTTTCGGCTGATGTCGTCCTCAGTCCTGTTAAGACTCTCTGACCAGAGGTGTAACCAGTGGTTGAGCCTACGCCGCCTTCAGGATAGTATTCGCTGACAGCCGAAAGCAGGTAATATCCATCGGAGCCTGGGCCCCATCCCCAGTTGAAGTGGAACATACAATCGCCATCATAACCGTCGATTATATAAGCATGGCTTCCGCCATCGGAGTACATTGGGTAGCCCTTGGCCAACTCCTCATAAATCAAATTAAACCATTCAAAGGAAGTATAATCTGCCTTTTCGCATAACTGGACCTGACTGCCGTATCCGAAATATTTGATGAGGGCGTTTGGTGATATCGATGCTCCGGATGAATATGGTCCGTAGTCCATCTTCATACTTACACCACACAGATACATAAGTTTGGCTACGGCGTTGCACTGTGCAGTGGTGGAACTACTGTTGTAGGTATCTACCATATTGTTCCAGTCTATTGCTGTGCCAGCGGGTATGGCGTCTAACTTGAAACCGTAAGACTCTGAGGTATAGCCGGGAATCTCGGCTATGGTGGCATTAGGGTATTTATAGAAGTTCATCAACTGTGCAAGAGCCGTCGCCACACAACCTGTGACGCAATGGGTAGTGCCATTGTTGTTGGTCACAGTAGGAGTCATGTTGAAGAAAGGGCTGTCTTGGTCCCAGTGTGTCGTAATGAGGGGGGCAATTGCCTTTTTAGTGGGGGCGCGCCTCATTGGATTACTTCCGCCAGAGACATTGCCTTTAATACTGGCAATTTCTTTGGCTAATTCGTCAAGATAGTACTTCATGTTGTCGGGCATGGCAGTCGGGTCGATGTGCCCTGTCGGCGAATAACCCAGCACTTGCTCCGTGCGGTCGTCACCACTGACTACTACATAGCCTTTACCGTCGCTCGCATTGAAGACGTAACAGGCTGTCTGGTCTTCATGGCCGGGCATAGACTGCCTATAGGCAAGATTCATCGGCTTAATGGTTTTAGAGTGGACTTTCTCTTTCAGGAATGTCCCAGCTGCCCTCTTAGCCGATTCGAGGTCTATCGGACCTGCTTTTGCCATCAATGGCAAAAGGAATAATAAGAAAACAACAAACTTTTTCATAATTAGTTAGGTTTAGGATTATTCGACAAATATACACAAATAATTCAAATCTACCAAAAAAAAGAGAGCCAAATTCTGCTGAAAAAATTAGTTGTTTCTGTTATGGGCAAATCTCTGTAAAAAAATACAAATACAACTTTCGCAAGTGAAATTACTCCTACGTCCTTTCCCTCCGCGTCAACCCCATTTAGGAACTGTTCTTTTTATAACTTTAAAAGAATTCTTGCTATTCTTTGTATATAAGCAGATTAGGGAATTCTCACTCGCTATCAAAAGGCAGTTCACCCAAATATTTGTCAAAGTCACTTTGGAACAGACGGTCTTGTACGATTCGATATTTTTCAAATTCCGTCTCAGCGTATAGCATAGCCTCTTCATGGCTTACGCTACCTGCGTTGTCAAGTAATGGCCGTTCATCACTGCTCAAATAGGCATCAATACGTTTAGCCCAATCTTCCATCGTCATGGGGATATGGCGCTTGGCTCGGCTTTCTGCAAATTCCAGCACAGCCGTAACAATACGCCCCATATCCTCTAATTCAATTTGCTTCAGATAGTTCTTGGCAATTGACACGTCCGTCTTTACAATCTTTCCATCTGGAGCATTCTGCCATGTTGTCAGTCCCATGTGCTCCTTGTCGGCATCAGCTCTATCCACAATCAGTTCTGCTGCAGTACGCCCATGAACAGCATAGTGCATCTTGTTCTGAATCCTTTTGAAGAACAAACGTGTGGTAGGCGCGTCTTTATTATAATCCATGCTCGTAGCATAGATGTCCGTTAGTTTTTGATAGAAACGACGCTCGGAAAGACGTATCTCACGAATCTCCGCTAACAGGTGCTCGAAATAGTCTTCATTTAGAAACGTACCATTCTCCATACGCTTCTTGTCAAGCACATACCCCCGAATAGCGTAAACCTTTAGTATGCTGGTTGCCCATTGGCGGAATTGCGTGGCACGGACGCTATTAACACGATAACCCACAGCGATGATAGCATCGAGTGAATAGAATAGTGTCTGATAGTGCTTACCGTCAGAGGCAGTTATTTCCATTTTGGAAACAACTGAGTCATCCTTCAACTCGCCTGACTCAAAAATATTCTTCAGATGCTTACTGATAGCAGGAACATTGACATCGAACAATGTTGCCATCGCTTTCTGCGTAGCCCAGATGTTTTCGTCTTTATAGTAAACCTCAACACCTTGTTCCTTTGTCTCAGCCTGGAAGATCAAGAACTCTGCCGTACTATTCCTTATTTCTCTTCGTTTTGCCATCTCTCGTTTTGTTTGCAAAATTAGTCAATATTTTGAAATAATCAGCGGAACCGCGTGATTCATTGTCAGTTATACAACCTCTCCATTAGAGAATACAGTACCCCTGATAGCACCATTATACAATTTATCAACTTCTTCATTGACTTCTTGTAAATGAGTAGCGTAGTCATTGTTACGTCCTAATTCAACATCTTGCATGAGCAAATCGGCTAATTCGCCTAAACGTGGCGGCAATTCCGAAGGAACACTTATCTGTTTGAAGTTGTCCCATATTAATTGATAGCCATTTTGTATTTGAGGACAATACTTCGAAATCATCCACCATCCCATGTTTGAACATAGGAGAGCAAGCAAAGCCTTGTCTTTGATGGAAATGAACCACATAGAGTTATTACAGAATACGGATTGATCGCTATATATAAAACATGGCCGAACTTGGAAAGTTTGGTAGAATATTTTGGACTGAGAAAAAAGTGAGTAATAGGCACAAGCCCGTAGTTCCCACCAATAATCGCCTTTGTCAGACCGTTTAGATGCTTCGCTCTTGAACTGCATCAGCCAACGAGCAACGGACGGATAAGTGCGTTCAAACCATTCCCACGCCTTATCCTCACTTGGCTGATTCTTTCTGTCTTCCTTTTCCTCAGGATTAAAACCAAATGCTTTCATTGTAAAGCCTTTAGGAATGAAAAGCAGATAGGATGCAGTATCTGGCTTTCCAAATGGAACCAATCCACGTCCCTGCATGAAGGGGCGAAGAATCTCTTTCGCAGAGGCATGTTCAGCAGTCAATCTATTAGCAGTGTCAATAGATACATTAAATGCTTTTGATAGCCCGGTTAATAGCCCCCTATATGATTCTTGACCGACCATGTCCTCCAATGTCCCCATATTCTCCTTATACGCTTTTGCCCTTTCAAAATCATCTCTTGACGAGATGATCCATATACCGCTGGACAGTTCTTTGGTTTGAAACACTTCTTTCCTTCCCTCAATGTCTTCTGCCAAAGTCTCTGGGTTGACGTTGTGGATTGAAGAACTAAGAATCTTCCCAGCGCTCTTTGCCTTGGTCATACGGATGATACATGTATAGGTCGTCGCATCTGCAAAAATCTGATTGTCACCAAAGTCTATAACCTCTGTTAGGTTACTTTCAAGAAACAACTTGCGTAAAGGTTTACCATATCCAACCTTCATCCACTTGTTGGGCAGGATATAAGCCAGTAGGCCATCCTTTTTTAGTAGATGGAGTCCTCTTTCTACAAACAGACTATAAATGTCACCCCTTGATTCAAGTGTGCTGTAGATAGGAACTTCATTTTGTTCTTCTTCGTCCATCCGATGCATCTTTGTGTATGCCTTGACATCTTCGGATAGTTTTTCCAAACTGATGTATGGAGGATTGCCTATAATCACGTCGAATCCCTGAAAGGCTCCTCTGTCATCAAGGATTTCTGGAATCTCACACCTCCACTCGAAAGCATTTGCAAAGGTCTTGCTGTCTCGGATGTAATCCACCACGCGTTTCTGCTTGGCCTCTTCTTTCTCCAGTTGCGCCAGTTTCTTGGCATATTGCCCCTTTTTATTCTTGGCATCACCGAAAAGTGAACCTTTCAGTCGCAAGTCGTTTAGTTCCTTTGCTACCGAAAGCCAGTTTCTGTATGTCGGCGTTTTCTCTCCGAGTCCTTTTTTCAGATGTTTCTTGATAATTTCAATATCTTGTTTCAACTGAACCTTTGCCTTTTTATCAGCAGTACGCTTATAGTTGGCCACATCCTGCTTATATTTCACAATTGTGAGGTTTGTAGAGGCCAGCACCTGCCGTATGTCCGTATCGAGAGGATACCGATTGAGGAGGGAATTCCCACACTTGATATTGATATCAATATTCGGCAGGGTCTGCAGTACTCGCTTACCAGTTTGCTTATCCAAATGATAATAGGCATTCTTCAGCAATTCTATCCACAGACGAAGTTGGCATATCTCAACGCTTTTGGGATTTAGATCTACGCCAAAGAGGCAATTTTCAATAATGGTGTGTTTTTCTTCAAACAAAGTTTCCTGCACACGCTGGCTCTGAGGGTCTTTAGGATTATATACAAAGTTGTCACCGTCCTCATCGGTGATAATAAGTTCGTCATTCTCCACAGTGATATATTCAGTGATGGGTTTTGGCTTTTCTCGGTGGTCTTGAAGAATACCCAACTCACTTTTGATGGCAATCAGTTCGTTGAGTGCTGACACCAAGAAGTGTCCGCTACCTACTGCTGGGTCACAGATACGGAGACTATTGATAATCTTGTTGGCCTCAATACGGCTTTCCCTGTCTGTTTTCACTTGGTCGCAAAGGTCAAGGAAATCGGTACACGTCCATCCTTTCACCTCGTTGAAACGGTTCACAACGGCTCTGCGCAGAGTTTTGCGGCAAATATACTCCGTAATATAACCTGGAGTGAAAAATGAGCCGTCTTTATATCCGTTTATCTTCTCGAAAATCTTTCCTAATACAGATGCGTTGATGATGGTCTTGCTCTCTTGTCGCAGCGGACAATCCTCACCTTGTTTCTCTATTCCGAAGTCAAACGAATCAAGAAAACGGAACAAATAGTCGAGCGTTGGAAGTGACCCTTTGATTCGTTTGCCGTTACCATCCTTGACCGCAGTCTGAGCCATCACTTCCATAGAACCTAAGCGTATGCCGCTGACGGGGAAATACTTCCGCTCCATGTCAGACTTTTCAAACAGAGAACTATTCAAGTAAGGTACATCTTTAAATACTTCGCGAAATTCTTCATCACGAAGTTCTACTGGTACTGTCAACACTTTCATAAACAAGTCGTTCAATACGTCATAATCAGGGATGAGAGTACTTGTTAGAAATTTCGAGATTGTACCCTTGTTGAAGGTAAAAAGTTGTGACTCCAAGAGTTTTAAGAATAGAAGCCTATTCGTCCAAATAAGAACAAGTCCTAACGCCGCATCGAATAGTTCTTGTTCTTCGTAAAGGTCATATCCATCTAAATGTGAGATTGCTTGCTCAACCATCGAGTAGGGTTGCCGTTTTGACTTCAAGCGTTTGATTTTCTTTACCTTGTCATCCGTGACCTCTTCTACACCCATAATGTAAAGCAATTCGTTGTAGAACGCACGGTTCAGGGCGTTATGGTCATTTCGGAAAGGTAACTTCAGCAGATGTGTAGGTGAAAGCAACTTATAGATGGATATAAAATTCCGTGAGGTGATTATAGTAACATCATTCAATTTCTCTTTATAATCAGATAGATTGAAATAGGTGTATTTTAGTCTGTGCTTTACCTCTTCCACCTTTTTGCGAATTACCTGTTCATAGACATAATCCGTTGTGTTTTCACGGTCGGCATCAATCACTTCCTTGGTGAATTTTTTATTGGCTAAGAACAGACGGTAGAAACAAGTTTTGTCGAATACAAACCACTCATAGCAATTTGTAATGATGAGATGTTTAACCTCTGTATTATGATGATTTTCTTCCTCACGGATATAATAGAGTATAAGTTCATGCAGAGCTTTACAATTCAACTCCGTACGCTTGGCCATATCAGGGCGTCCAGGTCCTTTTGCCTCTATAAGTACGAGAATATTACTATTTATTGAATCAGAAGAAGCATAAATTGCTGCGTCTGTTTTCCCCTTAGTGTTAATGGCATTGGTGTTTTTATAAAATGCATTTGAAAGGAATTCCATAACAAGATTTTTGTTGTACTCCTCACTTTCGTTCGCATTTACGTTCTTCAGCATTTTCTGCATCGCTTCTTTGAAACGTATGATCTCAGTTTCTTTTATAGACTGTTTCAGATACACTTTGTTTACAGCCTGGCTTGGGCGCAATTCGTTGTTCTCCATCATATATCATATTATTTCGACGACACCAATAGTTCTTTCACGTCCACATCGAGGTGGCGTGCTATCTCGTTGAGTTGCCCCACTGATGGCTGCACCTTGTTGGTCATCCAGCGTGAAACGGTACAGATTTTGTGGTCCATCTGCTCTGAGAGCCACGTGCCTGTTCTCAAGTTCATTTCTTAGAAAAATCAGAAAATCCGTAGTTACTCCCACACTACTCAAACACCAAATCCTCTAAAGAGCAGAGAGATTTCTCTTTGGTGTCGGAGGAGAATATGAAATAGATGGCATGTTTGCCTGCAAGAGTAGAAGGATTGGCAATGGGGCAAGCCATCTCTGTAGATGTCTTGGGCATATTGGCTTTGAGAGTGATTTTGCCGAGAGATTTTCCGCCTTGTGATGCCCATGGACGATCGCACATGATTTCGATGGTGCCATCGATTCCCTCAGGGATAAGACGCAGAAGTAACTGCAATTTGTCGGTCAGACGTTTTGCATCAAAGAGGAAGTATTTGTAGCCCACAATAGAGCCATCGGTGTTGTTGACCACAAGATTGGTGTTGTTACGTAGGTCGTAGGGGGCCTTAAACTTGTCGTCGGTGCCATAACTGGAGGCAATGTATGAGCCGAAGAATGTGTTGTTGGGCCATTCATGGATGGCTGGCTTCGGACCTGTGTGCCAACAGGCAATACCTGCGGAATGACGCTCGAAGGGGTTTAGTCCTTCCAGGGCGAAACCATTGGAGTTGTATTCACCCTCGGAGATTTCCACTTTACCACCGGCTCCTTCTTCCACCTTTACAGTGATGGGGGCTACCATGGCCTGGCGGGCATATTCGTCGGTGCCTGTCTGGCGGTGGTAGAACACATACCACTGTCCGTTGATTTCACAGATACTGCCATGGGTGTTGCCATCGGGGGTGGCAGAGGCTATCACATTACCTTGCTCGTCCTTTTCACGGGCGCGTCCGTCGATGATGGTTCCACCATAAGTGAAGGGACCTAATGGACTGTCGCTGTAGGCATACGCCAATGTATAGTTGGAAGTGGGCAGACCAAATTCTCCATCCTCAGTGAAACGACTGTAGATAAAAACGTATTTGTCTTTGATTTTACGGATGGAAGATGCCTCGAAGAAACGGAATTTTCCTGGTTGGTTGCGGCCTGAAATCATGTCTTCCACAATCTTTGTTCCAGGTTTTACCGTCGCCATGGTGGCAGGGTCGAGTTCGGCAGCGTAGGAGCGTTCAAACCCCCAGTATCCATAGATGCGTCCATCGTCATCGACGAACACGGCTGGGTCGAAGCGTAGCACACCGTCGGCTTCGTTGGGGTTGTCCTTGCTCCAGTTGCACACTTCGAAGGGACCATCGGGCCTGTCGCTTTTGGCAATCAGTCCATTGCGCCCTCCTGCCTGGTCGTTGGGATAGAGGTAGTAGGTCTTCTTACCATTTGGAGCGGTCACTAATGTCACGTCGGGGGCGTAAAGCACATCGGCTTTCCCCTCTGCATCGAGAGCTTCGCCTTTGGCGTTTTTATCTACGCTAAAGATGACTCCGTCGTAGCGCCAGCGGTTGAGACTGTCGACAGGAGCCGACCATACCACTTGGTCACGTCCACAGTATTCGGTCACCAAATTATCGTGAGAGCCATAGATATATACACGATATTTCCCTGGTTGGTCGGGGTCTTCAAAAACGTAAGGCTCGCCATCGGGGATGTGCTCCCATAGTGGGAGGTAGGGGTTGCCAACGGTGGTCAGTTCATTCATTTGGCTTTCGTTTTCTTTTGTGCTGCATGCTGTCAGCATCATTGCACAGCCGGCGGCAGCGATAAGGATTTTGTGAATGGTCATGATTGGTTGTTAGTTGTTAGATGTTAGTTGTAGATTCGATATGTCGAAATAACGATATGTCGATATACCGAAATTCTGGCATGATTTTCAATTTTCAATTTTTAATTTTCAATCTTCAATTTTCAATCTTCAATTGTAACGCCCTTTTAATTCCCCTTTAACTCCTGAATTTAGATAGACAGAAGGTATGTCTTGAAGTCTTCAAACTCCTTGGATATGCCCACGCTCTGCTTCTCACCTTTCATGAAAGCGGCGAGACGCTCAGGTATTTCAACGTCGATACCGATGATTTCATCCACTTTCTCCTTGAATTTGGCAGGATGAGCTGTCTCGCAGAATACGCCTGTCTCACCTTCTTGTAACAGCTCTCGTAAAGCACGGTAGCCACAAGCACCGTGGGGGTCGAGAATGTAGCCAGTGGCACCATAGCAGGCTGCCATTGTCTTGCGAATCTGCTCATCGCTATATGTGGCACCGCTGATAAGCGAGGTAATACGTTCATGGCTGCCTCCATAGAGGTCATAGACACGGGCGAAGTTGCTGGGGTCGCCTACATCCAT
This sequence comes from uncultured Prevotellaceae bacterium, assembly GCA_900315075.1. GTDB lineage: Bacteria > Bacteroidota > Bacteroidia > Bacteroidales > Bacteroidaceae > Prevotella. The sequence continues at coordinate 44,439 of OMXV01000001.1, read as the reverse complement.
GGCGTTGGCAAGTGTTTGTACACTGGCCTTAGGATGATATTCTCCGGTTTGGAGATATTGGTAGAAGATGTCGTTGGCATTGTTGGCGGCGATAAAGCGACTGAAAGGCAAACCCATGGCGTGACCGAACAGACCAGCGGTGATGTTGCCGAAGTTGCCACTTGGTACACACATAACAAGGTGGTCGGAGAGCCCTAATCCTTTCATACGGGCATAGGCATTGAAATAATAGAATGCCTGAGGCAGGAAACGCGCTACATTGATGCTATTAGCACTGGTAAGCCGCATGTGGCGATTCAACTCTTCGTCGAGGAAGGCTTTTTTCACTAATGCCTGACAATCGTCGAAGACACCATCTACTTCCAGAGCGGTGATATTCTGACCAAGAGTGGTAAACTGACATTCTTGAATTGGACTAACCTTGCCTTTGGGATAGAGTACATAGACATGGATGCCCTCCACACCGAGGAAACCGTTGGCCACAGCCGAACCGGTGTCGCCACTTGTTGCCACAAGCACGTTCACGGTCTCATTGCCTTCCTGGCGGATGAAGTATTGCAGCAGACGGGCCATGAATCGGGCGCCAACATCTTTGAAGGCAAGGGTGGGGCCGTGGAAGAGTTCCAAGGAATAGATGTTCTCTTCTACCTGTACCACGGGGCAGTCGAATGCGAGGGTGTCGCAGACAATTTCTCGAAGGGCGTCTGCTTCTACATCCTCACCGAAAAAGGCATCGGCAACGGTGCAGGCGATTTCTTGGAATGACAGTTTCTCGATGCCGTCGAAAAACTCCTTTGGCAGTGTCTTGATAGTTTCGGGCATGTATAGTCCGCGGTCGCCGGCAAGACCTTTGACCACTGCCTCGCGCAGCGTGGCGAGAGGCGCTTGATGATTGGTGCTATAGTATTTCATATATGATGGAGTTTATAATGTGTGATGTGTCACTAATATCACGAGTTTATTTGATTCCATTTTGTTCAGTTCATACTTGTTTTATCACGAATTGTTAGAATTATAGAATTTCACTTCTCTGCTTGACTTACTATCACGAATTTTCGAATTATAGAATTTTATTTCTCGTCTCGTTTTTTATCACGAATTGTTAAAATTATAGAATTTCACTTCTCTGCTTGACTTACTATCACGAATTTTCGAATTATAGTTTTTTATTTTGAATACTTTTCATTCTTATCACGAATCTATGACTATCTTCTGCAGTAATTCTATCATGGAGAGTTGTTTGTCATCTGAATAATTCTTCAATTCTATAATACGTGATAATATATGAATGAGGCAGTTGTTATGATACTATGACTATCTTCTGTAATTCGGTCGATTTGGGAAGAATTTGTATTCTAGACTGGTAGTCCCAAAGTTTAGGAGTAAACCAAGTTGGTGATTGCCAACATGAATATAGTTGATTATTTGTGATTCAAATTCACCTGTTATCTGATTAAGTGCTTTTATTTCAACTCCGATTTTATCATAACAAAAGAAGTCATAAAAGAAATCATGTTGTAATACAACACCATGGTAAGTTAAAGATATATGCTTCTCTCTTTCGAATGGTATGTTATTCTCTTTCAAGAGTACTTCAAATGCATCTTGATACACTTTCTCCTTGAATCCACATCCTAATTCCCGATGAAGTTGCATCGCAAGTCCAACGAGTCTATTAGATTCATCTGGATATAATAAAGTACTCATAACCAATTCTCAAATTCTTAAATTCGTGACAAAGAAAAGACTTAGTTCTCACATTCACTTCAGAAAAAGAAGACCTTATTGCCTCGCTCACTCATGATGAAGAAAAATAATTCTCAAATTCTTAAATTCGTGACAAAGAAAAACAATTCTTGTTCGTGACAAAGAAAAGACTTAATTCTCACATTCACTTCAGAAAAAGAAGACTTTATTCCCTCGCTCACTCATGACAAAGAAAAACAATTCTTGTTCGTGACAAAGAAAAGACTTAACTCTCACATTCACTTCAGAAAAAGAAGACCTTATTCCCTCGCTCACTCATGATGAAGAAAAATAATTCTCAAATTCTTAAATTCGTGACAAAGAAAAACAATTCTTGTTCGTGTCAAAGAAAAGACTTAATCTCACATTCACTTCAGAAAAAGAAGACCTTATTGCCTCGCTCACTCATGATGAAGAAAAATAATTCTCAAATTCTAAAATTCGTGACAAAGCAAAGACCTAACTTTTAAATCTCCATCAAATTCTTCATGAATTCTTGGAGACGGAGCAGACCGTAGTGGCCGGCGACGCAGTCGCGCTCGCTATACCGCATGACAGTGTCGGGAACAATGCCGCGATGCCAGAAGATGAACGGGACAGGTTCGGCAAGGTGGGTGCGTACTTCCACGGGAGTGGGATGGTCGGGAAGGATGGCGATACATACAGGCTCCTCCCACGTCTGGACTTCCTCGTAGATAGGACGGACAATACGCTCGTCAAGGTATTCGATAGTGCGGATTTTCAAGTCGAGGTCACCATCGTGACCTGCCTCGTCGCTTGCCTCCACATGCAGGAACACGAAGTCCTCGCCACGCAAGGCGTCGATGGCAGCGGCAGCTTTGCCTTCATAGTTGGTGTCGTAGAGTCCTGTAGCACCCTCAACCTCGATGATGCGTAGTCCTGCATAGTGACCGATACCCTTGATAAGATCGACCGCAGAGATGACACTGCCCGATTTCACCTGCGGGAACATCTCGCTGATGGTCTGCATCGACGGACGGTAGCCTGGGCTCCATGGCCAGATGCTGTTGGCTGGAGAATGCCCCTCGGCCTGGCGGGCAAGGTTCAGAGGATGCACAGAGAGCAATTCTTGTGACCGTAGGATGAGCTCGTTGATGAGGTCGGCGGTCTCCTGGGCTGTCATGCGTCCTTCTTCTTGCGGAGCGTTCTCCTCTGCACGCACGAGTAATGGCTTCCATGGTTCATCGGGATGGTCATGGGGAGGAGAACATACAATATGTTTGTTGCCGCCACGGATGACCAGCAGATGGCGGTATTGAATACCAGGAATAAAACGCACACGCTCGTTGCCTAACTCATGGTCAAGATATTGGATGAGTGTGGTGCCGTCGGCAGTGGTCAGATGGCCACCGTGGTGATTCTTGATGTTTCCGTCGCTCAGGGTGATGATGTTGCAACGGATGGCCATGTCATCGGGAGCCATCTCATAGCCGATGGAGGCTGCTTCAAGCGGACCACGACCTTCATACACTTGATACAAGTCATATCCCATAATGGCTGTATTGGCCACTTCCGAACCTGGTGAAAAACCTTCGGGGACAGTAATGAGTCTTCCTGTGCGCCCCTCGCGGGCAAGAAGGTCCATGTAGGGGGTATGGGCATATTCCAGAGGAGTTTTTCCTCCTAAGCGTTCCACAGCATGGTCGGCCATGCCGTCGCCTAATATTATTATATGTTTCATTTTATATATTCGCTATACTCATGATATTGGCGAAGACACCGGCGGCGGTGACACTGGCTCCTGCACCATAGCCCTGAATGAGCATGGGGAACTCTTTGTAACGCTCCGTGGTGAGCATCACGATGTTGTTGCTACCCTGGAGATTGTAGAAAGGATGGCCTTGTGGAACGCTTTGCAGCGACACTTTGGCTTTGCCGTGGTCCATCACCGCTACGAAACGCCAGCGCATGCCCTTACTTTCCAATTCCTTCCGGCGTTCCTCAAATTCCGCGTCAAGTTCGGGCAGGCGAACCCAGAAATTGTCGAGGCTGTCTTTGAAGTAGTTGTCGGGGATGAAGAGATGCTTCTCCACGTCTTCCTGCTCAATTTTGTAGCCTGCCTCACGGGTGAGGATAACCAATTTACGTATGACATCGGTGCCGCTGAGGTCAACGCGGGGGTCGGGCTCGCTGTAGCCTTGTTCCTTGGCGCGACGAACGGTCTCTGAGAATGGCACTTCTGCGGAAATCTCGTTGAAGATGAAATTCAATGTGCCACTGAGTACGGCTTCAATTTTCAGAATGCGGTCGCCGCTGTTACGTAGGTCGTTGATGGTTCCGATGATTGGCAGACCAGCGCCCACGTTGGTCTCGAAGCGGAATTTCACTCCGCGGGTCAGGGCGGTCTGTTTCAGGTGGAGATAATTGTCATATTTCGACGATGCGGCTATCTTGTTGGCGGCAATCACGCTGATGTTGTGCTCTAAGAACGACTGATAGAGGGCGGCGACATCTTTACTGGCAGTACAATCTACAAAGACGCTGTTGAAGATGTTCATCGCAATCACTTCATCGTGCAGACGACGATTGTCGCTGGCTTCACTTGCTTCGAGTATCTCACGGTAGTGGTCAAGGTCGATGCCATCGCGAGAAAATACAGCTTTCTTCGAACTTGCTATGCCCACTACATTAAGTTTCAGTCGGTTGCGCTCTTTCAATTCCTCATACTGTGAGCGGATTTGCTCGATAAGTTTGCTGCCCACGGTACCGATACCGCAGATAAAAAGGTTGAGCACCTTGTATTCTGACAGGAAGAATGAGTCGTGGAGCACATTCAGCGATTTCCGAAGGAAACGGCCATCTACAACAAACGAGATGTTGGTCTCGGAAGCTCCTTGTGCACAGGCTATCACGCTGATACCACTGCGTCCCAATGTGCCAAACAACTTACCGGCGATACCAGGTGTATGCTTCATGTTCTCACCCACGATGGCGATAGTGGCAAGACCTTGCTCTGCGTGCATTGGGAACATGGCGCCAGTCTCAATCTCCTTGGCAAACTCATTGTTGAGCACGGCCACAGCAGAGTCTGCGTCTTCGTCGCGCACACCAATAGAGGTGGAGTTCTCGGATGATGCCTGCGACACCATGAATACCGAGATTCCGTTGGCTGCCAATGCTGTAAAAATGCGTTGGTTGACACCGATAACACCGACCATGGAGAGACCGGTGACGGTGATGAGCGTCGTGCCGCTGATGCTGGAGATGCCCTTGATGGGTTTTTGGTCGTTGGCCACCTCTTGTTTGATAATCGTGCCAGGATTGGTGGGATTGAAGGTGTTCTTGACCTTGATGGGGATATTCTTGACGCAGACAGGGTAGATAGTAGGGGGATAGATGACTTTGGCACCGAAGTTGCAAAGTTCCATCGCCTCGACATAACTCAGTTCGTTGATAGTGTAGGCAGTTTTGATTACACGAGGGTCGGCCGTCATAAATCCATCGACGTCAGTCCATATCTCAAGTACCTCGGCATCGAGGGCGGCAGCAAGAATGGCGGCGGTGTAGTCGCTGCCACCACGACCTAAGTTGGTTACTTCGCCAGTGTCGCGGTCACGGCTGATAAAGCCGGGCACAAGAGCCACCTTGGTGAGTTCGGCAAACTCTTCTTTCACCAGCTGGGCAGTGAGTTCGCTGTCAAGGGTGTGAAGACGGTTCTTGCGGTAGGTCTTGATAAACTGGAAAGAGTCATGCCAACGGGCTCCCTTGATGAGTGTAGCCACGATGTTACTACTTAAGCGCTCACCATAACTGACGATGGCATCGAGAGTCTTCTCACTCAGGTCGTGAATGAGATAGACACCGAAGAAAATGCTCTTCAGTTGCTCAAAAAGGGAATCGATGGTGTGGAAAAGAATTTCGCGCTTGCGGGGTTCGGTGATGATGGTGTCAATCAATTTGTAATGACGGTCAACCATGGCTTCAAACTCGGCCTTGTAACGCTCATCACCATTGAGCGCGAGACGGGAGGTGGTAATCAACTTGTCGGTAATGCCGCTGAGGGCACTGACTACTACAATCACGGGCTGTCGTTTCGACTCTGCCTCTACAATACGTTTTAAACTAAGAATACTCTTAACGGAACCCACGGACGTTCCGCCAAATTTTAATACTTTCATTTTTTATGGTTTTGTTAATTCTGGAACCCCAATACAAAAGGGGCATTTTTTCCTAAAAATCGGCGCAAAATTACGAATAATCGACGAAATACAAGAAAAATGTACCATTTTTATTTAATAATCCAAAATTTTCATTAATTTTGCATTATAAAAAGAGTTGACAAGTTTGACGAGTAAACTAGTAGACGAGTAAACAAGCAGACGAGTTGACAAGTTATTTGTCCCAATAGCGGCAAGGTATTGTCCAAACTCCCAAACTCCAAATAAAATTCATTAACATCTAAACTAATATAATTATGAAAAAGCTATTAATTGCATGCATCGCATGTTTGTTTGCCGCTCCTTCATTTGCACAGTTTAGTAGCGGCGGGTTCTCACTTGATGAGGAACATACCTATTGGGGCTTACGCCTTGGTATGTCATTTGGTGGCATTGGTGGTGACATTGAATCAGACGGTGGGCGCACAGGTATGACGCTCGGTGGTGTAATTGGTATTCGTGTTACCGATTCAGCTCCTGTCTTTGTTGAGAGTGGTCTCTACTATACAGAACGTGGTGCAAAGAATATCAAGAGTAAATATCTCGAGACAAACGACCAGGCTAAATTGCCAAAAGGTCATCTGAACTATCTTGAAGTGCCAGTGCTTATCAAATATGGCTTCACCACTGAAGAAAACATTGCCTTTCTGCCGTATGTCGGACCCTATCTGGCGATGGGTATCTCAGGTAGCTATAAATACCTCAAACATCCTGAAATGGGATTCAAACTCGGTTGTGGCGTCGAGTGGAACAACCTCTATGCCGAACTTTCTTATCATATTGGTGTGACCAATATCGCTGATGTCGGCGATGCTTCCTCTCACGGTCACTCACTCGACTTCAATATCGGTATCAACTTCTAAACCAATAGTTTATCAATATAGAGACACAGAGAAACAAAACCTCTGTGTCTCTATGTATTATTAGGGGTAAGGGGTGAGAGATGAGAGGTGAGAGGTAAGAGAATACTCTCCCAATCCATCCCAATCATCCTAGTGAATCACAATCTTCAATCTTCAATTTTCAATCTTCAATCTTTAATTTTAATGCTCCAAGAATATCAAATCCGTGTCCTTCCCCGCCAGGCTTCATCGACAAAACTCCTATCTGAGTACATCGAACAAGAAAAAGGTATCGATGCTCGGCGAATCACCCATATCCGTATCCTGCGACGAAGTATCGACGCACGGCAACGGACTATCTATGTCAACCTCACTGTGCGAGTGTATATAGATGAATTTCCCGAGGATGACATTTTTGAACCTGTGACCTATGGTGATGTGTCAGAGGCTCGACAAGTCATAGTTGTGGGGGCTGGACCAGGTGGACTATTCGCTGCCTTAAGACTGATAGAATTAGGTTTGCGCCCCATCGTCCTGGAGCGAGGGAAGAATGTTCATGACCGGAAAAAAGATTTGGCACTCATTGCCAGAGACCACATCGTGGATGGAGAAAGCAATTACTGTTTTGGGGAGGGCGGTGCCGGTGCCTATTCCGACGGCAAACTTTATACACGCTCAAAAAAACGGGGAAATGTAGAGAAAATCCTCCGTGTCTTCTGCCAGCATGGCGCGAGCACCGACATCCTTGCCGATGCCCACCCACATATTGGCACCGACCGTCTGCCAAGGGTCATAGAAAATATGCGAAATACTATCATCAAATGTGGGGGTGAAGTACACTTCCAGACCAAGATGACCCACCTTGTTGTCGAGGGTGATTGTGTGAAGGGTGTCAGGGCTTTGCTACTTACCGACAATACGGAAAAAGTCTTCGAAGGGCCTGTCATCTTAGCCACAGGACATTCTGCGCGTGATGTCTATCAATACTTCTACGATGCTGGCATCGAAATTGAGGCAAAGGGCATTGCCGTGGGCTTCCGTTTGGAACATCCCTCAGCATTGATTGACCAGATACAATACCACAGCAAGCAGGGACGGGGCAAATACCTGCCGGCTGCAGAATATAGTTTTGTGACCCAGGTGGAGGGTAGGGGAGTCTATTCTTTCTGTATGTGTCCGGGAGGCTTTGTCATTCCTGCTGCCACAGGACCAGAACAAGTGGTGGTCAACGGCATGAGTCCCAGCAACCGTGGTTCTCGATGGTCGAACAGCGGTATGGTGGTGGAAATGAGGCCCGAGGATATCGATGGTGATGACCCATTGCGTGTGATGCGCTTTCAACAACAAATTGAGCATGACTGTTGGCAACAGGGGGGGATGAGGCAGACGGCTCCGGCACAGCGAATGGCCGACTTCGTCAACCGAAAACTCAGCTACGACCTACCCGATTCTTCATATGCACCGGGACTGGTACCAAGTCCGATGCATTTCTGGATGCCAAAACCTATAGTCAAAAGGTTACAGCAGGGATTTCTCACCTTTGGTCGTCACAGCCACGGTTTCCTCACAAATGAGGCGGTACTCATCGGGGTGGAAACACGTACATCTTCGCCTGTGCGTATCACACGCCAGATAGACACCTTACAGCATATCCGCCTCCGTGGACTCTATCCTTGTGGCGAGGGCGCGGGCTACGCTGGTGGTATCGTCTCCGCTGCCATCGATGGGGAGCGTTGCGCAGAGGCTATTCTGAGTTGTTAGTTGCATTTCATCTCTTTTCACGCACATTTCATCCCATAAACCCACGTGTTTCAGGGGGTATGGCTGATAGTATTTGGAAAAAGCTCCTTTTTCATCTTATCTTTGCAGAAGAAAGGCTGTACTTCGGCAATACAAGCAAGCTTGATTGCGCTCAGTTTGCACTTTCTTTGCATCAGAAAACAAAAATATTAACTTTTTAAATAGCAAGAAAGATGAAAAAGAATTTGATTTACGTATTCACAACATTATTATTAATGTGTGTTTGTGGGAATGCTAATGCTCAAAACTCGGATGTGAATTTTGACGATGAAAATAGCATCATTGAGACTAATTGTGAGGTATTGAAACTTGCTCTCCAGAAACTGGAAAAAAAGTATGGTGGTGCAAGTGAGGAAATGGCACAACTCTATGGCTATGTGGGCATGATAAAATGCGACAACTCTTTTCAATACTCCGATGCATACTCTTTTGGTATAACATGCTGTGAAAAAGCTATTGCTATTAGAAAAAAATTGTATGGGGCAAAAAGCATTAACGTAGGTGATTCATATGTGGATATGGCATTGGCATGTGGCATATTTATAGATAAAGCAAAACAGTATGTTGACTCTGCGCTCGTCATTCTCAGACCTAAGTGTGGCGAAAATTCATACGAAGTTGGACGGGCATATATGGTTTTAGGGTTGTCTTATTATCGGAGCAATGAGGAAATCTTTCGTGTCGCTTCGCAATGTATGATAATTACGCAGAGAGAATATTACGAAAAAAGAGATTACGAGGAAATTATCTCGAATTTGGAAAATTCGTTGAAGTACTATAAGAAAGCATATAACATCTATTCCCGCTTGGGGGAAAATTACAAAGAATCTGCTGATACCATAAAGGAGGTAATTACACATGACCAAGAGGAAATAGAACTCTACAAAAAAGAATTGAAACTTGCAAGTGAACAAAGTTGAGCAAGAACGGCTCCGCTCACCTTGCAGCGCCTGAAAAATGTCGCTTACCTCATATATTTCAACAATAAGAGGATGTGTTCATTTTTGACACATCCTCTTATTGTTGTTGTCTAAACTCCCACGTCTATAGTGAGTTATAATCTACATTGAAGGTGGTGGTATTCATGTCACCAGTTTGCATGCCGCGTTTCAGCCAGCGCATACGCTGCTCTGCAGTACCATGAGTGAATGACTCAGGCGACACTTGACCTTTTGTCAAGATGTCGTCGCCGATTTTCTGGGCGCAGTTGATGGCAGAACGAATGTCTTCATTACTAATTGAACTGTAGGCCTCACCCTCGTAGTGTGCCCACACGCCAGCGTAATAGTCGGCAAGCAATTCCAGTCGTACACTGATTTGGTTGGCTTTAGCCTTGCTGCTTTGTTGCATCTGAGCATGAGCCTTACCCAAAGAACCTAAAAGGTATTCCACATGGTGACCCACTTCGTGGGCTATCACGTATGCACGGGCAAACTCACCCCTTGCACCCAACTGGCTCTCCATCTGCTTGAAAAACGACAAGTCGATATACAATTTCTGGTCGGCTGAGCAGTAGAATGGACCCACGGCAGAGGTGGCACCACCACAACTCGTCTGTACAGAATTGGTGAAAAACACAATCTTGGGGGGCTGATATTCACGATTGAATTTTTGACGGAAAACTGCCGACCAGACATCCTCGGTACTGGCAAGTATCTGCTTACAGAACTTCACTTGCTTCTCCTCCTCAGGACTGGCTTGGCGCTGGGCTTGCCCATCAGAATTTCTCTCTGTGACCTCTTGAGCATCATTACCGGCTGACATGATGTCGCCAAGACTGCCAAGGTCAAACTTACCCGACAATAAAAATATCAAGGCAAAGAGGATGATTCCTCCTAAACCCATACCTGTCACGGCACCGCCGCTCATACCTCGGCGATCCTCGTAGTTCTCACTTTCTCTTCTTCCGTCAAGATCCATAATCGATAGTTTTTTAGTTGGGGGCAAAGATAATATTTTTTTTTATTCACACCAAATTATTAAGGGGAAAATTAGTTGCTGGTTGTTAGTTGCCAACTGTTATTTGCCAGTTGTTATTTGTTAGTTACTAGAGTTTGGAAGATTTGAAAAAAATCGAAATAACGTCATCCCGATATTAAGAATCTTCAATTTACAATTTTCAATCTTCAATTTTCAAAATAGGGATTTCCCCCAACAAATAGCGGTGTTTCCCTTTGTAGGGAGAAAAAAATGTCGTATTTTTGCAACAGAAAACAGAATATAAACCATAAACACTTACAATTATGAAAAAGCTTTACTCATTCTTAACAATAGTCATGATGGCCATGATGGCCGTGTCACTGACAAGCTGTGATGACGAGGAAATCGCTCGCACACTCGAAGGCACATGGGAAGGAGAAATTTTCCCCTACTATCAATATCAGGGCAGCTATTATGACATTACTTATTCCGAGGTTTGTTTCCTCAGAGACCCATACAGATATTCATCTGGCTCAGGTTACTGGGTAGACTACTACGACAGAGGTTACTGGGGTGGATACAACTATATCGCTAACCACATCGACTGGAGGGTGGACTTCGGAACACTGTACATCTACTTCGTGGAGGATGATTATGAAATTAGAATCTACGATTACAATCTCAACGACAGCTACTTCGAAGGTGTTATAGTAGAGGAAAATGGAACACGTTATAATTTCAGTCTCAGACACGTTGCTTCACCCAACTGGAACAGCTTCCGCTGGGGTTACTATGGCGACTATTACGACCCATACTACTCCAATGAAAATGCTACAGGAATGCAGCGCGCGAAAGCTAAAGACGGTGTTTCCAATGCCTCTCAAGGTCCAAGAAGGGTCTTCAAGAAAGAAGATTAATTTTAGATTGAAAATTGAAAATTGAATATTGAAGATTGAATATTAAGATTGTGTAACTGTAGGGGCATACTTCATGTATGCCCTTATAAAAGAACTTCTAAGTCCACTTGGAATATTCAGGAATCGTTTTTGCAAGAACACAAGAACTCATCAACTCAAAAACTCACAATCATGAAAAAGATACAATACCTGATTCTGATGGCGATAGCTGTCACTTTCGTATTCACAAGTTGTGAAAGAGATTATTACTATTATGATGACCCATGGTATGACGAACCATACGACTATTACGACGAACCGTATACTCCCGGAAATGATAAAGACGATACCTACCTCATCTCGATGGCATCAGTGCTAAGGGGACAATGGGAGGGTACCATCACCACCGACTTTTATGATGCCGATGGTCGCCACCGCCATGAGACGTACACCACCGATTTCCAGTTCGACCAGTATAATAATACGACTATCAATGGCCGCGGCCGCGAAATCGACTATGCTGAGAATGGAAAAGAGGTCTATCGTTGCACTTTCACATGGTATATCGACCAGAAAACCGAGGACATCTGCATGAAGTTCGACGACGACCGTGAGATGATTGTCACTTCGTTCCACCTCGACGACAATGCTTTCTATGGAACCATGGAGAGTAAGGACGGACAGGAAATCGATGAATTCAATCTCAAACGCTACACCTTCTCCAACAAAGGCTTGACCTTTGATGTGGAATAGATTCACATATTATTATAATACAAATATAAAGGCACAGAGGTTTCATTTCCTCTGTGCCTTTTGTAGAGTAAGCTCATCTCACCCCTTAACTTCTTAGTTTCTTAGTTTCTATAGTTTCTATAGTTTCTATAGTTTCTATAGCTTCTATAGCTTCTATGGTTTCTATAGCATCTATAGCTACTTTAGCCCTAATTGTAGCTTTAGGGCTTTTATCTCCTCTTGCTGTCTATTGTAGGCTTTTAGGGCGCGTTGCTTCAGGTTTTCGTAGGCGGCTTTCCATTGGGCGGCTTCTGCTTGGGTAGCCGACAATTGCTGCTCTAACAGGGGAAGCCTACGCTCCAATTCCTCCAGACGCTTGTCCTGCTGCATGCGATATTCGGTGCGGGCTTTGTGCATACGCTCCTTTACACCACCTTCCTTCACAAAAATGTCTTCTAACTTCTTCAGATATTTGTTCATCATGGTGTCAACCTGATAACATAGTGTCAGGCCTACGTTGGCCATTTCTTCGGCTGTCCACTTTTGGAAGTAGGGTTCGTAGTTCGCCAACTGATTGTGGCTTTTGGTAAACTCCTGCATCGGCTGGAAACGTTGGTCTGTGGGAGTCCACTGCAGCAACTGACGCGACTTCAAGAAATCTTCGTAGTCCTGGCGCAGCTCGCCAATGCTGGAACGAGCCACATTCAGCAGATTCAGTTCCATAGCCGTAGAAGTCTTTCCATTCTCGGAGCCTTCAACAATGTTCTGCTTGCAAGAGCGTGCAGACTGTACCATTTGGTCCACAGTACGATCACCGTACTTCGGAAGAAATCGTACACAAAAGCTATAAGTCAGTTGGTAGAGCACCACAGACTTCTGATAGAACCGAAGGTCTTGCCACTTGGCCACGCTTCTGAAGATGCTGGGTATTGTGAATTCCATGTTGCCGTCAACAGCATTTGCCATATCACCACATTTTTATTCTATTATTACATCTATCTCATGTATGATTTCTCTCTCGTCTATTTCGTCTATTTAGCCTATTTCGTCTATTTGGCCTATTTCGTCTATTTCATCTATTTTGTCTATTACTCTCACACCTCATTCCTCTCCATTCATTAGTTTGGGAAGCAAGCGGTGATTGGAGAGGGGAATGGGTGAGTTTTAAATTGACATCCTGAATTGTTTTAGCACGTCGCAGCGGCTGATTTGGCTCGACACCTGTCCGCGATGGGCGTTCACAAAGTTATTCAATTCAAATAGAGCCTTGAACTGACGTGAGTTGCGGTTGATGATTTTCACGTAGTCATTGGCGGCATCATCCCAGTTCCAGGTGTTGGTATACCATTCGCCGGTGGGGATGAATGCCAGTCCGAAGAGACTGTTCTCCTGGAGTTTCAGGTTGCTGCTTGTCTTGCTCTCCTGAAGATAATTGATGGCAAATTGCACAAAGTCGGGACGGTCAACGCGGGCTGTGTCTCCCACGCTGCTGCCATATTGTGTCAGATACCAGCAGTCGCCTAAATAAGATGCCTGATAATAGTTGTTGGCAAGGTCGTAGGCTAATTGTGGACGTGTGTTCTTGTTGGCCGACTGATATTTCTTCAGCAAATCAATCATTTCCTTGCAGAACTCCAATTTGGGGTTGTTGCTAAGTTTACCTTTGTTTGGACCCTCGCTGGTGTCAAAAATGCTCTCACGCTGGTTGACAAGCCATTTCGATTTGTGCCAGTCGCGGTTGGCGAGGTAACAGCTGATGTTCTGACCCTCCATGAAGCTCAGTGGCACTTTCTGCAGATATGGGATGGCCTTGTCGAACACATTCTGGGCCAGGTATTTGGTGCCAATCAAGTCGTTGAAGAAATTCACATCGTATTTCACATAGTTCTTTACAAGACGCTCCAGGTCGTCGCCCTTGCTGTCTTGCAGGAAACGTAGGTAATCTACTGTCTCATCGGCACTCATCTGGTCGAGGAAATCGAAATATTCACCTTGGTAGTTGTCGTTCCATGTGCTTTCTTCCAAATGTGGAGTTTGGTGGCCTAAAAGTACGTCAGAGTCGTTGAGCATGCCTTTCAGTGCAGCGGCCATGTCGAGACGACCATTGGAGACATATTTGGGAGCCAGTTCCTGATAGACCAGGCGGTCGAGGATGTCGTAGTAGTGGTTGTAAATACCGTAGTAGGACTGCTCGCCACTGGGGTCGTTGGTGCTTGCTTCTTCACGGATTTTGCCAATCAGCCAGTTGATTTCGCCTGCCATCCACTTGGTGTATTCGTTGTTGAGTGCATGGGTCTTTACCGAGGCTATCATGCGGATAGCGCGGGCATTGTCTTTCATGCGGGCGGTGCCTTCCATACCTACAGCTTTGTCGAGCGAGGCGTAGGCTTCGTTATAATTTCTATTGAGGTATTGTAATTCGCCGATGGCAGCCTGCCAGAGAGCGGGATTCTTCGTCTTGCCAGAGCTGATGACACTTTTGGCATAGGTGATAAATCGCTCGGCTTCCTGTTGTTGGATGAGGCGCGCATCGAGTTCCTTCAGCCATTCCTCACAATATTCGGGAGAGGAGCAGTCGAGTGTTTCCTGAGTGTTGTTCACAAAGTCCTGAATGAGGAAAGGCATACAGGGGGAGTTGGGGTCGTCTTGGTAGATGCGCTGGATGCCTGCTAAGTTGCGGTATTTGCGCATCGCCCATTTGATACTTACCATATCGCCGTTCTTGGCGTAGATGTCAAATGCTTCGCGCTGCTTACCAGTGTGGAGTAGGGCACCGGCATAGATGCTTTCCATCATAGTTTTATAGATACTCTGTGGGAGTTTTGATGCCGTCTGGGTCCAGTAATTGATGTTGGCAGCGTGGTCGCCAAGCACCATGTTGGCACGCATACGGAGCAGGTTCCACTGTCCTTGTAGGCGCTTGCCCTTATAGGCGGTAGCTTTTTGCAGCATAGTGTTGAGGTCGGCTTTGCGCTGTTGCAGTTCGGCCTTCGTGGGATATGTCCATGAGTCTTGCAGGTCACGGCTGATATCCACATAGCGTACAAGTTGGGTCAGGTAGTCAAGCATTTCCTGGTCGCCTTTTTGCTTAGCGGTCTCAATGATGGTTTCCTTACCCCATTCAAACGTGGAGATTTCGCCATTAGTATAGTCCTTCCAGAATTGATTTAGCTGGTCTTCCGACACGGGTCCCTGCATTGCCTCGCGGCGGAACACGCTGAACATGTAGTTGTTGTGACCGTAGTAACCATAACCACAACTCCAGGCATCGATGGCAAAACCAAGCAATGCCAGGCTAATAATTATAAATTTTCTCATAGTGTTGGTTTTTATTGTTGTTGATGTTTTGTTTGCTGATATCAAATAGAATAATCTCGTCGTTGGCATGTGGATGGTGCTTATCTACCAATTGCTTTACTTGCAATACCATATCAAGTGGCACGTCGCGATGGATGATGGTATCGCCGGGGATGACTGGCAGGTCGTCGTCGCTGTGCATGATACCCACAAAATGTTCGCCACGGAAGAGCAAATCCCAGTAAAACATAGGGTAGGCTGTACCCAAAGGCAGTTTGTAACTTTTGAGGTGTTTCATATAAGGCTGCACATCCTTGATGTCGAGGATGGGGTTATGCTCCTTGTCTTTGATGTCGCTGGTATTATACATCATCAGCACACCGCGGTTCACTGGTGGTGGTGTCTGCGACAGTTGGTGCAGGCGGATAGTGGTCGAGATGTCGATGCCTTTGGCCTTGGCTTTTTCCGTCAGTTGCTCGAGCATGTCGAAATAGGCGGTTCGTGTGCGCCCGCTCCAGTCGCAGTCGATTTGTATCTCGCGCACGCCGAAGATGTCGCGGGTTTCGTTCATCTGGAGGATGCGGCTCAGGATTTTGTCGGCGAGGTCGTCGGGAATGTGGGTCATACACTCGTTGGTGATGAACACGGTGGGGACAATCTCCACGCTGTCGGGCTGTGGTGTGACAAACTGCACGGTAGCATTGGGAAGCACCTCGCCTTGGGGTGTGGTCACCACATCGAAATAGCGCAGATAGATTTTCCGTATGTCGTTGCTACGGATAAAGTCCATTTGTGCGGAATCGAGTTCGAAGGTAGTGCTCCAGAAATAGACGGAACGTACGACGGGGGCTTTCTGACCGTCGCCACAACTTGCTAGCAACAAAAGTGTTGCCACCATCCCCATCATGTATATCCGTCTGAATAGCATTGTGTTTAGCTTTTTGTTGTAACTTCTAACTTCTAACTCCTAACTTCTAACTTCTAACTTCTAACTTCTAACTCCTAACTCCTAACTTCTAACTTCTAACTTCTAACTCCTAACTCCTAACTCCTAACTTTCAACTCCTAACTATTTAAGCCCCCACGACTGTGGATATACCACTCGCTCGGCTTTTTCCTCGATGTCGTCGGGGAGATTGCAGAAGAAGTCGATGCCCGTACGATTTTCCAGTTCATCGATGGAGATAACGTAGTCGATGAGTTTGTCGTTGCTGTGGTCGGCATTGAGATGCTGCACCCAGAAGGCGATAGCCTTATAGCCTTGGGTGTTTTTGCAGAGCACTGCCATGTAGAAGTATTTTGGTACAATCAAACCTTTTTCGGTGGTGGAGAGAATCAATTCGGGGTCGTCGATGGTGCCACCCTTGCATACATATAGGGTGTCGCGGAACGAATTGAGATTCCATGTACGGCTTACTATATTCTCCATCTTCAACCACAGCCCGGCATTGAATTTATTGAATTGTGGCTGCATATTCGACAGGTAGAAAGTCTGGTAGTTGGCTTCGCTACTGCTCAGACGGTCGTACGAGGGGCAGATGTGGCCGTGGTCATAACCACTGCGCCAATAGGGGTCTTCGGCAAAACGGCTTACCGATGGAATGTCGGGGTCTTGAGGATACTGGTTGGAGTCGGAATAATAGCGGCTCACATTCTTTGTGCTGTTAGTGCTGTTGAGCGTGTAGCATGTCCAGCGTTGCGACTTTTTCAGACAGTCCCATTCCACCATAAAGTTTACGCCGATGTCGGTAGCATGGTGAATGAGCACTAAATTGGTGCCGCCCTTTACGCGGGGCACTTCCAGACGCGCATATTCTGGATATGTCACGGGATTGGCATTCTTGTTTTTTGCCGTTGTCTGCTCCTTGGGGTCTTGGCTGATATTATCGTCTTCATCGTCACTACAGGCGGAGAAAAACAATGGTAGTACCAGTAATGGAAGTAGTTTAAATAGTTTCATTTTCATATCTTTATAAGGTGGGTGATTCAATTAATGCAAAGGTACATTATTTTTTTGACATACAAACCTTTTGTATCTTTTTTTTATTATCTCCTGGTCCCGATTTTTGGTGCAAAAATACGATTATTCACTTGCTTTCGAAAATATATGCTAACTCTTCTCTTGAAACATGGGACTTTATAGTATGAAACGAACGTGAAACACGATGAAATTCAGATTTTAAGACCAAGCCGGGCTGCAACCTGCAGATAGGCACGGAGAACCAGTTCATCACCGACTTCGGTCTTTTCTCAAATCGGGGGGACACGTATTGCCCGTTTTCCTGCATATTGGTAGAAAAACACAAGTCTTTCCCTTTATTTTGGAAGATTTTATCAACTATCCATTTGCTTTTTCGTAGTACTTTTGCACCGTTGAATCATCTGGTGGAACAAAAATCGAAAAGATGAGTCCGCTGATAGAGAAACGCATCGCGCAGATGATAGGCGAACGACTCGCCCTTATTATTCAGTAGCAAACAATTCATAGTGAATCATAGTTAAGTATCATTATTCACCTAAATTAATATTTTATATCAAATGAAAAAAGCATTATTCGTAATCGCCACAGTAGCAGCAGGGCTGTTCGTGGCATCGTGTGGCAATAAGAATGCAAACAGTCAGTCGGCTGAAGCTGTGGTACCTGAAGGCTACCAAACGTATGAGACATCTAACTTCAGTATCAGCGTGCCAAAAGACTTCAAGAAGACGGATTTGAGTAACGACAATGACCACTTGCAGTTTGATGCTGAAACATTGCTCAAACACTCTGACGGCGATGAATATACCTCCAGCATAAAGGTGGATGCTGCTTTTAATACAGGATGGTCAACCGACCTCATGGGTAATTCTTTCAATATGAAAGACTATGCCAATAACCTGAAAATGATGCGTGAGCAGCAAAACGAGATCTGCGAGGAACCGGTGATCGAAGGCAACACAATGATTCTGCGCACTCACTACAACACGGGTGATTCTGATAATGAATATCAGTTTAATAACATTTGGTTTACAGTGGTCGATGGCGATAAAGGTGTTGGCGGAACCATCAGTTATGTCCAGGAAGAAGCCGATACCTACGACAGCGTTGTGATGCCAATCGTGAAATCTATTAAGATTAAATAAATCGGAAGTCTGTAATAACAATTATCATATTGTGCCTGTACACCCTCTGTGGCGTACAGGCATTTGTTTTGACGGAGTTGTTACAGTTCCAAACCTCAATAAAAATGTGTAAATTTGCAATCAAATCTTTTAAAACTTTTTATGGTCGTGTTACCAGCATGACTATGATGAAAGCCATCGTCAGGATTGTTGTTTCCATTCTTTTTTATATTCTTCTATTCATTTGTAATGGTACGCTTTTTATCGAAACTTCAATATTAAAATGTGATTTATAAATATATCGTTTTTTTTTGGAGATATACAAGTTTTTATATAATTTTGCCTTCGAGTTGGATACTCTTAGTGAAGGGAACAACCATTTAGTGGAAAAAATAACAGCATTAGCAGTTATTCGGAGGATGTAGAAACGTGACAAATTTCTAAAACAAACCGAATGAAGAATAAGTGATAATGTCTGCGCATAGAGCGTGGGCATACTTGTCATTTGGTTGGGCTTTGTCACGGCCTCTACATCCGATAAGAGTGTTACACGCTCTTTTCGTATGTGGAGGTCTTGCACAATTAGCCCAATCTTGATTCCGATAGGTGCTATGCCTTAGACTATAACGCATCTATGAAAACAAGAAAAATTTGCATAGACGCACAGACTGGCATTTTTTCAAATGTCAATAGAGATTGTGTTGTCTTTTATTGGTCTTCAAATAGCAGATATTGGTATCAGTCTATCAAAAGAATGACATTTATCTGTTTTATATCTTTTTTGTCATTATCTACATTTGCCCATATAGATGTTGAACTTTTTCACGTAAATGATGCAATAGATGTCTCATCTAACGCCATTCTTCAGGACTACAATCTTCCTGATGGTTTTTCTTTTATCTCAGGAAGCTTTTTCCCTATCCATAGTCATGACATTCATAGAGGAGACATCATTCACCTCTATTCCTGCTCTGACTCCCATGCGGAATATTCAGATACTGTGATGCTGACGGAAAAAGGTGGAAAAATAAAATTGCCAAACGATTTTGAAGATGGTGCTTATCAGGTATATATTCAAAGAGAAGACAAAACTCAGGAGTTAGGCATGGTAAATCTCCTCAAAGAAAGCAAAATGCCCAAACCCTCACGTGTTATAGCTCACCGTGGATGGCATACCAAAGGTGATGGGACAAGCCAAAATTCCAGGGCTTCAATTCGCAATGCATTTGAGGCTGGTTTTTATGGCTGTGAGACTGATGTTCATCAAACAATAGATGGATATCTTGTAGTGAATCATGATTTTACCATAAAAGGTGTAACGATTAATACAAGTACATACGATATGGTAAAAGACAAAACACTCAGCAATGGAGAAAAAATTCCCTTGCTCACCGATTTTTTCAATATCATGAAAAACGAGTATCCTGATTCTCCGACCAAACTCGTGATAGAGTTGAAAGTCAATGAAAATACCGATACCATTAGACTTGTTAACTCAGTGGTAAATGCTGTCAGGGAAGCAGATTTGACAAGTCGTGTGGAATACATTTCTTTCTGCCTTGAAGCATGTATACAAATCGTAGAGTTGGATTCAAATGCAACAGTCTCATTATTAACGCATATTGATCCCTATAAGGTAAAGAGATATAATCTTACAGGGATAGATTATGATTATCGCGCATTTTTCAGCCATCCCACATGGCTGTCTGAAGCTGAAAATAACGGTCTATATATCAATGCTTGGACTGTTGATGATAATGAAACTATTTTGCAATTCAATAATATGGGGGTCGATTTTATCACTACTAATAATCCTGGATTTGCACAAGATGTGTATGATTTTTACAAAGATATGATGCCGGAGTGTGATATTGTTTGTCAGATAGATGATGATGTCGCATCCTTTAATGGAACATCTATGTTATTTCCTGAAGATTATGTTGCTTTAGTCAAAGAAAGTTGTCCTACGTATGTTAATCTAAGCAATGTAAATGTCAGTAAAGAAATAACGTACGATGTCTTATGTGATGGGATGCAATTAAATACACTTTATGAACTACCGGTTAATTTCCCTGTCAAAGGAAATAATATCATCAAAAATGGAACCTGTAAAAGTCTTGTTCTTGTTGATAAACTACCGTTAAATGTTGCCACTACTTTTACAGCAGAGAATGTGAGTTATGAAAGAGAGATGGCTAAAGAAGAATGGGGCATGGTATGTTTGCCTTTTATACTAATATCAAATGACTCGGTTCAGTATTACAATTTCTTTTCTGTAAACGAAGATGTCGTTATTTTTGCACCAGTGGATTTCATCCAGGCTGGGATTCCGTGCCTTTTTCATAAAAAGCATTTAGGTAACCTTAGAATAACCTTTAGTGAACCTACTACCATAGAATCTGAAAAAGAATTGGTTGTAGAGAACTTTATACTTAAAGGAGTCATGAAAGATTATCAGACCATTGCCTCCGAAGACAATGACTATCATTTTTCTAAAGGGAAATTTTGGACTTGTGATGGAGATGATATTACAATACACCCTTTCTCTGCTTATCTTATGGCTGAAACATCAACATTTCCTTCTTTCTTTGTAAATACCACAGATAATCTTTTGGTAATTAATAAAATGTTAGGGGAAAGTGGCGGAATAGTCTTATCCATTTATGATGGTAAGGGATTCAAAATCAAAAAGCTACAACAAGGACTTAATATTGTTAGATATAACGACGGTAGAACCAGAAAAGTGATTTACTGAAGTTTCCCACAGTCATAAATTACTTAAAAGTTTTTTTATCACGGGATTTGTCGCAGACCCACTGACCAACGGGAGGTAATTTAAGAATTTGAGAATTCGTAAACTGATGAAAAGAATTTAGAAGAATTATCGTTGCAAGCGACGTGAAACTTACACGATGGAGTTAGGAAATGACTTGTCATTTCCTCTCAAATTCCCATAAATTCCATTATGATGGAAAATTCTTTAATTCTCTAATTCGTGATAAAAAAGGGGGGGACTTCAGTGATTTACAGATAAGTAGGTTGTCAAAATTGGATGATAGTATTTTATGATTTATTTGCATGTGTGAATACTATTTCATATCTTTGCGCTGTAGAGACGAAGACATTGTTGATATAATAATCCTTTCTAACGGTTGAAGATATGAAACATTTTTATGTTACCCTGTTGCTGGTTGTTGCTTCCATTAATTCCATGGCTAATGACCTCGTTTCCGCCATTAATATTACGTATGAGAAGGAGCTGCAATATGGCTCCTCCAACGTGTCGGTGGATTTTCCGTTGGTGGAGGACTGTCCGTTGCGCAGAGCCATTATCGACTATATACTGGAGGTATGCAATACCACCTATCCTGGTGTGAATTTGAAGCAGCCCTCAAATACATGCGACAGCACCACATTTGATAAATACCTCGAGGAATACACCACTATCTTGTGTCGGTTGAGTGCGGAAGACCAGCATGACTATGCGGTCTTTATGGAAGATTCGACCTACCAAGTGACATGGTTCTCCAACCTGTTTATACATAAAGTGGCCGATACCGACAAATATGTAAGTTATGCATATTATCACGGTGAGTACATTGGGGGAGCACACGACCAGCGTGGTTCGGGATCTGTCACCCTGCGCAAGGCTGATGGAGCGAGAATAGAATATATTTTTAAGGAAAATGCAGAAGAGGAAATGCAACCGCTGCTGTGGAAATATCTCATCGTTTCAGAGAATCCAGACAATCCCGACAACTTCCGTGCAGAAATAAATCAATTCCTCGAAGCCAACTACGGCATTCGCGACTTCCTTCACATCGGAACCCCTTTCTTCTCCTCCGACGGCGTACATATCTTATATGAACCATTGGAAATATGCTTCTGGCCAGGAGAACCAGAGATTGTCATTCCATTTGACGAAGCAAAGCCTTTCCTCACAAAAGAAGCTTTGGAAGTCTGTTGTCCTTGAAATGTACGAAGTGCGTACGCCTCCATATACTCCT
The DNA here is from genome assembly GCA_900315075.1 of uncultured Prevotellaceae bacterium. Taxonomy (GTDB): domain Bacteria; phylum Bacteroidota; class Bacteroidia; order Bacteroidales; family Bacteroidaceae; genus Prevotella. The sequence goes on along the minus strand of OMXV01000001.1, from coordinate 21,919 downwards.
CACCTCCGTAGAATAACAAAAAAAGCCACTCCCCAGCGCATATGCAACTACGCTGGGGAGTGACTGAATATGTTCAAACTCCATCCAAAACACCTTTTGGAGCCAATGGCGACGCGGTAACCGCAGACTGAAGTTTGCAGAGAATCCTCTTACTTCTTAATCTTGCCGTAGCGGCTCATGAAGCGATCAACGCGGCCGGCGGTATCGACAAGCTTGTTCTTGCCTGTGTAGAACGGGTGCGAAGTATTCGAAATCTCGATCTTCACCATTGGGTAAGTCTCACCTTCAAATTCCACTGTCTCATTTGTCTTGCATGTGGACTTTGTAAGGAACATATCGCCGTTGGACATATCCTTGAATACGACGGGACGATAGTTTTCTGGATGGATGCCTTTTTTCATTTTGTTTATTGTTAATAATATAAGTTTTGTGCACTATTTGCAGTTTGGGCTGCAAAATTACAACATTTTTCCCGCTCCACAAAATATTTTCGCTTTTTTTGCCACAAAGGAATGAATATTTTTCGTATTTTTGCACACGAATTAGAGAAATACACTTTTTTACCTTTTCTCTTTCAACACAATAACCAAATTACAAATATGACAAGACTCTTTAGACAGCATTTCATGAAATGCGCTATGTTGCTATGCGCATTGTTCACAACACTTTCTGTTTGTGCAGTGCCGGCAAAACCCAGTCTCAAGCGCATTATCACACTCGCCAATGGAACACAGGTGGAGGCAAGACTCGTAGGCGATGAGTTCGGACATTATTGGCTGGCAGAAGACGGCAAGGCATACGTCGAGACAACTACCAATGGCCTCTACGCACCCACCAATCTCAGCACCCTTCAAGCCCAGGCCAGCCAGAAACGCATGGCTGCCAACCAGAAGCGCACCAACCGTATGGCTGCCCGAAAGGCGCGCGGCAACGCAGCCTTCACGGGACAGAAAAAGGGAATCATCATACTCGTCAATTACGCAGACGTGGAAATGGATGATAATAACAACCAGGCCCTGTGGAATCGTATCGCCAATGAGGAGAACTTCTCCTATGGCAATTTCAAAGGGTCGATGCGTGACTATTTCTACGATCAGAGTGACGGTGTCTTCGAACTCGACTTCGATGTCGTCGGACCATATCCCATCAGCCGTAATCGTTCATATTATGGAAGCAACAATTATAATGGTGATGATAAATATCCGGCAACGATGGTCATTGAGGCTTGCCAAATGGCAAATCCCGATGTCAACTTCGCCGACTACGACTGGGATGGCGACGGATATGTCGATCAGGTGTATGTGGTATATGCAGGAAAAGGTGAAGCCGACGGAGGCTCCTCCACTACCATCTGGCCACATGAGTGGAACCTCTCATCAGCACAATATTATGGTGACGGAACCGGGGCGCAAACTATGGATGGCGTAATCATTGATACCTATGCCTGCGGACCGGAGCTTGATGGAGCGTCAGGTTCTATCGCCGGCATCGGAACGATGTGTCACGAGTTCAGCCACTGTCTCGGATACCCGGATTTCTACGACACCGACTATAGTGGAGGTCAGGGTATGGGCAACTGGGACCTCATGGACAGCGGCTCGTACAATGGAAATGGCTACCAGCCGGCAGGATATACCAGCTACGAGAGATGGGTGGCCGGATGGAAAACACCCATCACACTCTCCGCCGACACACAGGTGTCTGCCTTGCAGCCCATCAACCAGGATGGGGATTTCTACATCATCTACAACAAGGGCAACCAAAATGAGTATTTCCTCTTAGAAAACCGACAGAAAGTGGGATGGGACAGCAGCCTGCCCGGAAAAGGACTGTTGATTATTCATGTTGATTACGATCAGTCGATTTGGAATGAAAATAAGCCCAATGACGATCCTAACCACCAGAGAATGACGTGGATTGCAGCTGATAATGAATATCAATACTACGTCTATCAGGGTACGAAGTACTACACGTTCGAGGGAATGACCAACGACACATACCCATATCGCACCATCAATGCTTTTAATAAAAATACAACACCTGCCGCTAAGTTCTACAACAAAAACACTGATGGTTCATATTACATGGATTCCTCCGTTGAGAATATTACCCAGAACAGCAACGGCACCATAGCATTCAATTTCTTGGCAAATAATGGCGAAAGCCATGACCTTCTGGAAACTGAAGGTGGAACTTTCAAGAAGGTCACTGATTTAAATGAACTGGCAGATGGTGCAAAAGTTATCATCGCATGTGGAAGCAAGTCTGCTGCTGGTGGTGAGTTGGATAAAACCTATCTCACAAAGGTGGATGTCAATGTAGAGGGGGATGTCATTACTGCTGAAAATGTGCTCGTATTCACACTCGAAGGGAGTGATGGCTCATACAAACTCAAAAGTAGCAACGGAAAGTATCTATATGCCAAGGCTGCTAAATCTGTGGATTTTGCCGACGATTCAGAGGCATGGACTCTCTCTGCCAACGATAGTGGAGTCATCCTGACATACAATGACAAGGGCACGATTCTTTACAATGCCAACAGCCCGCGTTTCACTACCTATACCAGCAACCCAAATGCTTCGATGATCTATGCTAATATCTATGTGGAGTATGAAGGGGGAAATACAGAGTTGCAGACTCCTGTCATCTCGTTTAGTGAGGCTGCGGTCACAGCGACAATGGGAGAGAACTTCGACCTGCCACTACTCACCGTCGAACCCGAGAGCCTGGAAGTGACATACAGCAGTAGCAATGCAGACGTGGCTACCGTTGACGAAACAACCGGAGTGGTGACACTCGTCGGCCCCGGCACCACCACTATCACGGCCACTACCACGGCTACAGAGGAATACGAGAGCGCATCGGCTTCATATACACTGAAAGTGAGGGGGCAGCTGCCGGAGCCGGGAGAGGGCGATAGGTATCAACTCGTGGAGGATGCTACTACACTCAGCAGCGACGACTTTGTCATCATCGTCGGAGAGGATGAAGAGGGCAATTATTATGCCATCAGCACCACACAGCAGCCCAACAACCGACTGGCTACTCTTGTCACCATGTGCAACGATGGTACCATCGAGGCCAATGACGAAACACTGGTCATCACCCTTGAGGAAAATGATGGACTGTGGAACCTGAACGTCGGTGATGGGTATCTCTATGCTGCTTCAAGCTCGAAAAACTACCTCAGGACTGAGGCAGAGGTGGACCAGAAAGGCAATGCCAATGCCAGCATCACCATCACGGATGGTATCGCTGCCATCGAATTCCAAGGCTCTAATACACACAATACCCTACGTTACAACTACAACAATGGAACACCTATCTTCTCATGCTATCTTCCTACTTCCAACCAGCTTGACGTGAGCATCTACCGCCGTGTAGAGAGTAACACCGTAGCATACCCCATGGGCGATGTCAACCACAGCGGTGAGGTGGATGTCATCGATATCGTCTCAATTGTCAACTACATTCTCGATGTCGTAACAGACAATTTCCATATAGACCGTGCAGACATGAATGGAGACACTGTGATAGACGTCGTCGACCTCATTATGATTATCGATACCGACCTCGGTGTCATCCCACTTAAATATTAATGTGGAATATAGCCCTAAGCTTTAAACCTTATAATAGGTGATACATGAGGGTGTGTCATAATGATAAAACCTGAAATTCCAATTTACAGATTATAAGGAAGGAGAACGGCCGCCATAATGACTGCAAATTGTAAATGTTGGTTGTGAAAATCTTCATTATGACACACCCTCATTCTCTAATCCATGATTGACATATTATTTATGAACAGTCTCGTTCATTTTTGCCACAGCTTTGGCGGCTTGTTCCAGTGGGAAGTATTTTGGGTCCCACTTGCAGCCAACCCAGTCGTAAAAATCGTGAAGTACTGCAGAATGAGGCTTTTCTGCCATTAGCTTCACCAGATGGAGGTAGTGGTGGATGCCACCGCTGTCATCAGGTGGACATGCGTTGGCACCGCTGGTAAGAATGACGGACTTGGGCTCGTTACTGTCATATTCTGACACGGCTTGTAGTTTCACTGCATGATACCAACTGTCTCCGTAGTCATATTCAAACGTGATGCTGTCGCCTAATTTCTGCAGCAAATGGCTGACACCATACCGGCTGCCGTCCTTGACACCAGGATAAAGCGTCGAACAGAGCTCGTTATGGCTGGTGGCATAGCTGTGGTGGTTTTTCCCATCAGACAGGAAATGGTGAAGATGGTCTTCGTCCCACCCCATAGATAGCAAGATGGCCTGTGCCAATGAGGTGAGGCTGAGGCTGGACGGCACTTCCAGTTCGCGCCACACAAGAGGGGCAGAATGTTTCAGCTCTATTCGTAGTGTGTACTTCTTCAATACTTTGACAGGCAGATAGATAGCTTTCCCTCCGTAGGCATGGCCACAGTATTTCTGGCGGGGTGCCAGATCGTCTTCATCGAAACCTTCATCCTCGTCGTTTATTTCTTCATAGTCCTCTTCATCCTCGTCATCATAGTATTCCTCTTCATCGTAGTCATAAGAATCTTCTGCGTTCTGAAAAATGGTCTCAGCACTCTCCAACTCTTCTTTCAGAACGCCGATACTGGCTCGTTTGATTGTTTTGCGCACCTCGTTAATCCCACCTGGAACGAGGATGTTGGGCAACTTGTACATGCTGTACATGCGGACAATTATTGGCTTGGCAGCCTCACAGCGAGTGTGTATGCAGCAGTGTACAATGGCTTCGAGCAGCATGATATCGCCAACCTCAGGGTCAATGTGGTCGGCGAAGATGTCAAGCAGTCCGCAAAGCCACTTCTGAACGGCGGTCAACGTCTGCGGCAAACGTCGCGGCAGAGTGCAGACGGCAGCTATAACCTCTGCCTTGCTAAACGTGTAGATACCTCTCTCGTGCACGAAGTTGGTGAGCATGGGTAGGTCATCCTCGGTGACTATGTGGTAGATGCAGGCAGGCACCATGCCAACCAAGAAGCAGTTATCAAAGAATGTCTCGGTGAATTTGCGGTCTTGCCGTTCTGTCTCTAATAGGGCAGGCAGACATTCGCGTAGTTCAAAGCGTTCGGCAATCATGATGGCCACATAGATTGGATATAACCAGATATCGTCATTATTGTCGCCGGCATTGTGATACTTGTCCAACCAATAATAGATAAGACTGTTGACACCTTCGGCCAACGTGCTGCGGTCAAGGCTGGAGCAATTGTCCATAAGGTTTTCAAGCTCGGGTAGGTCATCGTGTTTATCACCTGTGTTCAGCAGAGGCTTTAAGGTTTCTGGCATAGACTTAACCATCTTCCCATAGTCGGGATGCTTGTAGGTGTAAGGCAACTCTGGAGACTTTTTACTCATTTGGTCTATCTTCTTTAGAGCATCATCAACCATTTTGTCGGTATAATCTCTGCCACATTTTTTAAAGACACCCTCGATCAAGGGTTTTAGAATATTTTTTTCTTCGTTTGTCATAAATTTGTTAGTCTATGATTCAATGTCTGTCCTTTGATGAGCCGTCCAGCATCCACTGTGGCTTGTACTGATAATTTCTTTGTGATCGTTTTTCCCATGAAAAAACGTTATAAGCTCATTCTTCTGTTTGTTTGGGGTGTAAAGTTACATATTTTTCGCCATGCTACGAAGTCTTTCGCCACAAATTGCTATATTTTTTTTTGCTAATGCCTCAAAAAACATAAAGAGTATATCGGCAGAATGACTATCATGCTAATCTGATTAGTCGCTCCAGCTCTCGAAAGATTCAAGCGATGGAGACCCATCAGCGTGGATTTGAAATAGGAAAAAAACATTATTATTATTGTATTTCGCTTGCCTTTTACTAATTTTGTGGCGAGAATACATAAATAATAAACTTTCACTTTTTGCTGATTATATGGAGAGACGCTACCCTGTGGGAATACAAACTTTTTCTGAAATAATTACGAAAGGGTATGTATATATAGACAAAACCGACCTAATGTGGGGGATGACGCAACTGAGCAAGTATATCTTCCTCAGTCGTCCACGACGATTTGGAAAGTCACTTCTCTCCACCACGCTATGTTCATTCTTTGAGGGAAGAAAGGAACTCTTTGAAGGGCTGAAGGTGATGGATTTGGAGAAAGAGTGGCAGTGTTACCCCGTTTTGCATCTGGATGTGAGCATGGCGAAGGGAAAACCCGACGAGGATAGTTTACGGAGATCTCTGCTGTTACAATTGGAGCCTTTGATAAATATCTATGGTTCTAATCCTAATGAAAAACTTCCTGGTGAGATCTTCGACGGCCTTATTCGTAGGGCTAACGAGCTGACAGGCCTTCAGGTGGTGGTTGTCATTGATGAATATGATGCGCCGTTGCTTGATGTGGTTCATGAGGAACAACTGCCAGTATTCCGTCGCGTTATGCAGGAACTCTACCAGTGTCTGAAGGCGCGTGAGGCTATTATTCGCTTCTGCTTTATCACAGGCATCACAAAATTCTCTCAGCTAAGTATATTCTCTACACTCAATAATATTACCAATATCTCGCTCGACCCCGAATTTTCTGCAATTTGTGGCATCACAGGCGAGGAGATTTATACTCAGATGCTGCCTGATGTGGAACGGCTGGCACATGAGTATGAGGTGTCGCCAGAAGAGATGCGTCGAATGCTTCGTGACACCTATTACGGCTATAGGTTTTCTCATAATTCACCTGGAGTTTACAATCCTTTCAGTCTGATGAAGGCTTTCAACCAACGTACATTAAATAACTGGTGGTTTGAGAGTGGCACACCCTCATATTTGTTGCAACAGATGCGACGATACCATACAGACATTACAGCTCTTGATGACATACAGGTTACATTATCAGCCTTTGACCAGCCAACAGAAAACATGCAGGATGCATTGCCTTTGCTTTACCAAAGTGGATACGTCACTATCAAGGATTATAACCGACGCCTGCAGATGTACACTTTAGGTTTTCCTAACAAGGAGGTTCGTGTAGGATTGTCTGATGGATTGCTCCCCACCGTCACAGGTATGAGGGGAAGCGACGTACAGGTAGGGTTCGCTGCAAGATTTTGGAATGCTTTGGATGGGGGTGACACTGACCTTGCTTTGCGAGAGTTGCAGACTTATCTTGAGTCTTTGCCATATGTCGAAGGATTCAAGAAAAAATTAGAAGAGGTTGCTGTGGCTGAAGGATTTTATGAATGGACGTTCTACCTTATCTTCTCCATGCTTAATGTTTATGTGCAAACGCAAGTGAAATGCGCCCGTGGACGTACAGACATGGTGGTTTTCATGCCCGATACCATTTATGTGATGGAATTGAAACTCAATGGCTCGGCTCAAGATGCTCTTGACCAAATCAATGGGCGTGGCTATGCACTCTGCTATTCTACAGATGGGCGGCGTATCGTGAAAGTTGGAATTGGTTTCTCTGTTGACAAACGTACTATGACTGATTATATCATTCAGGAATAGGACTTATTCGAGTGTCCGTAGTCCATTTACCATGTTATGGACTTTCAGGGCTATAAGGATAAAGAAGTCTAACAGACTTAGGGGACTTAAAGGACTTAGACATTTTGTGCCTATAGCGTCTAAATCCTAATTCCCCATTTCTTTTTCTAATTCTTCTCCTTTCCTCCGTAGAAATTTTGCAAGAAGATTTCTCAATAAAGGATGAAGCATCTGTTTCTATGGTAGGGAAACTTTGGTTATGAGTCCACTTAAAAAGTGATTAGCCGGTGTGGGCCTCAGAATGTGGAACGGGTGACAAGAGATTCTCTACACCTTTTTTATATGTCAGCCAACATCTTTTTATTTAGTTCGATAGGAGAATTGTGGAGCAATTCATATTGAAAAACTAATAAAATTCGTGACCCGTTAATGACAATTCGAGGAGAACAATCGTATATGTCAGTCATTCGAGTGTATTTGACATATTCGTCCATAACCCACAAAAAATCGGGATGCAAACCTGATGGTTTGCATCCCGGACTTCTTTGTGTCACATGCAGCCTTTATGGCTTGCTACCTACGGTTGTGCCATTGATTTCGGCATAGCTGGTATTCTTCAGACCCGGGACACTGAAATACTTTGTCACGTCGCCATAGAGAAGCACCTCCTTGCCTAAGTTGCCAGCGTTCTGGCTTAGATTTAGTTTGTCGCGAATCTCACCCTTTGGCAACTGCACAGGGATGCAGTTGGCAGCAGAAGTCTCAGAGGGAGAGCCTGCTAACAACACGTTGGTGGTAGAAACATTGTCGCCAGTGGCACTGAAGTGAGCTCCTTCGGTATATACCTGGCCTTCCACATAGCCCACGATGTAGCCCTTCACATATACTCCTGAAGCCTCGGCTGCCGCAATGGCTGCTGACACGCTGTAGGGCTCGCTGTAACTGCCGGCGCCGGTCTGTTCACCGCCGCCACCACCGCCGCTGCCACCTGTGGTGGAACCGTTGAGCGAGTAGATATAACTCTTGTTTTGTACGGTTTCAGGTGTGTTGCCCATGTAGTTGGTCAGGCGGCCGCAGATAATCACTTCGTCGCCAACCTTTATCTGGGTGTCGCCGTCTGCCCATTTCTGATTGCCAAGGTAGAGAGTACGGAAGACATAGAACGTGTTGTCGTCGGTACCATCGTCGGAGATGTAGAACGACGCATTGCCATATTGTGCCGAGAAAGTACCATTGTTGGCAATCTTGGCAATCTTGCCCTTGATGTAGTAGTCTTGGTCGGTCTCTGCGCCGGAGGCGAGACTGCTGGCAAAAGCATTCGCTGCCACGGCATTCCATGGGTCGGCCAGGGTGCCGCTGCCGGTGCCCTCACCGGGCTGAGGCTGCGGGGTGCCACCACCGCCGCCGCCAGAGCCGTTGAGCGAATAGATATAACTCTTGTTTTGTACTGTTTCAGGAGTGTTGCCTCTATAGTTCACCACGCGGCCGCAGATAACAACTTCGTCACCTACCTTGATTTGAGAATCACCGGAAGTCCACTTCTTGTTGTTGAGATAGTAAGTACGGAAGACATAGAATGTACTGCCGCTCTCGGTGCCATCATCGGAGATGTAGAACGAGGCGTTGCCATACGATGCAGAGAACTCACCGTTGTTGGCAATCTTAGCAATCTTACCTTTGATATAGATGTCTTTATCGCTCTCAACGTCAGCTGCCAAACCGCTGGTGTATGCATTAGCACCGGCTGCATTGTATGGGTTTGCGAGGGTTCCGTCTCCAGTTGGGGTGCCTGTTTGGCCACCACCGCCACCACCGGCTGTCACACCGTTGAGTGAGTAGAGGAATGCCTTGTTCTGCTGTGTCTCAAGTGTACCATTGTAGTTGGTCACACGACCACAGATGATTACTTCGTCGCCCACCTCAATTTGTGTCTGGCCTTCGGAATATTTCTTGTTGCCAAGGTAGAGGGCACGATAAATCAGGAACTGGTGGCCGCTTGTGCCGTCGTCGGAGATGTAGAAGCTGCCGTTGCCATACTGTGAGGTGTAGCTCTCGCGTATCGATGAGATCTTACCCTTGATGAAGATGTCGCGGTCGCTCTCGGCACCGGCTGCTAATTGCTCGGTGTATTCGATGGCTGCTGCCACGTTGTAGGGATCGTCCTGTGTGCCACTGCCTTTTGGCTCGGCGGCTTCGCCCGGTGTGTCGGAACTGGTGTTGGGTATGTCGAATGGTGCTGGCACATCCTCACAGCTCGTCAATGTCATGGCTGTCATAGCCACGAGAAACAATGAATAAAATAGCTTTTTCATATTATGTTGTGTTTTTTGTTTTTATCTGCTTAATATCTAAAGTCTAAAATCTTACTGAGCTGGTTGGATGTCGTCGATCGTGCGCATCAGAATCTGCCAGGTGTTGCGATAACGGGTAAAGACACCTGTTACGTTTACCTTACCTGTGGGCATGATATTGCCGGCGAAGTCGGCGTATGTGCTTGTGCGCAACACGATATTGCTGCTACTCAGACCCTTGAAACTGCGGTTGGCGCAGTTGGCTGTCAGTGTCACACTGCCGTCGGAGGGGGCGAAGACGCTCTTCCCATCGGCACCTGAGATTTCCACACCGTGGATTGTCATTAGGCGACCGCAGTTCTCTTCCAGGTAACTTTCATCTTTCATGCGATTGATGTCAAAATCTATAGGAGTGACACTCCCAGGGGTGGCTTTGCCAAGAATCTTGAAGTGGTCGTTCCAGATAAAGCGGTTCATACGGCTTACATAGGTGGAGCCGCTGGCACTTGTGTAGGGCATGCCAAGTTCACCCTGCTGGCCATAACCACCGATGTAGAGGTCTTTCAAGTCGATGAGCACTTGCTGGCCCTCAGGCAAATAGCCGTAGATGCCACCTTGTGCCACGCAGATGATGAAGGCACCAGTGCCGTCGTCGATAATTACCTCATTATATATATTACCTTGGATGTCGTTGGCGATGACTGTACCCTTGATTTTGATGTCATCGGTCACTTGTTTCATACCACTGTTGCCGATGACAGAGGCAAACTGTGTCTTCAGTTGGGCTATCGTAATTACATTCGACTCAGTGAGGGCATTATTGCCGTAAGGGGAGAGACCTGTGTCCTCAGGAGCGTCGAAACTGTCGGCCATGCACGATGCAAGCAGTGTGCATACGAGCGTGATGATGATATATTTAAACTGTCTCATGTCGTCGGTGTTTTAGAATCTGAAGGTAAGGTTAAGCATTCCGTTGATACCGAATGCGTAGTATTTCTTGGGATTCAGGGAGAACTTGTAGGCACGTTGGTTGTTCATCGTACCATCGCTCTTCACGGTGTAGTCACTACGGCTTTGCTCGTAGCCACCGGTGCACAGGTCGCGCTTGTTGAGTAAGTTGGTCACCGACAGGTTGATGGATAATTGCTTGCCACGCTTCATACGGATACTCTTGCCGATGGAGCCGTCGAGCATGAATCCACCCTTGCCCTCCGACTGCTCGGGAACAATGAAGTTGCCCTCGTTATCCACGCTGCCCATAGTGGTAAGTGTGCCACAGTAGCGGTAGCTGGGAGAGTAGGAGAGGTAGATGCGGTCATAGTAGTTACCCTTAAGGTCGATAAACCAACCGCCAGAGTGGTAGTCGAGAATGATGCCGGCTGCAGTGAGCGGGGTGCTTGCTTCATGCATACCTTTGTTCATCACCACATCGTCGGTGTAGGTGGCCTTGGTGGAGCTCATGTAGCGCACATTGGCATTGTTCACGTTCTTGCCCTCGCTGATGGTTCCTATGGCTTTTACACTGAAAGATGAGGATACTTTGAAACTCAGACCCATCTCAACGCCATAGTAGGCTTTCCTAATATTGGTCAGCGAGACGTATGAGAATGAGTTGATGTCGTCGAAGTAGAAGTTTTGCCATTCAGTGAGATGAGTCAGGTAGTTGTAGTAGGCATTGATGTTGGCATGCAGCCAGGAATTCTGGAACTGGTAGCCCACTTCACTGCTGAAGATGCGCTCATTGCGCAGGTTGTTAACAAAACTGTTGTTCATCTCAGGCGAGACAAACGCTGCTGTGATTTGTGGGGCGCGATGCTCATAGCCTGCACCTAACATCAAGGTGTGGCCTGGGGCAACGTTCACTGTACCACTGGCCTTGAAGCCGCCGCTTACGAAATGAGCGGTCTCACTCTTGCCGTAACTGCCGTCGGGGAACATACCATTGCGCATCTTGCCGTCGCGCTGCATACCGTCGTAACCTATTTTGGCAGCAAGGTTGTAGTGCAACGAGCCGAAGGTCTCAGAGTAATTGGTCCAGAGCAGTCCGCGGCGCGCGAGTAGCATGTAGTCGTAGCCGAAGGTGTCACCCTCGCCAATCACTTTACCGCGGCGGTCGGCACCCATCGTGTTGAGGTCATACTGCACGGCATCTGAGACGGTGGAGTAGTTGCCCAAAGCATAACTATTTATATTATGATAGACTTTGGCACCTAATAGGTCTTCCATGGTTTGGTAGTGCTTGCCGTTGTTGGCACCCAGTGCAAAGCCCACGTTCAGTTGTGAGTTCTTTGTCAGTTGTGAATGTAGTGACGAGGAGAGCGTCAGATAGAGGTTGTCGTTGCGACGAGCCTGAACGAAGTACATCGCATCGCTACCCTGTAGGTTGGCATTGTAGTTCGAGGCATACAAGCGGTCCCAGTTGATCTGGCGGTTTTCCTTCGAAGCTGTTACAAAGTTATACACCGTGTTGAAGTCGGCAAGACCCTGAGCTGTGCGGTTGCGGTCATCAGTCTCATCCCAAACGTCGAAGTAGCTACTTGGCAGGTTCTTCCAGTAGTCGGGCTGGGGATTGTCGGCATTGTTGTAGTTCAGTTTAGTGCTCTTATACATGCTGTACTTACCCAATACACTGGTCACCAGACGGGTGTTATCGGTTATGTCCCAGTCCCAGGTGAAGAGGGCGGTAGGCGCAAAGTCGTTGATGATACGTGAGTTGCGCACCTTGCCGTTCTGGTAGCCCCAATAGGGGTTATACTGGTAGTTGTTGGCTATCCAGTAACTCTCGTCGGTGGCTGCACCTTGAGAAGCACGCTCTGTGGGGTTGCCCCATGTGGAAAGCGACAGAGAATGGGAGCGTGCGAATACCTTCTGAATGCCGAAATAATAGGACAACGAGTTGTAGAAAGTACCTTCCACATAGCCGCGGTTGGCCCAGCGGTAGCCTATACTCGTCGCCCATGCCCAGCCTTTGTTGCTTAGACCTGAGCCATAGGTGTACATCGCACGCGCAACATAGTTGCGGTTGGCGCCACTCAGCGAGAGCTTGTGTCCCTGCGACACGTGCGAGGCACGGAAATTGTAATTATTGCTACCAGCCATGGAACTCATCGAGAATGTGTTGTCCTCGAAGGGTAAAGAAGCATCGTAGGCGCGTGTTAGGTTGTTGATACCACCAACATTGGAATAGCGGAACTGACCACTCTCCAAGTCATTCACGGGAGCGCCATTGATGTAGATGTCGTTGTATTTCTGGTTGTAAGCACGGAACCGGAAACGCACGGGGGAAAAGAGGAACCCCACCTCATTGGCGTAGATGTTGGTGTTGGAATACAAGATTGTCACATTCTGAGTCATGTCGTCGTCCTCACCCAACTGGGCTTCGGTGAATGTGAAAGCTGCGTCATCCATAGCACCAGTCACCTCTAATGTGTCAACCTCTTGGCCTAATACCAAAGAGGTGTAGCAGAGTGCAATCACTGCTAATAATAGCTTTTTTTGCATAGATGGTGTGTTTTGATTTAATGTTTGACTGCAAAGTAACGATTTTTTTTTGATAAAAAAAAGATTTTTTGAAAATTTTTTTTATAAAAATATGTACTTTTCTCAAAATTTTTTCCGATATTTGCATCATCTAATAAAATCCACCTTTGTAAAGGCGTTATCATATATTTGCTAACTTAAAATTAAATCATAATGAAAAGACATGTTTTGCTAATAGCTTTATTGGCTTTTGTGGCGATAAATGTATCGGCACAAAGAAAATTCAACGTCTATGCTGTGGGGTTTTACAATGTAGAGAACCTCTTTGACACACAGCATGATGTGGGTAAGAACGATTATGAGTATCTGCCTGATGGTGCAAACAAATGGAATGATTTGAAATATAACCGCAAACTCCATAATATGGCAAGGGCATTGGCTGATATGGGTACCGATATGCTCCCCGGTGTGGGGTGTGCCATGATTGGAATTTCAGAGGTGGAGAATGCCAATGCGCTCACAGACCTCTGTGCACAGCCTGAACTCGCTGCCAGAGGCTATCAGTTTGCACATATCGAGGGTCCCGACCGTCGTGGCGTGGATTGCGCGTTCCTCTACAATCCGTCGCTCTTTACACTGCGCGATGTCAAACTTGTACAGTATGTGCAGGAGTTGGAGGCCGACAGTGCTTACAAGACTCGCGGATTCCTCACCGTCACAGGCTATCTGGCTGGTGATTTAGTGGGCGTTATCGTATGTCACTGGCCAAGCCGTGCATCTGGTTCATTCTATCGTGAGAGTGGTGGTCGTCAGGTGAAGGTGGTCAAGGACTCACTTCTCGCACTCTATCCCAACATGAAGGTGATGGTGATGGGTGATATGAACGACGACCCACAAAACAAGAGTATGTCGGTGGAACTACGTGCAAAGAAAAAAATGAAGGATGTCAAGGAGGGGGATATGTTCAACCCGTGGTGGAGCATCCTCGACAGTGGTACGGGTACACTGAGTTATCAGGGCAGTTGGAACCTCTTCGATCAGATTGTTATGACACCAAATATGCTCGACATACATGGCACAAAGGATTATACCTCACTCACTTACCTTAAATGTCAGATTCAGCGATTCGACTACCTTATTAATAAAGAAGGTAAGTACAAGGGTACACCAAAGCGTACCACTGCTGCCGGTGAGTGGCTCGATGGATATTCTGATCACCTTCCTGTGGCTGTCTATCTTGTCAAAGATGCCGAAATGGTGAAAAAAGACATGGAGAATATCAAGAATGTGATGAGTTCAATCAACTTGCCAGAAATTGATTATGGTGCCATGGAAGCTGAGTTGTCAAAAATTGTGGCTAAAGCAAGGGCAGAAGGTGAAAACTGGAGCGAAGATGAGTGGAAGATTCAATTTGCAAACGCACTCTCTACAGCGAAACCAATGTTGATGAGATTTGTGAATCTCCAAGAAACGATTGGCAATTCCAATGGCGGTGATATGGACATGGCAGCGTTTACGAAATTAATGGAAGATTTTCAATCACATGAGGAACAATTGGGCAGAATAGAAAAATTGATGGAAGAATTCGGCGATATCGCTGATAATACGGAAAACGGCAAGAAAGTACAGGAAGATAAGAGCCTCGAGGATTATTTGATAAAAGAATTGGGTATTGAAGGACTTGAAGAGATGCTTAATGGTGAAGAATCACAGGATGTGGATATGGATGACGATGTAGAAGATGACCATGTACATCCAATAGAGTAATTCCGAAAATCCTAAACTCCCAATAAAATGCCCCCTATCGAGCGCCATCCTTGGCAGCCTTTCATCCCTGAAGGCACACGAATTATCTTCCTCGGAAGTTTCCCGCCGGCACGGCATCGCTGGAGTATGGATTTCTTCTATCCCAACTATATCAACGACTTTTGGCGGGTCATGGGGTTGTGCTTTTATGGTGATAAAGACCATTTCGTGGATATAGAGCACAAGACGTTCAGACGACAACTCATTGAACAGGAACTCAAAAATAGGGGGATAGGACTATACGACACAGCATACGAAATAAGACGAACTAAAAATACTGCATCTGATAAAGATCTTGAGGTAGTTACCGTCACCGACTTCGACCACCTCTTCAATCTTGCACCGCAGTGTCACACTGTGGTGACAACAGGACAGAAGGCCACCGAGACCCTCGCCTCCCACTCCAAACTCCCTCTCCCCAAGGTGGGGCAATCGGTGGACTTCTCATTTCATGGTAGGCCTATGAGGCTCTTTCGCATGCCAAGCACCAGCCGTGCCTATCCCATGGCACTTGAGAAAAAGGCAGAAATTTATTCAAAATTATTGAAAATTGAAGATTGAAAATTGATAATTAACTTCGCATAATAGCAGGAGTAATCTCTCACCTCTAACCTCTCACCCCATACCTCTAAAAAACTAAAAAAACTCACAAACTCAACAATCATGACTATCATCGGTATCGCAGGCGGAACAGGTTCCGGAAAAACCACAGTAGTAAGAAAAATTGTGCAGGCATTGCCACCACATTATGTCGCTGTTGTCCCACTCGACTCATATTATAACGACACCACCGACATGACCGACGAGGAGCGCAAGGCCATCAATTTCGACCACCCCGACGCCTTCGACTGGAAACTATTGGTCAAGCAAATTAATATGCTCCGACGTGGTGAGGCTATCGAACAACCTACCTATTCTTATATTTTAAGTAACAGACTGAAGGAGACCGTGCATGTTGAGCCAAAGCCGGTCATCATCATCGAGGGTATCATGACGCTCATCAACAAAAAACTACGCGATATCATGGACCTCAAACTCTTCGTCGATACCGATAGCGACGAGCGACTCATACGAAATATCCAGCGCGATGTCGTAGAGAGAGGACGTACAGTGGATATGGTCATCAATCGCTACCTCAATGTGCTCAAACCCATGCACGAGCAGTTTATCGAACCGACAAAAAAATATGCCGACCTTATTATCCCACAGGGCGGCGAAAATCTCAAGGGCATCAGCATCCTGTGCCGATACATTGAGGGATTAGTACCAGGAGCAAAAATCAAAGACTGAATTTATAACAAATTAAGCCCACTTTAATAAGTGATTAGTCGTAGGGACGTACCCTGTGTATGTCCGAATTTATGATTTGCTTTCGAAAGCAGAGCTAAAAGAAACTCCCCCGAAAGTTTGGCAGCTATACTGTGAAACCTTCGGGGGATTTCCTTTATTTCAAATCGGTGAATAAATCAATGTTGGAATTGAATTTCATGTGGTGAATAACCAGCATAGAATTCATCAATATCACGAACTAATTTCTTTATTAGTCCGCTACGTTCAAAAGCATTAATCTTTCTCCTCTACATATTCCACATACTCGTCTTCATTATCGCTGGCACGACGGTCGTCGCCGGCGATTTTTTTCTTACTCTGTTCAGTAGGAAGATTGCTGTTGCTGAATACTTCGTTGCGAACTTTGTTGATTGCAAGCGAGTTGACGATTTCGGTGATGCCATAGACTATCATCGCAATACCCATCACTATCACTGGCAGTTTTGCGGCCTCCTCGTTCTTGAAGAGAATGAACACACCTGCTAAGAGCACAAGTACTGGCATTACCCAGTAGCCTGAGGGCATGATGCAGAACTTACGCACACTAATGAGTGTCATCATCAGGTTGATGGCACCCAAAATTAGGATAATCGCAAGAATATACAGCAGCCATTTCACAAACGTGCCAGGCATCAAAAACAAAATGATGCCTAAAATGATACTACCCACACCGATAATAGGGATGAATGGGCGACTTGAAATATGCACTTTGCCCTTGTCATCCACTACTTTCTTCTCTTTGTAGGTCCTCAGACTATTGTAATAGCCTAAACAGGAAATCAAACCTGAGATGAAAAACAATACACCTACAGCGATAGTGATGTATTGAATGGTTGCCTCTGTTTTGTACAGAATCATAATGCCTACGGCAATGGCGCAAACAGCACGAAATATGGAACTCTGGAGTATTTTCATAATTTTGAGATTTGACAACAAATTTAGAACTTTTTTTAGTTACTACCAAAGAAATCCCTTTTTTTTTTACAAATTTCCAATTTTTTCCACTTTACATCGATTATCCATATCTAATAACTAACATCATATCATTTTTTTTCGTACATTTGCACTCCGTAGGGACGCGATGTATCGCGTCCGTCCCGCCAATCAGGGGCCAATGGTTCTCCGCCACCCTTTCGCTCCGCCAAAATAAATACATATTTTAAACCATCGGACGCGATACATCGCGTCTCTACATTGATATAAAATGGAGAATAACCCATCTTTTCCCAAACGGAAATCACCTCGTGCGCCATGGCTCACATATAATGAAGGTGATTACTTTGTTACCGTTTGTACGAATGAGATGAAATATCATTTTGGTAAGATTGTTGATGGGAAAATGTATTTCACACCCATTGGGGAATTTCTGTACAAAGAATTGGAAAATGTGGAAATACATCATCCCCATGTAGAGATTCTTATCTATACAGTGATGCCCAACCATTTTCATGCCATTGTTAGGATAAATACACCGTGTAATACTGACGCGATACATGATAATACTGACGCGATACATCGCGTCCCTACAGGCAAACCACGGGCGTTAACGGGGGAAGAAAGAATGCAGAATAAAGTCGGTGAGAGGCATGAGACTTCAAATCCATTGTTATCTACATTTATTGGACAATTGAAATCGTCGATAACTCGTTATGCTCATCAAAAAGGCATTGCATTTAAATGGCAATCTCGGTACCATGATCATGTCATACGTAACACATGCGATGGTAACAATATCTCACGATATATAGAAAACAATGTAGCAAATTGGACAAAAGATTGTTTCTACAATCCATCCATGTAGGGACGCGATGTATCGCGTCCGTTCCGCCACCCCCTTGTAATCGGACGCGATACATCGAGTCCCTACGTGCCAACCACAACCCACTGATAATACGGACGCGATACATCGCGTCCCTACAACCACTAAAGTCTAAAACAATGATTCTCCTCTTAGTTCGTCATGGCGAGACCATCGACAATGTGCAGCAAATCATGCAAGGTCAGACGCAGGGATGCCTCACAGAAAAAGGTGTTCAGCAAGCTGAGGCCTTGGCAAGGCAGTTGGCTGAAGAACATATCGATGCGTTTGTCTCATCAGATCTTAAACGTTCATTCGATACTTGTCGGATTATTGCCAAGCCCCATCTGAAAGAGATTTTCACAACAGCTCTACTTCGTGAACGTGACTGGGGTGACTTCACAGGGGAATATATCCCTGACCTGAAAGACCGTACTTGGCCTGACAATGTGGAGAAAATCCAAGCACTGAAGCAGCGAGCTAAAGATTTTCTCCGTCTTATGGCTGAGAAATACCCTCATCAGACTGTCCTCGCTGTGGGGCATGGCATCATCAATAAAGCCATCCAAGCTGTCTATCACAACAAACCGATGCATGAGATTCCACGAATGATGAACGCGGAAATAAGGAAATTGAAGATTGAGGATTGAAAATTACACAGCGGACGGGTGAATGGGGCGGACGCGATACATCGCGTCCCTACGCAGCCAATCACTCCTAACTCCTAACTAAATACTCTCCCCTAAAACAATGAAGGCAAGTCTCCCGACTTGCCTTCATCTACGCATTCATAACAGTCATTTATTCATATACGTATCCAAAACAATCTTAAACCAAAATCAAACTATCTATACTATTGAATATTCGATATATTGTACTGATTACCAAGTAATTATCTTTTAAAGTTTTGCAACAAGAAATTATATTATATCAGGTTTCTGCGTCTCTCAGACTATCTGCGGCCTCCAAAGCCTCCACGTCCGCCACCGGAATGTCCACCGCCTGAGTGGCCACCACCGGAATGTCCACCACCAGAGAATCCGCCAGAACGACTGCCACCAGAGGAGTGACTGCTGCTCGGTGTGCTGCTGGAGCGTGATGGGCTTGTGCTGTAGCTGCGGCTCGGTGTGCTGCTTGAGCGTGATGGGCTTGTGCTGTAGCTGCGGCTCGGTGTGCTGCTGGAGCGCGAAGGGCTTGTGCTGTAGCTGCGGCTCGGTGTGCTGCTGGAGCGTGATGGGCTTGTGCTGTAGCTGCGGCTTGGAGTGCTGCTGGAACCTGCACTGGAGTGAGAACTGCCACTACCACCGAAGCCAGAGCGCTCTACTGAAGAGTTACTGTGTGCTTCACGACTTGGAGTGGTACGTGTTCCACCGTTCTCCATGCGGGGGGCATCATCACGGCGGGGAGAGGTGCCAAAACTGCGGCTGCCACGATTACGGTTGTTGTCAGCACCACGGCCACCATTGTTGCCAGGGTGATTACCTCCACGTCCGTTGTCGTATCCGCGACCGTTGTCGTTACCACGTCCATTGCCGTTGCCGAAGTGCCCGTTGCCGTTGCCACTTCCGCCACCACGACCATGGTCGAAGTTGCGGTCTCCGCGGTCGTATCTGTCGCGCATTCCATGACCAGCTCTGTCACGAGGACCGAAGTCGCGGCCATGATACCAGCTCCTGCCACCATTCATTCTCCAGCTATGACCGCCACGATAGACGTTCCAGAAGTGGGGGCGGCCAAAGTAGAAGTAGTCGCGATGGGGATAGCGGGCATAGATGCCGAAGTGCCAGTAACCAGCCTCCCAGTACAAGGGGCGATAGAAATAGGTGGCTGCCAAGTAGGTCTGATACTGCCAGTCGAGCAGTATGTAGCTCAGGTCGAGGTTGCGCTGTGTCCAATACACACCATAAAGGTCTGCCTGGGTGTTCACGCTCATCAAGTAGTCGAGGTTGATTTCGTATGCTGCCTCATATTGCTCTTCGGTAAGATTGAGCTCATAGGCCATCTTGTCGGTCAGGAACAGGGCCTGCTGGCGAGCCTGCTCATAACTCATAGCATTGGTCGTCACCGAGAAGGTGAGCAATGCGGTAAGGGCAATCAGTAATCTTTTCATAATCGTTATTTTTTGGGGGTTGATATTTCGTTTTCTAATTCTCACGGTGCAAAATTGCGAAGAAATATTCATCCTCCAAAAGGATTTTCCCTATACCGCGGGGGATTTTCCCTATTCGTTTATTTTTCCCTTTTAATCCTATCCTTCATTATCATCCTCTTCATCACAGAGATTGTTTTCCCCTTCTATCATGGGCAAGTTGGGACTTAACGAAAAAATGAGAGCTGCCAAAAAAGGCAGCTCTTATTTTTGTACTACATAATATGCGGTATGGGTATGTTGAAATGAAAAGGCTAATTATCAATATAGACCTTCCGGGAAGAACCATCGGCACGCCTTTCTATGCATAGACCGCGGGGCGTTCTCAAACGACGCCCATTCAAGTCGTAATAGGTCTTTTTGATTTTGTGCTCTGGTAAGGTGAACTCATTGATGGCTGCGCTGCCTTGGTCAATGATGAAGATATAGGTGCTTATACTGCGTTTCGGATTGTCAACAGTCAACTCCGACACTGGCTCACTGATGTCAATTTCCGACTCCTGCAAAAGATTGTCATTAGCAGTGGAGACTATACGCTTACCGCTTTTTACTTTGAAGGGTAATTTGAACTTCAGACCTTTCTCATTCGCTGTGGTGTCGATAGCCATGATGATAAGAGAATCACCCTTGATATAGGATGATGTCTCGAAAGCTACATTTGTGCCTGTGGGGGCGTTAGTTTTTGTCTCAAGGCGGGTGGAGCCGGGAAGATGCTTTGAGAAGTGAGCCATGACGTAGGCACGTGGTAGTAAGGTGTTTTTGGTGTTGCCGGGATTATACTGTGATTCGCCCGTGCCCACAAAAGCCCAATGGGCACGCATATACCAGTAGATGTAGCCAGTACATCCAGCCTGCAAACATTCGTTCACCTCCTCGGCAAAGAGCAACTGCTCATGCCAGTTGGGCAGACGGTTCTGGATGTTGTCAGACACGGAGTGCTCTGTCATCCACACCTCTTTACCATAACGGGATGCCAGTGTGGCAGCGTTCTTTAGGTTGCCCAAGGGTGGGTGACCGTAGATGTGACCTGCGATGATGTCGATCTGGTCACGGGCCACAGCGTCGTTCAGCAGCATATTGGAGTACGTCGGGTCGAAGCCAAGGGGCTCAGCACTGATAAGGCGAACACCTTTGTACTTCTCACGGTCGAGCATGTAGGCGTAGTTTTTCACTAAATTGAGCTGTTGTTGGGGGGTGTAGAGACAACCGGAGTAGTTCACCCACCAGTCGGGCTCGTTCTGAATGGAAACGGCATCCACATCGACACCATTATTATGCATATACTCCAAGAAAGTATTCAGCCAAGGGAAGAACTTGTCGTAACAGTCTTGGCGAAGTTCACCACGTATATAGCCCTGGTCTTCTGCGTTACCACCCTGCGCAGTGCCGTTGGTCTTGTATTCACCGGGGGGAGACCATGGTGTACCAAAGACAATGCCACCACGCTGCTTCACAATCTTAGCCGATGGCAGTGACCCTTTCCAATCGTACGGGGTGTCCCAGTTTCCCCACTCTGGTACAACAACATCGCCAATGAAATTTGGCGAGATTTCCATACGCATGATGTTTAGACCTACTACAGACCTGCGCCCATATAGCAATTCA
>OMXV01000031.1 GCA_900315075.1 uncultured Prevotellaceae bacterium | reverse complement strand
TGTTTAGCAACTGCAAAGATACGAACCTTAGGGGAGAGTCCTGTGGGATTTGTCCCCTTTTTTATGACTTCAGCATTTTTCGTTTATCGGACACCAATATCTTCGAATATATGCATCAATAAATCGCCAAGTTATAATTCGCTTGACATGATTCAACCAATATTCCATGGCTATATAAGTCATGAAACGCATGGGATTTCATAAATAATATTAACAACATTCGTTACAATATGCAAAAATAGAAAAAAGTTATGAAAATATGGCCATTTCTTGTTTTTTTCATTTAATTTTGCAGTAAAATTGTAATTGATTGGAAAATGGCGCGTAAAAAAAGAATAAAAAAACACGATACTACATTTCTTGAGTCTATAGGTATAGGCTTCTTTAAGAATGAGCGGACGCAGTTCATTATAGGATTCTTCCTATTTGTGATTGCGCTTGTACTAATCATAGCATTTTCGTCTTACTTCTTTACAGCAGAGGCAGACCAGAGCTTATTGCTCTCTATGAAAGAAGGAGATGTTTCTAACACAAACAATAGTTTTCAGAATCTTTGTGGTTCACTTGGTGCGATAGTATCCAATTTTTTAATTGCTGATTGCTTTGGAATAGCAGCATTTGGCATTCCCTTGCTCATTATTATTGTAGGACTGAAACTCACACGTGCTTACAAGAGCATCAACCTGCTGAAATGGTTTTTCTCCATAGCACTTATCATGATATGGTGTTCAGTGGCTTTTGCAAAATTTCTGACACCTTTGTTTAGTGGATCCGTCTTCAATCCCGGTGGAAATCACGGTTTGTTTTGTGTACAACGTATAGAGAATTTTGTCGGTGCACCTGGTTTGATTGCTTTACTTGTTATTGTAGCTTTGGCATATCTTACTTATCTTAGCGCTACAACGGTATATTATGTCAGAAACCTCCTTAATCCAAGTCGTTTGTTAGAAAAAGTAAAATTCTCTATCACTAATAATAAAGAATCATCATCTGAATCATCGAAAGAGACAGAAAGTGAAAGTGAAAATGAAGGTGATAATGAAGGCGCAATTGCAGCCGTTTATGATGACCCAGCTGCTCAAACCGTGGAATTCACCTCAGACGGCGGTATGACTGTTACTGAACCCGCATACAAAGAGGAGGACTTCGGTAAAATCAGACGACCCAGAAAAACTGGTCAGTCATCTGGCGACAATGGTGTTAGTATGTCTATTGAATCAGGTGAAGATGAGAAGAGGGCTGATGGTAATACCGTGGAAAACTCTGACCCCTTGAGCACTCCCATCAATCCCAAGGAACCTTTTACCAGATACAAATACCCCACACTCGATTTGCTGAAGCGGTACGAGAATGACGGCAAGCCATACATCGACGAGAAAGAGCAGATGGCTAATAAAGACCAGATAGTTAGAGTCTTGGGAAGTTTCGGCGTGCAAATCAGTGAGATAAAGGCAACGGTGGGTCCTACAATCACCCTCTACGAGATAGTCCCTGCGGAAGGCGTAAGGATTACAAGGATTCGTAGTTTGGAAGATGATATTGCCCTGAGTTTGAAAGCTCTCGGAGTACGTATCATTGCTCCTATTCCCGGCAAAGGCACAATCGGTATTGAGGTACCTAACAAAAAGCCCAATATTGTGTCAATGCGTAGCATCCTTGACTCCAAGAAGTTCCAGGAGTCGAATATGGACTTACCTATTGCCCTTGGCAAGACAATTACCAACGAGGTATATATGGTAGATTTGGCAAAGATTCCACACTTGCTTGTCGCCGGTGCCACTGGTCAAGGTAAGTCTGTGGGATTGAATGCCATTATCACTTCTCTTTTATACAAAAAGCATCCTAATGAGTTGAAATTAGTGCTCATCGACCCCAAGAAAGTTGAGTTCAGCGTCTATACACCGATTGCAGACCACTTCATGGCCACTGTAGATGATGATGAAGAACCCATTATCACTGATGTCACCAAGGTGGTACGCACTCTAAAGAGCCTTTGTACGCTGATGGATCACAGATATGACTTGCTTAAGCAAGCCAGGGCACGCAATATCAAGGAATACAACAAAAAATATATCAATCATGAACTCAAACTCACTGAGGGTCATGAATATATGCCTTATATCGTTGTAATCATCGATGAGTTTGGCGACTTGATTATGACGGCCGGTAAGGAGATAGAACTACCTATTGCCCGTATTGCGCAGTTGGCACGTGCTGTGGGTATTCACATGGTAATTGCCACTCAGCGACCCACTACAAGTATCATCACCGGTAACATCAAGGCCAATTTCCCTGGGCGTATGGCCTTCAAGGTAAGCGCCATGATAGACTCTCGTACTATTCTCGATCGTCCAGGTGCCAATCAGTTGGTAGGACGCGGTGACATGTTGATTATCAATAATGCTGACCCAGTACGTGTGCAATGTGCTTTCATCGACACGCCAGAGGTGGAATCCGTCAATGATTACATTTCAAAACAATCTGGACCCACAAGTCCGATGGAACTGCCCGAGCCTGCCGTTGAATCTACAGGCGGCTTAGATGACAATGGTTCTGAACCTACACCTGCTGGCTTAGACCCCATGTTTGTACAGGCAGCCCGTGCCATCGTGGCAACTCAACAGGGCAGCACCAGCATGATTCAACGCCGTTTCTCCATCGGTTACAACCGTGCCGGCCGACTGATGGATCAGTTGGAGAAAGCTGGTATCGTGGGGGCAGCTCAGGGTAGTAAGCCCCGTGAGGTGCTCATTTCTGACGAGAACAGCCTCAATGCCCATCTGCAACAAATGGAATAATAAACTTTAAAATTTTTATATTTTATTTATTTCAACTTAACTTAAAACTCGATTATTATGAAACGTGTATTTTTGATGTTTATAAGCGTGATGCTGATAGGATTATCTGCTAATGCTCAGAATGCCACAAAGGCTCGCCAAATTCTTGATAAGGCAGCAGCAAAAGTTGGCACCCCTACTGGCGCAAAAGCCAATTTCAAGATGGTATCTGGTAATACTACAACGACTGGTACTATTATTATTAAAGGTAATAAGTTCCGTGCCACTACCCCACAAGCCACATTGTGGTTTGACGGTACTACCCAATGGACATATATGAAGAGTACCGATGAGGTAAACATCAGTAATCCAACTGATGCTCAACAAGCGAGGATGAATCCATATAAGTTTATTACACTTTACAAGAGTGGATACACCCTCGGTGTAAAGACTGTAGGCCGTAATCATGAAGTCCATCTCAAAGCTCAGAACTCTTCTAAGTCAATACAAGAGATGTATATCACTATCGGAACGAGCAATTATCTTCCTTCCAGGGTAAAGATGTTGCAAGGTGGCAAGTGGTATGATATTACAATCAGTAATTTCAGTGCATCTGCACAGAGTGATGCTACATTTAAATTCAACCCCAATGAATATCCTGATGCAGAGGTGATAGATTTAAGATAATTTTAAAAGGTCATGCATATATCTAAATGGGAACTAATCAAAACGCTTCGCCGGCACATCAAACTGTCGGAGAAGCGTAATCCTGCTTTTCAGCAAAACAAAGCTGCAAAGATTATTATATATATAGGTGGAGCATTCATGCTTTTATACTTGATGTTCATTTCCGTAATGTTGGCACAGATTGCAAATAATAGCGAAACGGTGACTCCTTGCGAATTGATGTTTGGTTTACTACCATTCATTCTGCTTGTTGACTTTGGATTTCGTTTCATGGCTCAGCAAACACCATCGCAACAGATTAAACCGTATATTCTGCTGCCTATCGGAAAATATGCCTGTATAGATAGTTTCCTTTTCAATAGTATTACCTCTACGAGCAACTTGATATGGTTTGCCCTATTCCTCCCTTATGCCATCATGAGCATTGTATTCAGCTATGGTCTGATGGCAGCTTTAGGATTCTTGCTTGCATGGTATCTGCTAATTGTCTGCAATAGCCTATGGTACATGCTTGTCAGGACTTTGGTCAATAAGAGCTATTGGTGGTGGTTGTTGCCTGCTGTGGTTTATGCCATTATTTTATCACCATGGTATCTTGGGGAAAAAGCAGGAATCGAAAATCTTTGTGACACATATTCTACAATAGGCGAAGCAGTATCTCATTGGTCTATATTGGCATTTGGGGGAATACTTCTGCTGATGGCTATTTTGGTCATTATAAATAGATATGTGCAATACAACTCTGTCTATGCCGAATTGTCTCGAAGCGAGCAGACAAAATTACGCCATGTCAGCGAATTGAAGTCTCTGGATCGTTATGGTGAGGTTGGTGAATACATCAAATTGGAAATCAAGAGTATCATGCGCAACAAGAACATCAAGAAGGGATTCTGGTCTGCCAATATTCTTGTATTTGTTTTCAGTTTGCTCATGTCCTTTACTGACATTTATCAAGGAGGCATGACCATTTTCCTAAGTGTTTACAATTTTGCCATATATGGAGCAATGATATTGGTGCGTGTAATGTGTTATGAAGGGAACTATATCGACTGTTTGATGGTCCGCAAGGAAAATATCATCTCGCTACTGAAAGCGAAATATTATTTCTATTCCCTTCTGCTCATCGTGCCCTTCCTACTTATGCTACCCACCCTCTTCACAGGAAAGTGCTCCCTGTTGATGCTGTTGGCAATTATTGCGTTAATTGCAGGACCGATACACATAATCTTTCTTCACATGGCCATCTACAACAAACAGACAGTGCCTCTTAACACCAAATTTATTGGTCGTGGCGGAATGGAGACCAATTACGTTCAAGTGGTTGTAAATTTGGCAGCGTTGTTCCTTCCACCATTTTTGGTAGGATTGCTCCCTCTCGTTTTTGGTGAGACAGTTGCATATATTGTAATTCTATGCGTCGGTATCATCTTCATTGCCACAAGTAAATATTGGATTCGAAGCATTTACAATAGAATGATGCGTCGCAGATATGTCAATCTGGAGGGCTTCCGAGCTACCAGATAGACTTTTATGACGACTCATCAATTTTTTAAATCAAATCACAAAAGCCATGACCATTTTTCCATGTGCTAAAGTAAACTTAGGATTGAATGTCGTTTCCAGACGACCAGATGGCTATCATAATCTGGAAACCGTTTTTTATCCTATTCCATTATACGATGCGCTTGAAGTGCATCGCATGGATGCCAATTTTCCAACCGAAGTCAACTGCGACCTCAAGGTGACAGGCATGGAAATAGATAGTCGCGAAGCCGACAATCTGGTTGTCAGAGCATACCAACTATTGGCAAAAGACTTTGAATTGCCACGAGTTCACACTCATCTCTTTAAGCAAATCCCCTCACAGGCAGGACTTGGTGGTGGCTCAAGCGATGCAGCATTTATGATTAGGCTACTCGACGAGCATTTCCATATTAACATGGGTAATCCGATGATGGAGGAATATGCAGCCCGGTTAGGTGCCGACTGTGCCTTCTTTATCACAGCCGAACCAGCCTTCGCACAAGGTATAGGTAATGAGTTGGAACCTGTAAGTGCTGAGGATTTCAGTCTTGCAGGCATGTATATGGTTCTTGTAAAACCGGATGTGGCAGTTTCCACCCGTGAAGCATATAGCAAAATTGTTCCAAGAAAACCACAAAAGAGTTGTAGAGATATTGTACTTCAACCCGTAGAGACGTGGCGTGAGGAATTGATAAACGATTTTGAAGAATCCATTTTTGCCATTCATCCTGAAATCGGTGAAATAAAGGAGAATCTATACAAGAATGGAGCCATATATGCTCAGATGACAGGAAGTGGCAGCTGTGTGTTCGCTCTATTCCATGGAGTTCCGTCTATCAATGAAGATGACTTTCCAGACTGCTATCAAAACGTGCTGCAATTATAATAATAAATAAGGTGTAATCATGAAATCCGACAATCAAAACGAATTGTTTCCCATTGTTGACGAGGATGGCAACGTCAAAGGCAGCATCTATCGTGCTCATGCTCATGATGGCACCAAGATTTTACATCCAGTTGTTCATCTCCATCTATTTAACAGCAAGGGGGAATTGTTTCTTCAGAAACGCCCTGAATGGAAGGATATCCAACCTGGCAAATGGGACACAGCCACAGGAGGTCATGTGGATTTTGGCGAAAAAATTGAAGATGCACTTTATAGAGAAGTAAGAGAAGAACTTGGTGTCACTAATTTCATTCCTGTATTTCTATGTAAATATGTTTTTGAGGGTATTCGCGAACGGGAATTGGTCTATGTATATAAGACGGTATATGATGATCCTGTCAAACCAGACAGAGAAGAACTTGCAGGTGGACGTTTTTTCACACGCTGCGAAATCTTGAATTCAATTGGAAAAGGGATTTTCACACCAAATTTTGAGGATGAATACATGCGTATATTTGGAAACGATTGATTTTGGCACAATGTTTGTATAATCTCATTTGAAGAGAACATTTATTTAATTTATTAATTAAGGTAAAAGATTATGACTAGCCAGTTTTCACCAAAAGTATCTGAAATACTTTCGTTCAGCCGAGAGGAGGCTACTCGTCTGGCCAGCCGTTCTGTAGGTCCGGAGCATATTCTCATGGGTATTCTAAGGGAACGCTCGGGAAGTGTGGTAGATTTGTTCAACAAACTACACATTGACGTCAAATCAGTGAAAAACGAATTGGAAGACAAGGTTCGGGAAACAGAATACGGAGAGCCTATTAATACGAGAGAATTGATATTAAACGACAAAGCAAGTAACATTTTAAAATTGGCAGTTTTAGAGGCACGCAAACAACATACACAGACTATCGACGTGCATCATCTGCTACTCGCCATTCTTCACGACCAAGTGAGCAATGGTGCTAAAGAGGTATTAGAATTTAACAACATGAATTACGAGGATGCATTGACATATTTCCAGCAGAAAGCCAGCCAGCCACAAGATGGTATCGGAATACCTGATGAGTCAGAGGATGAGGATGACAACTTATTGGGAGGAAATTCATCGCGCGACAATTCCCAACGACATAATACAGCGACACAGACAAAAATGCCATCAGGCAAGACACCTGTGCTCGACAACTTCTCCACTGACCTGACAAAGGCTGCTTCAGAGGGTAAACTCGACCCCGTTGTGGGACGTGAAAGAGAAATGCAAAGGGTGATGGAGATTCTCTGTCGCCGCAAGAAAAACAACCCAATTCTTATCGGTGAGCCTGGTGTTGGTAAAAGTGCCATCGTCGAAGGGCTTGCACAAATGATTGTCTCACACCACACATCACCCATCCTTTTCAACAAGAGGTTGGTGAGTCTTGACCTGACTTCTATTGTGGCAGGTACGAAATATCGTGGACAGTTCGAGGAGCGCATCAAAGCGCTTATCAAAGAATTGGAGCAAAGTCCTGACATTATTGTCTTCATCGACGAAGTGCATACAATGATTGGTGCGGGTTCCACACCAGGATCGATGGACGCTGCCAATATTCTGAAACCAGCCCTTGCCCGTGGAACCATCCAGTGTATTGGTGCGACAACTCTGGATGAGTATCGCAACAGTATCGAGAAGGATGGTGCTTTGGAACGGCGTTTTCAGAAAGTGCTCGTAGAGCCTACTACTACGGATGAGACTCTGCAAATTCTCACCAACATCAAAGATCGTTACGAGCAGCACCATCATGTGAATTATACTGATGATGCTATGACAGCTTGTGTCAGACTGACAGAACGCTATGTCACAGATCGTTCTTTCCCCGATAAAGCTATCGATGCTATGGATGAAGTTGGTGCCCGTGTGCACTTGCAGCATGCCCAGATACCGCCAGAAATTGCTGAAAAGGAGAAAGAGATTGAGGAGGTTAAGAAAAAAAAGAAGAATGCCGTTTCCAATCAAAACTTTGAGTTGGCAGCCAGTTACCGTGACCGCCAGACCTTGCTTGAGGATGAGCTTAGGAAACTGAATGAAGACTGGACCAATGGTGACAATTGTTCACGCGAAACGGTGACAGAAAAAGAAGTGGCTGATGTAGTATCGATGATGACAGGCGTTCCTGTACAACGCATGGCTGAGGCTGAAGGCATTCGTCTGCGTAAGATGGGTGATGAACTAAAGAAAGCCGTCATTGCCCAGGATGCTGCCATTGAAAAGATGGTGAAAGCTATTCAACGTAACCGTGTGGGCTTGAAAGACCCCAACCATCCCATCGGTGTTTTCATGTTCTTAGGTCCGACAGGTGTTGGCAAGACCTATCTTGCCAAGAAGTTGGCCGAATATATGTTTGGCAGTGCCGACGACCTAATTCGTATCGATATGAGTGAATATACCGAGGGATTCAATGTGTCACGTCTCGTTGGTGCCCCTCCGGGATATGTAGGTTATGAAGAAGGTGGACAACTGACAGAGAAAGTCCGTCGCCACCCCTACTCCATTGTTCTGCTTGATGAGATAGAAAAAGCTCATGGCAATGTGTTTAACATCTTATTGCAAGTACTCGATGAAGGTCGCCTCACTGATGGAAATGGCAGATTGGTTGACTTCCGCAACACGGTTATCATTATGACCTCCAACGCAGGAACACGTCAGTTGAAGGAATTCGGACGTGGTATCGGTTTCAATGCTGGAGGCACATTGGGACTCAGTTTGAATGAAAGCGACAAACAACATGCACGTTCTATCATTCAGAAGAGCCTTAGTAAACAGTTTGCACCAGAATTTTTGAATCGTCTGGATGAAATTATCACTTTCGACCAACTCGACCTTGAGGCCATCAAGAAGATTGTTGACATCGAATTAAGTGGTCTGTTGAAACGAGTTGAAGCTTTGGGATATCATATAGTAGTGAGTGAGGCAGCAAAGGAATTTGTGGCTACAAAGGGATATGACGTGCAATTTGGTGCCCGCCCACTGAAGCGTGCTATCCAAAACTACATTGAGGACGGTTTGTGTGAACGCATTCTCGGAGGTGATGTCTCCTTCGGCGACACTATCAATATTGACAAGCACGAGGAGAAAGAGGATCTCATTTTCAACTAATTAGAGTTGACAAGTTATTGGCATTGCCAACGACCGAGAGCTGCAAAGGTAATCTCTTACCTCTTACCTCTACCCTCTACCCTCTCACCTCTCACCTCTTACTTCTAAATCAACTCAGATGACTGGAGAATTAATATTACGTCTCTTTGTGGCAGCACTGATGGGTGGTGCTATTGGCCTGGAACGGGAATATCGTGCCAAGGAAGCTGGTTTGCGCACCCATTTCCTTGTCGCACTGGGAAGTGCCTTGTTCATGGTTATATCTCAATTTGGGTTTGAACAAATCCTTGAAATGCACCCCCTGCTGAATGTCCGTCTCGACCCATCGCGAATTGCGTCACAAGTAGTGAGTGGTATCGGTTTCATAGGCGCAGGTATCATTATATTCCAAAAGCATGTGGTAAAAGGTCTTACCACAGCAGCAGGAATGTGGGTAACAGCAGCCATTGGTATGACTTGTGGAGCAGGAATGTATAGTCTTGCCATTGCAAGCACTGTCATGGTGCTTATTTGCTTAGAGGCCTTGAATATCCTTCTTCAGAAATTCGGCACACGTGCTATTTCCATCACTTTTTCCTCACCCGATGTGGATTTTATCCGCCAAGTGCTGAATCGTTTCCGTAAAGAGGGTATGACATTTGATTCTTACAATATGCGCGAGGTTAATAAGGGAGATGAGACTTTCTATTCTGCTTCTATCGAAGTAAAAGTTAAACGTAGCCATTATGAAAAGCGTATCCTCCGTATAATGGAGGAGCTTGACGGGGTCAAAATTGAAAGTATAGAATAATAGAGAATAGATTAAAAAATGAGGAATGCCCGAAAAGCATTCCTCATTTTTTATGGAACTATCAAATTGTTTACTTGTCCAACAAGATGTTCATCATTTCCACTGCAGCTTTGGCAACACTTGTACCAGGGCCAAAGATTGCTGCAACACCAGCTTTATAGAGGAAATCATAATCCTGTGCAGGTATCACACCACCGGCAATAACCATGATGTCGTCACGACCAAGTTTATGCAGTTCTTCTATCAACTGAGGTATCAACGTCTTGTGGCCTGCAGCCAGTGATGAGGCACCGACAATGTGCACGTCGTTCTCTACAGCCTCACGTGCTGCCTCTGCAGGAGTCTGGAAGAGTGGACCCATATCAACGTCAAAACCGCAGTCGGCATAACCAGTGGCTACCACCTTAGCGCCACGGTCGTGTCCGTCCTGACCCATCTTGGCAACAAATATACGTGGGCGACGGCCCTCTTTCTTTGCAAACTCTTCTGTTAACTCACATGCTTTCTCAAAGTCGGAGTCGTTTTTGCTCTCTGCTGAATACACACCTGAAATTGTTCTGATTACTGCTTTATAACGGCCTACGATTTCCTCGCAAGCATCACTGATTTCACCAAGAGTACAACGCAGCTTAGCTGCCTTAACTGCCAGGTCGAGCAAGTTGTTCTCACTCTTACGACCTTCGTTGAAGTCTCTCACGCACTCGGTAATAGCCTTCAGAGCTTCCTGACATGCAGCTTCGTCACGACTACTCCTTACCTGAGCCAGAGATTCTTCCTGCTGCTTACGCACAGCGGTATTATCAACTTCAAGGATATCGATAGGATCCTCATGATCGAGACGATACTTATTGGTACCAACGATGGTCTGAACACCTGAGTCAATACGAGCCTGTGTACGTGCAGCAGCCTCTTCAATGCGCATTTTTGGCAGACCTGTCTCAATAGCCTTAGCCATACCACCGAGTTTTTCAATCTCCTGAATATGTTCCCAAGCTTTGTGAACCAATTCATTAGTAAGTGACTCTACATAGTATGAACCAGCCCATGGGTCAATCTGCTTGCAAACCTTTGTCTCGTTCTGGATATAAATCTGTGTATTACGGGCAATACGAGCAGAGAAGTCTGTCGGCAATGCAATGGCCTCGTCGAGGGCATTGGTATGCAACGACTGTGTATGTCCCAACACTGCTGCCATAGCCTCTATACAAGTACGTCCCACATTGTTGAATGGGTCTTGCTCGGTGAGTGACCATCCTGAAGTCTGTGAGTGAGTACGCAAAGCTAATGACTTCGGATTCTTTGCTCCAAAACTCTTAACAATCTTTGCCCACAACAAACGACCAGCACGCATCTTTGCTATTTCCATGAAATGGTTCATACCGATAGCCCAGAAGAATGACAGACGAGGTGCAAAAGCATCTACATCAATACCAGCATTGACACCAGTGCGGATATAGTCCATACCATCGGCCAGTGTGTATGCCAACTCGATGTCAGCTGTAGCACCAGCTTCTTGCATGTGATATCCAGAGATGGAGATAGAGTTGAATTTCGGCATCTTTTGTGAGGTAAACTCAAAGATGTCGGCAATAATCTTCATGGAGAATGCTGGTGGGTAAATGTAGGTATTACGAACCATGAACTCCTTGAGGATATCATTTTGAATGGTTCCTGCCATTTCCTCCAACTGTGCACCCTGTTCCAAACCTGCCACGATATAGAAAGCCAGGATAGGAAGCACGGCACCGTTCATCGTCATTGATACAGACATCTTGTTGAGAGGAATGCCAGAAAATAGCACTTTCATGTTTTCTTCATTGCAGATAGAAACACCAGCCTTTCCGACATCACCCACAACACGGGCATTATCGGGGTCGTATCCACGGTGTGTAGGCAAGTCGAATGCCACTGAAAGACCTTTCTGGCCAGATGCCAAGTTACGGCGATAGAATGCGTTGGACTCTTCTGCTGTGGAGAAACCAGCATACTGACGGATGGTCCACGGGCGGAATGGATACATCATTGAATAAGGACCACGTAGATATGGAGGAATACCGGCAGTAAAGTCCAGATGCTCCATACCTTCCAAATCTTCCTTGGTATATACAGGCTTTACTTCTATGTGCTCTGGGGTTTTCCAGTTGAAGTCAATGCCATTGTCTTTCTGCCATTCGGCACCATCTTTGGCCTGAATGCCAGCAAAAATATCTATGTCTTTAAAATTCTTTCTCATGACTTTCTTTGTTTTAGATTCCCAACTTGGCATTGTATTCTTTCAAAGTTTCAAGCACATTGCAACGCACATGTACAAAGTTCTCGATACCGGCAGCCTTCAAGTCTTCCATGCAGGCCGGTGCGCCTGCAACTACAAACATGGCCCTTCCGTCTAAGTACTTAAATGCTGGGATAGCGTACTCAGCATATTCATCGTCACTGGAGCAAAGCACTATGATGTCAGCGCCTGCTTCCAATGCTGCATCTACACCTTCTTCAACAGTCTTGAAACCGAGGTTATCCACCACCTTGTATCCTGCGCAAGCAAGGAAGTTGCATGAGAACTGAGCTCGAGCTTGGCGCATAGCCAAATTGCCAATTGTCAGCATGAACGCCATTGGAACACGGGTGTTCTCTGTATGGATACGCAAATCTTCGAAATCAGCTGCCAAGCGTGTAGTGTGTAAACCTTTTTCACTTTCACCATCTTGATGGCAGCAGCATTGACAAGAAAGTGGCTTCTTACCGTCAGATTTCTCAGTGAAATTGGGGAATTGATTGGTACCAAGCAAGAATTCCTTACGTTTGGCAGCATCGGCATGACGCTTTTCATTGGTAGCATTGATTACCTGCTGGATTTTCCCTTCAAGCGCAGAAGTTAAGAATCCTCCATCCTCTTCCACTTGCAGGAAAATTTTCCATCCCTCTTTGGCAAGACTATCAGTGAGGTGCTCAATATAATATGAGCCAGCTCCTGGATCGACGACATGACCGAAATGGCACTCTTCCTTCAACAACAACTGCTGATTACGGGCAATACGCTCTGAGAACTCCGAAGGATTCTCGTATGGAGCATCAAATGGAGTAACCACCATTGAGTGGATTCCTGCGAGGGCAGCACTCATAGCTTCTGTCTGTGAACGAAGCAGATTGACATAGCTATCATAAAGTGTCTGATTGTACTTTGAAGTTGTGGCATTCACAATCATCTTGCAGGAGCAGTCGCATTTAGGTTCATACTGCTTGACGATTTGAGCCCACAACATACGGGCTGCGCGGAATTTGGCCAATTCCATGAAATAATTTTCAGAAATGCCCATGTTGAATTTGATTTTCTTTGCAGCGGTATCAGCATCAATGCCAGCCTCTGTCAGCTGTTGCATATATTCATTACCCCATGCCAAGGCATAACCTAATTCTTGCACGATATAGGCACCAGAGTTGTTCAGCAACTCTGAATTGACACATACACAGCGGAATTGTGGATAATCACGCAAGGCATTGACGAGTTCTGCGGCCGTAGCAATCATTGCACTGGTGTCTTTTCCATCTTTAACCATCTTCTTGATGGGGTCGAAATCCACACTGGCTACAATATTGTTCTTGTCATAGCCTTTCTTTTCAAAATAGGCTTTTAGAATTTCCACCAGTTCCACACAATGCTTCATACATGTATGGAAATTGATTTCCACACACTCACACTCAATGTCCTTGAGCAATGTAGCAATGAAATCTTCACTGACGCAGTCGCCAGGGATACAAAAACCTAATGAGTCGATGCCTTTGTTAAGAATATCAAGTGCCTTTGCATTGGCAGCTGCAGCATCAGCAGCATCAATGTTTTGCCTGACATACCAAACATTGTCATTTTTCTTATTGCCACGGACGAATGGGAACTCGCCGGGCAATGACTCTGGTGTCTTGAGTTTCAAGACATCCTCCCTACGATAAAAAGGTTGTACGTTAAAACCTTCATTGGTTCTCCATACGAGTCTCTTGTTAAAATCAGCCCCTTTCAGGTCAACTTGTATTTTGTCAAGCCATTCCTGTGTTGTGGGAGCCTGAAACTCGGTAAAGAGCTTTTCCTTGTTGTTTGACATAGCGAAATGTTTATTATATAAGTTAAAAGTTGCCAAGAATCTCTATACCTATTTTTGGTATAAGCGAAAATATAGTAAGCTTCTTAAAAACCTTGCAAAGATAAGTTTTTTTTCCGATATTCTAAAACAAAATCATAGAAATAAATATTTAAACGTGAAAAATTCAAAAAGTATGACGGACGTATGTAAAATGTTGCACAAAAATTATCATTTGAGCAAGATTTTGAGTAATTTTGCACCAAATTTCGAATTTTGAATAGGCTCATATATGGACTGGCTTGTAGAATTATTTACAAAAACTGATTCCGTTGCACACGTCGTAGCTTTATACGCTATAGTTATCGCTATGGGCGTCTATTTAGGCAAAATCAAGTTTGGTGGTATTTCACTGGGTGTAACCTTTGTGCTCTTTGCCGGCATATTGGCGGGACATATCCATTTCACCGCACCTATTACTATTCTCAATTTCTGTCAGGATTTTGGTCTTATTCTATTTGTATTTATGATAGGTCTGCAAGTAGGACCTGGTTTTTTCGAGAGTTTCAAGAAAGATGGCATTACTATGAATGGGCTCGCGGCAGTATTGATTTTGCTCAATATTGGTGTGATGTTCGCTTGCTATTATTTGTTCTTCGATACGACTGACAAACAGAACCTTCCAATGATGATCGGTACGATGTATGGTGCTGTGACCAACACACCCGGTCTTGGTGCTGCATCTGAGGCATTGGGCACAGTGTTCAGTCAGGATGAGACACCTCAGATAGCTTCTGGTTATGCTTGTGCCTATCCCCTTGGTGTTGTAGGCATCATACTTGCCACCATAGCTGTTCGTTTTCTTACCCATAGCAATTTAAAGAAAGAAGAAGACAAATTAAAGGCTGAGGAAGCAGAGAATCCCAATGAAAAGCCCCATACACTGCATTTGCGTGTGTCAAACATCTATCTTGACGGCAGAAATCTGATGCAGATTCATGATTTTCTCAATCGTGACTTTGTTTGTTCTCGTTATTTGCACGACGGTCTTGTCAGTATTCCCAACCGCGATACTATATTCAAGGTGGGTGATGAACTGATGATAGTTTGTGCAGAGGTTGATGTGGAGCCAATCAAGGCATTTATTGGTCCGGAGGTTGATACCGAATGGAATGTTGAATATGAGAAACAGCCTATGGTTGCACGACGTATCGTCGTCACCAAGCCATCAATGAATGGAAAGACTTTAGGAAAAATGCATTTTTCCAGTCTTTACGGAGTAAATGTCACCCGTATCACGCGTCATGGCATAGACTTGTTTGCTGGCAGCAACCATCATTTCCATATTGGCGACCGAGTACTGGTTGTTGGCCCCGAGGATAAC
Organism: uncultured Prevotellaceae bacterium; assembly: GCA_900315075.1. GTDB lineage: Bacteria > Bacteroidota > Bacteroidia > Bacteroidales > Bacteroidaceae > Prevotella. Next base: position 29,573 of record OMXV01000031.1, on the reverse strand, counting down.
GTACGCCGTGTGGCAGAAATGATGGGCGATGAGGTCAAACGCCTGAATGCTCCCAACATTGCCACTATATTTATAGGTGTCTTGGTGGGTATTATCTTCGGTTCCCTTCCCATTGCCATTCCCGGAATGCCCGTTCCAATGAAACTTGGTCTGGCAGGTGGTCCGTTGATTATTGCCATTTTAATCGGACGATTTGGATATAGAATCAAACTTGTCACTTATACCACTACAAGTGCCAATATGATGCTGCGCGAAATAGGCCTTGTATTATTCTTAGCCAGTGTAGGTATCAAGGCTGGCGATGGTTTCTGGAACACAGTGGTGGAAGGCGATGGCTTGAAATTTGTATATACAGGATTATTGATAACCGTTATACCTATTTTTATTATAGGAACCATAGCAAAACGAATATACAAATATAACTATTTTACGGTTATGGGACTGTTGGCGGGTTCATATACCGACCCACCGGCATTAGCATATGCCAATCAGGTTTGTACGAGCGAAGCACCAGGTGTGGGATATTCCACCGTATATCCGCTGAGTATGTTCCTACGTATATTAATGGCACAAATTCTTGTCCTATTTTTCTGTGGATAATATTTAATAGCATAATAATACACTTCAATGAAAAAAATCTTCTTACTAACCGCGGTGTTGGCTTTAAGCTACCTCACGATGTTCGGCCAAGGAGCGAAGAACATCAAAATCAATGAGGTACTTACAAACAATACCACCAATGTAGTGGATGAATATGGCAATCATCAAGCCTGGATTGAGCTTGCCAATACTTCATATACTACATACAATGTGCGTGGGATGTTTATAGCCACAGACACCGCTGTTTTGAACAAAAATCTCTTAGCTCCTGATCGTATTAAAATGATGTGTCCGATTCCATCCAATGAACCACGGACACAATTATCAGCCAGGGCACATCTGTTATTATTCCTTAATAGTAGTCCCAATAAAGGAGCGCTGCATCTGTCAGCACAGGCAAAAGCTAGCGAACCTATATGGATAGGCCTTTACGATGGCAATGGAGTGGATTTGATTGATTCGGTTTCTGTTCCTGCCCTAAATGCAAACACTTCTTATGCACGTGAAAAAGATGGTGCAGACCAATGGATTACAGCACCTTACGATGCCGTCACACCCAATACCAGCAACTATGTTACGATATCCGAATCCAAGGTATCTCAGATTAAGAACAAAGATCCTCATGGGTTTGGCATCACATTGCTCTCCATGGGCATAGTTTTCACCTGCCTTGCTTTATTATGTATTTTCTTCACGATATTCGGCAAGATAATGCATCGTCAGCAGAAAGACAAAGCTAATGCTGAGAAGCAAGAACGCAAACTACGCCACGCCATGATGGAGGAAGATGAGCGTGCCTTCCCCAAAGTAGTGGAAAAGAAGCATTTCGATGACGACAACGATGTTTGCATAGCTGTCATTGCCATGGCAATGAAGGAATATCTTGATAATATTCACGATGAGGAAAGTGGTATTATCACTATTAGGTCAAAACATTCTAATTGGACAAGAGCATAACCATAAATATAATAAAGCTTAATCATGAATAATTATCAATATAAGGTCAATGGTATTGACTACAATGTAGAGATTGAGGAAATAGAAGGCAATATTGCCACAGTCAAAGTAAACGGCAAGACTTTTGAAGTGGAATTGAGCCAACCTGTGAAAAAACCTGTTCAGCATAAAAAAGTTCACGTCAATGCACCTGCTGCTACAAACAACTCGGCACCCACTGCAAAAGAGACAAAGCCACAGGCTGTTGCAGGTGCTGGCAATAAGATTTACGCTCCACTGCCAGGTACCATCACCGAAGTGAAGGTAAACGTTGGCGACTCTGTGAAAACAGGTGAAACAGTAGTGGTGTTAGAGGCAATGAAGATGCAGAACAACATCGAGGCTGACTGTGATGGAAAGATTACATCTGTATTAATCAATAAAGGCGACACTGTGATGGAAGGTGCCGTGCTTGTAACAATTGGCTAATAATATGGATTTTACAAGTTTTATATCCGAGAAATTCATGGATTTCCTGTCATATACAGGATTTTCTAATGCTACTCTCCCCAATTTGATTATGATTATTGTGGGAGGTATATTCATTTGGCTTGCCATCAAAAAAGACTTTGAGCCACTGCTTTTAGTACCTATTGGTCTCGGCATTATTCTTGGTAATATACCTTTCCGTGCTGACGCTGGCCTGGAAATAGGACTTTATGAGGACAATTCCGTCTTAAACATTTTCTATCAAGGTGTAAAGCAAGGATGGTATCCCCCACTCGTCTTCCTTGGCATTGGTGCGATGACCGACTTCTCGGCACTAATCAGCAATCCCAAATTAGTGCTTATCGGAGCCGCTGCGCAATTTGGTATCTTCGGTGCCTATATGGTGGCGCTTGCCTTAGGCTTTGAGCCAAACCAAGCTGCAGGTATCGCTATTATCGGTGGTGCCGACGGACCTACAGCCATCTTCCTGTCCTCTAAACTATGTTCAAACCTTATGGGAGCCATTGCAGTATGTGCTTACTCCTATATGGCTTTAGTGCCTGTCATCCAACCACCTTTGATGCGCTTGCTCACCACAAAGAAAGAGCGTGTGATTCGTATGAAGCCCTCTCGCCATGTGAGCCAGACTGAACGTATCCTGTTCCCTATTATCGGATTGCTACTCACCACCTTCCTCGTACCATCTGGTTTACCACTTCTTGGTATGCTTTTCTTCGGCAACTTGTTGAAAGAAAGTGGTAAGACCACCCGTTTGGCAAAGACTGCTGGTTCAGCACTCAACGACATCGTAGTGATTCTACTTGGTCTCACCGTAGGATGCTCCACACAGGCAAGCGAATTCTTGACACTCAATACAATTAAGATTTTCTTCCTTGGTGCTATGGCATTTATCATTGCCAGTGCCAGTGGTATTCTCTTTGTCAAATTGATGAACCTCTTCTTGCCAAAAGACAAAAAAATCAACCCATTGATTGGTAATGCCGGTGTGAGTGCTGTACCAATGAGTGCGCGTATTTCCAACAACGTAGGCTTAGAGTATGACCGCCACAACTTCCTCCTCATGCATGCCATGGGTCCAAATGTGGCCGGTGTCATCGGCTCTGCAGTCGCCGCCGGTACACTCCTCGGATTCTTCTCATAATATAAGGTTGTGAGGTTGTAAGGTTATGAGGTTATAAGGTTATGAGGTTATGAGGTTATAAGGTTATGAGGTTATGAGGTTATGAGGTTATAAGGTGAAATATCCTTGAATTATACATCGTATTTTTTAACTTGGAACTTCGCAAACAAAAAGAGACACTGAGATTTGCATCCCAGTGTCTCTTTTTGTTTCAGTATAATTTCACTTCATAACCTACAAGCTGGGCGATCTCTCAACCTGCAAGCGAAACGACCTCTACTGATGTTGGTCGCGAAGGAGGTCATTGACAGTCTTGACGGGATTGAATGTTGAGAGAGGAACTTCTACAAAAATCGTGTTCCAATCGCTCATTGCTCCGTTCCAAAGTCCAGGCAATTCCAATGCCTTCAGTTCCTTGCCGCCCTTGCTTTTACTGCTAATAAAGCCGGTGTTCTTATCTACAAATGCAGGCAGGTTGAATGGCTGTCCCTTATAGTCCTTTACGGCGCATACCAGATCAACGGGGTTGAAGTGAGTTCCTTCTGTGAACATCTTCTGATACTCGGCATTGCTCTTGTCGATCTGACTGCTCTCAAGAATCTGAAGACTGACTGTACCATCCTGATTATAAGTGAGGAACGGACCACCACCAGGTTCACCTACATTCTTCACCACACCGCAGACACGCATTGGACGATTAAGTTTCTTACGCAGATAAATCACCAACTCAGCATCTTCCAGTTCCTTGATGTCTGCTTTACGGCAACAGAGGTCACGCTGAACAAAGCGGATTATTTCCTCCAATTTCTCATGGTCATATGAACCGCTGTCGAGCACCTTCAGATACTCGAAAGCCTTCTTCTGCAAGGTAACGAGCAATCCAGCGATAACTTGTTTGTATGTCACGGTGTCACCTTTCAGTCTGTCGGGAACGACATTGTCAATATTCTTAATGAAAATGATATCGGCATCGATTTCATTCAGATTCTCAATCAAGGCTCCATGTCCACCCGGACGGAACAGTAGTTTTCCATCTTCTGTACGGAATGGCGTATTATCCGCATTGGCTGCCAATGTGTCTGTACTCGGTTTTTGCTCAGAGAAAGAAATGTTGTACTTTATACCATATTTCTTGGCATAATCATCCTTTTTGTCAGCAACTTTTTTCTCAAATAGCTCCATGTGCTCATGGCTGACAGTAAAATGTACATTTGCCTCACCATTACTTGATGCATAGAGCGCGCCCTCTACCAAATGCTCTTCCATTGGCGTACGTGCACCCTCTTTATAATTGTGGAATAGCAGCAAGCCCTTGGGTAACTGACCATAGTTTAGTCCCTTTGCCTGGAGCATGTTGGCAGCAACAGCTTTGTAATTTCCCGCTGCAATGAGTTCATCAATGCCTTTTCCTTCATTTTTCTTGCAAACAGCATTCAGTTCCTCGAAAAATGCAAACTTATGAATGTTGTCGAAATATTTCTTCTCAAAATCTGTAGTAGGCACATCATAATCGGCATCGACGAAAGCAAACATGTCCTTGAACATACGACTTGCGGCACCAGAAGCTGGTACGAATTTCACGATGTTTTTACCACAGGCTTTGTATGCATCCCAGGCAGCGATCAGTTGTCCGCGCTCTGCGCCATCAGGGGCAATGATGCCTTTACCAATAGCAGCGGCAGCTTCTAATTTCAAGAAAGGGAAACCGGTTTTGAACTCTTCCAACTGAGTCTCGATTTGTTGCTCAGTAATTCCTTTTAAAGCAATTTGTTTAAGGTCTTCTTGTGATAACATAATATGATAGATTTAATATAAATAAAGCATGGTCTGACAATCAATCTTGATTATCCTCCGCAAATTTACTTGTTTTTTTTCAAATAAAAGCATGAATGATAAAAAAAAATAATAAAGTGGCAATTTTGTTTTGTTTTTTTGAAAATATAATGTAACTTTGCTGATAATAACAAAATCTTGTAACTATGGACAAAAACAAGAACAAAATCAACCGAAGAGAGTTTTTACGCAGGCTTGGGTTAGGAACAGGTTCTGCTGTGGCATTGATGGCCCTGAAACCCTTTAACGCATTAGCCAAAGATAAAAAGATAAATCCTGAAGATATCCGCATGACATACCGTGTCCAGCATGGTTCTGGTCAGCAGGTGTCCTTACTTGGTTTCGGTATGATGCGCTTACCTGATAGTCAGGATGAGGTCAATAAAATGGTGGATTACGCCATTGCACATGGTGTGAACTATTTCGACACGGCACCCATGTATAAAGGTGGAAGGTCGGAAGAGATGACTGGTATCGCCTTAAGTCGCCATCCACGTGAGAAATACTTAGTAGCTACTAAGATGTCGAATCAAAATTCTCAGATGTGGGGTTTTGAAGACTCCAAGCGTATGTATGAGCAGTCGTTTAAGAAACTTCGTGTGGATTATATTGACTATTATCTGATGCATGGTGTTGGCGGTGGCGGACTCGACAATCTCCGTAGCCGATTCATCGACAATGGACTGCTTGACTTTCTGCTGAAGGAACGTGAGGCTGGTCGCATACGCCATTTAGGTTTCTCTTACCATGGCGATGTGAGTGTCTTTGACTGGTTGGTTGACAACAATGACACATATCATTTCGACTTCGTTCAAATTCAGATGAATTTCCTGGATTGGCGACATGCCTCTATCCGAGGTGGTCGTCGCCATGATGCCGATGCGGAATATCTTTATAACAAGTTGGATAAGGCTGGCATCCAATGTGTTATTATGGAACCATTACGTGGTGGTGCTTTAGGAAAAATCTCCGACGAGCAGTTCGACCAATTGAAGGCTATCCGTCCAGACGACAGTGCTGCACGCTGGGCATTCAGATGGGTGGGCACCTATCCCAATGTTTTGACAGCACTAAGTGGTATGAATAGAATGGACCATTTGGAGGAAAACATCAAGACTTTCTCACCTCTTGACCCCTGTACGGAGGCAGAAAAAACCACACTTGCTTCTATAGCCGACGTAATAGCTGGTGTCCCCACCATCCCTTGCACCACCTGTGCCTATTGTATGCCATGTCCTTTCGAAGTTGATATTCCAGGCAATTTCGCATTTTATAATGAAGCGGTAAATGACCATATTCTCCCATTGCCAGATAAGAATGCACCAGATTTTGCTGAGCGTAAGAAGAAATTCCTTGATGGTTACCACAAGCGATTCCCCGATGAAAAAGCTTGGGCACATAGCTGCCAAGATTGTGAGGCCTGTCTGCCCAAATGCCCACAACAAATCCGAATTCCCAACCAGATGTCTCGAATTGTAGAGACATTACGTATGGCAGAAGAATAAAAAATGTTAGAAAGTGTGTCGGTTGTTACCATAATCTCGGTTTTTTTTATACTTTTGCAATCGATTATTGGTTGGAAGTAATGAATAGTAAGATGCAAACTGAGATTAGCAAAGCCGATATCATGGCCCAGTACGCTGCCATACAGCCTTTGGTAAGCGAATATCTGACCCATGACGACATCGAAAATATTAAAAACCTATTAGAGGAGACCATAGACGGAGGGCACTTGCAATCCAACGTCTTTGGTCTCCATCCTATTGTTTTCGGATTGGAAACGGTAAAAGTCGCTGCTGAGGAAACAGGTCTTCGCCGTGATGGCATTATGGCCATACTCCTCTATGCCTGCCAAATCAGTGAAAGCCATTCACAAGAGGAAATTGCTGCTCTTTATGGTGACCATGTGGCGCACATCATTCATGGATTAGACAGGATACAAGAATTATATAAGAGAAATCCTGTCATCGAAAGCGAAAATTTCCGCAACCTGCTCATCTCCTTTGCCGAGGATATGCGTGTCATCCTTATTATGATTGCCGACCGTGTCAATCTGATGCGACAGATACGTGACACCCAAAAGATTGAGGAGAAAAGACGCGTAGCTGAAGAGGCGTCCTATCTCTATGCTCCATTGGCCCACAAATTAGGCTTATACAAGCTAAAAAGTGAATTGGAAGACCTAAGCCTGAAATACTTGGAGCATGATGCCTACTACATGATAAAGGAGAAGTTGAATGCCACCAAGCGGTCGCGTGATGCTTATATCGAACGATTCATAGGTCCTATAGACAAAAAACTCCGCGAAGCTGGTTTGAAATTCCACATGAAAGGTCGCACAAAGAGCATCCATAGCATTTGGCAGAAAATGAAGAAACAAAAATGTGGTTTTGAGGGCATCTACGACCTTTTTGCTATCCGTATAATTCTCGATTCTCCTATTGAGAGTGAGAAGATGCAATGCTGGCAGACTTACTCTATCATCACAGATATGTACCAACCCAATCCGAAGCGTATGCGCGACTGGCTCTCTGTTCCCAAATCTAATGGCTATGAGAGCTTGCACATCACCGTACTCGGACCAGAGAACAAATGGGTAGAGGTACAGATACGTACCGAGCGTATGGATGAGGTGGCAGAGAAAGGACTTGCTGCCCATTGGCGTTACAAGGGCATCAAGGGCGACTCTGGCATTGATGAGTGGCTCGCCAATATCAGGGCTGCCTTGGAGAGCAACGACAGCATGCAGATGATGGACCAGTTTAAGATGGATCTCTATGAGGATGAAGTTTATGTCTTTACTCCCAAAGGCGACCTGCTCAAGTTCCCCAAAGGGGCAACGATTTTGGATTTCGCCTATCATATCCATTCCAATGTTGGCAATCGATGCGTAGGCGGGCGTGTCAATGACAAGCTCGTTCCCGTAAAAGAACTTTTGCATAGTGGTGATGAGGTGGAAATCCTCACCTCTGCCAACCAAAAGCCAAAGCAGGACTGGCTGAATATCGTCAAGACTTCACGTGCCAAATCGAAAATCCGCCTCGCCTTAAAAGAAACGCAGGTGAAAGATGGTCTTTATGCCAAGGAAATGTTGGAGCGGCGTTTTAAAAACCGCAAGATCGACTTGGAAGAGAGCGTCATGTCGCATCTCATCAAGAAGATGGGATTTAAGGAGACACGCGACTTCTATAAGCAACTGGCCGACGAGCGCATTGACCTGAATGAAGTAATTGAAAAATACTTAGAGGTCTATGCACATGACCATGGGAATGTACAATCTGTACCCACTCGAAGTGCAGAGGAGTTCAATTACGAAAACCCCGATGAGGAATATGTGCGACGTAATGACGACGTGCTGGTTATCGACCGCAACTTGAAAGGTATCGACTTCCAGTTGGCTAAATGCTGCAATCCTATCTATGGTGACAGAATTTTCGGGTTTGTCACTGTAAATGGTGGCATCAAAGTTCACCGTACAGACTGCCCCAATGCGCCGGAACTGCGTAAGCGATTCGGTTATCGAGTAGTAAAAGCTAAATGGAGCGGCAAAGGCAACTCACAATATGCCATCACACTACGGGTGATTGGCAACGACGATATCGGTATTGTCAACAACATCACAAGTATCATCTCCAAAGAAGAGAAAATCGTCATGCGCTCCATCAACATCGATAGCCACGATGGGCTTTTCGGTGGCATCCTCGTAGTACAATTGGAAGATACCTCAAAACTCGATATGCTCATCAAGAAACTCCGCACCGTCAAAGGTGTAAAGCAGGTAGAAAGAGTGTAGTTAGTTAAAAGTTAGGAGTTAGAAGTTAGGAGTTAGAAGTTAAAAGTTAAGAGTTAGAAGTGTTTATTAGTTAGGAGTTAGAAGTTAGGAGTTAAAAGTTGAGGGTTGCGAAAATTTCAAATCTCAAGCCCCAAATCGAAAGAGCAATTGTCTCTTTAGCTACTCTGTAATTTTTAATTTTCAATATTCAATTTTCAATAGTAATGTCCCTTTAACTACCCTTCAAATATCGTGCAAAACGAGTGAAATGAAACTTGTTTCAATTTCCGAGGTGCAGCCGATATTCATGCGAAGCATAATTGTCAATCTTCAATATTAAATATAAATAAAATGGTCAAAATCACAAAAGAAGCAGCACTTGAATACCACGAGAGTGGTCGCCCCGGCAAGATTGAAGTAAAGCCGACAAAAGCCTATCGTACACAAACAGATCTCAGCTTAGCCTATTCCCCTGGCGTGGCCTTCCCATGTCTTGAGATACAGGAAGATCCTAACAATGCCTATAAATATACAGACAAAGGGAATTTGGTGGCAGTTATCAGTAACGGCACCGCCGTACTCGGACTGGGCGATATCGGAGCTATGAGTGGAAAACCCGTCATGGAGGGCAAAGGTCTGCTCTTTAAAATTTATGGTGGCATCGACGTCTTCGACATCGAGGTAGCAGAGAAAGATCCAGAGAAATTCTGTGAGGCGGTAGAGCGAATCGCCCCTACTTTTGGTGGCATCAACCTTGAAGATATCAAAGCCCCGGAATGTTTTTACATCGAAGACCGTCTGAAGCGCACACTTGATATCCCTGTAATGCATGACGACCAACATGGTACGGCCATTATTTCCGCTGCAGGTTTAAAGAATGCCTTGGAAGTCAACGGCAAAAATATCGCAGAAGTGAGAATTGTGGTGAATGGTGCCGGTGCAGCAGCCATTTCATGTACAAAATTGTATATGGCATTAGGTGCCCGCAAGGAAAATATTGTGATGCTCGACTCCAAGGGTGTTATCACAAGTGACCGAGAAGGTCTAAACGAGCAAAAGAAATTCTTTGCAACAGACCGATGCGATATCCATACTTTGGAAGAGGCCATCAAAGATGCAGATGTGTTTGTGGGTCTTTCTAAAGGGAATGTCCTCACCAAGGATATGGTTCGTTCTATGGCTAAAGACCCGATTGTCTTTGCTCTTGCCAACCCTGTACCCGAGATTTCCTATGAGGATGCAATGGACTCCCGTCCCGATGTTCTCATGGCGACAGGTCGCTCCGACTATCCCAACCAAATCAATAATGTGATTGGTTTCCCATACATATTCCGTGGTGCTCTCGACGTGCATGCCACGGCCATCAACGAAGAGATGAAAATGGCGGCAGTATTAGCCATCGCTGAACTGGCGAAACAACCCGTTCCCGACATCGTCAACGACATATACAAAGTCAACCACCTCACCTTCGGGCCCTCCTACTTCATCCCCAAACCAGTTGACCCACGTTTGATTACCGAGGTTTCTGCTGCCGTGGCAAAAGCTGCCATAGACAGTGGCGTGGCACGCAAGCAAATCACCAACTGGGACGACTACAAGCACCACTTGCGTCAGATGCTTGGTTTGCAGACAAAAGTCACCCGAAAACTATACGACACGGCACGTGCTCATCCACAGCGGGTGGTGTTTGCTGAAGGCATCCATCCCACCATGCTCAAAGCCGCTGTGCAGGCCAAGGCCGAGGGTATCTGCTACCCTATCCTGCTTGGCAATGATGAACGTATCGAAAAACTTGCCGCTGAGTTGGAACTGAATCTTGACGGCATCGAGATTGTCAACCTGCGTCATGACCGTGAGGCTGAGCGTCGTGAACGGTATGCCCGCATACTGACCGAGAAGCGCCAACGCGACGGATACACCTTTGAGGAGGCCAACGACAAGATGTTTGAGCGCAACTACTTCGGTATGATGATGGTGGAGACTGGTGATGCCGACGCATTTATCACAGGTCTTTATACTAAATATTCAAATACGCTGAAGGTGGTGAAGGAAATTATCGGCGTGAGACCTGAGTTTAAGAATTTTGGCACCATGCATATCATCAACTCCCAACGGGGAACTCTCTTCTTAGCTGATACACTGATTAATCCAGATCCCGATACTGACCAATTAGTAGATATCGCCAAACTTGCATCCACCACTGTGCGGTTCTTCAACGAACAACCACGCATTGCTTTAATCAGCCACTCCAACTTCGGCTCCGACCAATCGGCAGGCAGTAGGAAAGTGCGTGAGGCCGTTTCTAAAATTCATGAGCAAATGCCCGATCTGCTTATCGATGGTGAAATGCAGATTAGTACGGCCTTGAACCGTGAAATGCGTGATAGTCTCTATCCTTTCAATCGCCTGAAGGGGATGGATGTGAACACATTGATTTTCCCGAACCTCACCAGTGCCCGTTCTTCCTACAAAATGATTCAGGCATTGGAACCAGAAATCGAGATTATTGGCCCCATCCAGATGGGACTCAATAAGCCCATCCACTTCGCCGACTATGGCAGCAGTGTGCGTGATGTAGTTAATATCACTGCCCTCGCCGTCCTCGACGCCTATGTGGAAAAAATCAAGAAAAGCTATTTGTAAGAGGACATTATTCTACTTTATAAACTTCAAGGATGTGAAGTCACTACAAACAAAAATAGCGTGCCACAAAACAGGCACGCTATTTTTGTATTTGGACTATCAGAAATGATTATCCGAAATTGTCGAACATAATGCTTTCAGGCTCTACGCCGAGGGAGTCGAGCATTCCCTGTACAGCCTTCGACATAGGACCAGGACCACACATGTAGTACTCGATGTCCTCTGGAGCCTCATGGTCTTTCAGGTATGTCTCATACATCACCTGATGGACAAAACCAGCAGTATATTTCACGCCAGCCTCATCTGCAGCAGGGTCTGGACGGTCTAATGCCAAATGGAAGTGGAAATTGGGGAACTCTTTCTCCAATGCCCAGAAATCTTCCAGGAAGAAAGCTTCAACCAAAGCACGGGCACCATAGAAGAAATGCATTTCGCGGTCACGTGTCTGAAGCGTCTTAGTCATGTGCATAATCTGTGCACGCAGAGGAGCCATACCTGCACCACCGCCTACCCAAATCATCTCCTTCTTAGAGTCGAAAATGGGGTGGAAATCACCGTAAGGACCACTCATAATCACCTTGTCACCCGGTTTGCGTGAGAAGATATAAGAAGATGCTATACCAGTTGGCACATCCATAAATCCTACTTCTGGCTTTGGTTTGAATGGTGTGGTGGCAATACGCACAGTCAGTGTGATACGGTCGCCCTCTGCCGGATAGTTGGCCATGGAGTAGGCACGGATGGTCTCAACGGGATTATGAGCCTTCAAGGAGAAGATATTGAATTTCTCCCATGAGGGCAGATAGTCCGGTCCAATATCATCCTTGTCAAAATCTTTGTCGTAGTCGATACAGTCGTATGCAGGTATCTTAATCTGTGCATACGAGCCAGGGATGAAGTCCATGTGCTCGCCTGGAGGCAGTGCCACGATAAACTCCTTGATGAAACTCGACACGTTCTTATTGGAAATAACCGTACACTCCCACTCTTTCACACCCAAGACACTCTCAGGCACACGGATTTTCAGGTCACCCTTTACTTTACACTGACAACCAAGTCGCCAGTGGTCCTTGATTTCCTTACGAGTGAAATGAGGACGCTCAGAGTCAAGAATCTCACCGCCACCTTCCAGCACCTGTACCTTGCACTGACCGCAAGAAGCCTTTCCACCACATGCGGAAGGAAGGAAGATGCCATTCTCGTTGAGCGTGGTCATCAAACTGCTACCCTGCCCCACAGAGATAGTCTTGTCGCCATTAATCTGGATGTTAACATTCCCGCTTGGTGACAGATATTTCTTTGCCACCAACAGGATTACTACTAAAAGGAGGATGATAACAAGAAATACTCCTATACTTGCTAATATAAACTGTTGCATATCTTTTTTCCTCCTCTTTTAAATGTTAAGACCAGAAAAACACATCATTGCCATAGCCATCAGACCTACCGTAATGAATGTGATACCAAGACCTTTGAGCGGTGCTGGAACATCACTATATTGCATCTTCTCGCGGATAGCACCCATGGCCACAATAGCTAAAGTCCAACCGATACCACTACCTAAGGCATAGACAAGTGCATCAAGCACACTTCCGATATACTGTGTGCTCGAGGGGTCGAGGTTCACACGCTGTTGCATGAACAGTGAAGCACCCATGATGGCACAGTTGACAGCAATCAGCGGTAGGAAGATACCTAATGAAGCATAGAGCGACGGTGAATATTTCTCGACCGTCATTTCCACAAGTTGTACCATACCTGCAATCACAGCGATAAAGAGGATGAAACTCAAGTAGGAAAGGTCAACGCCCTCGATGAGGCAGTCAGGACCTAACACCTTGGTTTGCAGCAGATAGTCCACGGGAACGGTCACCAAGAGCACAAATGTCACGGCGATACCTAATCCAAGTGAAGTTTTCACATTCTTCGACACGGCAAGGAACGAACACATGCCGAGGAAGAAAGCAAAAATCATGTTATCGACAAAAATCGACCTGAAAAACAAACTTGTCAAGTGTTCCATATCTTATTTCTCCTCTTTATAAAAATATGCACGGTGTACCCAAATCACACATCCCAACAAGATGAGAGCCATGGCTGGCATCGTCATCATACCGTTGTCCATATAGCCAGCTTCATAGAAACACTTGGGGATAATTGGAAATCCCAATAGTGTACCACGTCCGAGCAGTTCACGCAGACCACCGACAATAACCAGTATCATAGCATAGCCAAGGCCATTGCCTACGCCATCGAGGAAACTCGGCCATGGCTTGTTCATCATGGCAAAAGCCTCCAAGCGTCCCATCAGGATACAGTTAGTGATAATCAGACCTACATAGACAGAGAGTTGTACACTCACATCGTATGCAAAGGCTTTCAGAATCTGGCTTACAATGGTTACCAGCGTAGCCACCACCACCAGTTGCACGATGATACGGATGCGGTTAGGGATGGTCTTACGAAGTAGCGAAATAATCACATTGGCGAATGCCGTAATAATAGTAACGGCAAGACCCATGACAATGGCTGGCTTCAGCTGTGAAGTCACAGCCAGGGCGGAACAGATGCCAAGCACCTGGATGAGAATGGGATGATCCAGGTTTAGCGGCTTACGAAACGCCTCATTGTTCTCTTTTGAAAACAGTTTACTCATATCCTTGGCTCCTCCTATTTTTTAATTTTCTTAAAATATTCCACATATTTCGCAATGCCTTCTTGCAGCATGTCACGCACACCATTGGATGTCAGGGTGGCACCCGTCACAGCTTCCACTTGATAGGCAGCATTTTCCTTTTCAACCTTTTTCTCTACAGAGAGCGCTACTTTATCGGATTCAGGTGCAAAGAGTTTCTTGTCCTTGAATTTCTCCTGCCAACTGCGGTCATCCTTGATTTCCGCACCAAGTCCTGCTGTTTCACCCTCATGGTCGAAATATGCACCAAAGACTGTTTCACAGTCGTCGTTCAGGGCGATGTAGCCGCTGATGGGACTCCAAAGTCCTGCGCCATAGACAGGTATCACATATTTAGTAGCACCATCCACTTTACAAGTAAAAATAGCTAGTTCACCATTCTTATAATTAGCACTATTGAGTTTGAATCCAAACGACTCGTTGTCTTTAGTGTCTTTTTGTTGCAATTCACCCTGAGGATTGACGATGTCATCACTCAGCACCACTTCCTTGTATTTTGCGGCAGCAGCCTCATCATCCAAATCGCGGATGTTGAGCGAATTGAGAATCTGTTTTTTCTTATCAAGAGCCACATTAGCTTGCTGACGGTCTTTCAGTGCCTGGAAGACAAAAGCCAACAAGAAAGCCACGATAATGACAAGAATGGCCGAATAAACGATTGTATATAGGTTTGAATTCGTGTTCAATCCTTTTTTAGTTTCATTTCCCATAACTCTTACTCCTTTGTTTTAATACGTTTCATGCGTTTGGAAATGTTGCGCTGCACCACACAGTAGTCAATAAGTGGAGCAAACATGTTCATCAGAAGGATGGCAAGCATCATGCCCTCAGGATAGCCCGGATTCATCACACGTATGACGATGGCCATCACACCGATTAAGAATCCATAGACATATTTTCCACTTTCTGTGCGAGCACTGGTTACAGGATCGGTTGCCATAAAGACGGCACCGAAGGCAAAGCCACCCAAGATAAGATGCTCATAGAATGGAATATTAGTCATACCAGCTGCTGAGAATACAGCAGCCATCAAGGCACCTCCCACAAATACGCTCAACATTGTGCGCCAAGAAGCAATCCCTGTCCATAACAGCAAGATAGCACCCAATGCGATAGCAATAATACTAGTCTCGCCGATAGAGCCGGGAATGAATCCAGTAATCATATCTGGGAGTTGAGCTGACACATCACTGCCCTGACCAATCTGGCCCAATGGTGTTGCGGCAGTAAAACCGTCGGGCAATGTATTGCCAAGTCCACAAATCTTATCTGTAGCAATCCACACGGTGTCGCCACTCATTTTCTGCGGATAAGAGAAGAACAGGAAAGCACGTGCCACCAAAGCAACGTTGAAAATGTTCATACCCGTGCCACCAAAAATCTCCTTGGCGAAGATGACGGCAAAAGCACAGGCAATAGCCAAAATCCATAATGGGCAATTCACCGGTACAATCAATGGGATGATAATACCCGAAACCAAGTATCCTTCTTGTATCTCTTCGCCTTTCCATTGCGCCCAGGCGAACTCTATACCCAAGCCAACAATATAACTGACCAAAATCTTGGGCAATACGGCCAGGAATCCATAGAAGAAAATACTAAAGAAACTGGCCTGCTCGAGTGTTCCGGCTGCTAAATAGTTCTGATAGCCCACATTATACATACCGAAGAGCATCGCTGGCACCAAAGCAAGCACCACCATGCTCATGATGCGCTTCGAGTCGATGGCATCGTGGATGTGCACACCACTCTTGGAAGTGGTATTGGGCACATACAAGAATGTCTCAAAACCCTCGAATATGCTTTTAAAGGCATGTAGCTTGCCACCCTCTTCAAAGGAAGGTTTTATCTTATTTAAATAATTTCTTAATGACATAATCGTTGTGTTATATGTTCATTATGCGTTCTCTTTCCTGAGCATGTCGAGTCCGTTGCGAACCAGAAGCTGCAATTCAAGTTTTGAAGAATCGACAAATTCTGCCACAGCAAAATCTTCTGGAGCCACCTCATATATACCCAATTGCTCCATCTTGTCGATGTCGCCGGCAATAATTGCCTTAATCAAGTATTCGCCATAGATATCCATTGGCAGCACTTTGTCGTACTCACCGCTCATAATCATCTTACGCTCCCCACCCTTGATACGGGCATCGAGTTTATATTCTTTATTCTTGCCAAATAGCCATGAGAAATAGCTTCTATTGACAGAGAAATCTTTCGTACGAGGAAGAATCCAACCTAACATCTCGTCGCGATTGGCACCTTCTGGAATTGCTGTAATTTCGGAGGTATGCACACCCACATAGTCATCGACAGAACTCTTCCTTCCTGTAAGTGGATTACCATTGATAATACGCACATCTTCAAAAGAATCCAGCTGTGCGTTAAGAATTTGCTTTAATGGTTGTCCGACCAACACATCCACGTAAGATGGGTCTTTCATCTCACTTCCTGCCACTGCTATGGTGCGACGCAAATCTACTTTGCCTGTAAGGAACAGACGTCCGATGAAAATCACTACTGTGGGTTCTACCATCCACACCACCTCGCCCTTGTTGACAGGGTCGATATGATTTACTTGCACACTGGCGTTTGCAGCGGGACATGGACCATCGAAAACATTCACTTCCACGTCTTTCATTTTTGCCAATGCCCCTGATGACTGAGTGGCAGAAATACCTAAATAGGTCTGCGCAATCTTCGAGAGGGCTGTGAGACCAGTCTGAAATTCCTGCTCATTGCCTTCGAGTTCTACATCGAAATCCGCCGACAATGGCATGTCGCGGAACGCACTGACGAAGATGCCCTTCGGGTCGCCTGTAGGTTCTGCTGCCACAGCGTAGGGCAACTGATTGATATAGCCAAACAATCCGGCATCTACCAAAGCCTTTCGTACAGCCGCACCATCCAACGACTCCAATTTGCCAAATTGGAACGACCGATAAGTCATAGTCTTGTCTGGGCAGACTTTCACACAGAGCAATTTGCGGCGGTCACCACGGATGACGGCAGTCACCGTACCACTGACGGGTGAGGCATACCCCACTTCGGGAAACTTTTTGTTAACAAACAAAGCATCCCCGGCTTCGACCTTGTCACCTTCACGAACCACCACCTTTGGAACGACACCGATAAATTCATCAGGCACTAAGGCGAAATCGCCCTCAGCCTTGATAGGTATCCTCTTTTTGGCAGCCTTTCCTTGAAGGTTTATGTCCAAGCCTTTTTTTAACTTAAAAACATTTGCCATAAACTATGCATTTTGATTGATATGCTTATAGAAAGTGCAAATATACACAAATTATATGATTTTTCACTTTTTTTCAGAGAAATTTCTTAATTTTGCAAAGGAAACATTAAAAATGTGATATAAATCAAGTTTGTCTATGAAAAAAATAATCTTTCTTTTTATTCTCCTTGGAATTTCTTCTCAGTCCTTTGCACAAGATACAGGCTTTGCCAAGGGAGCTGACATCAGTTGGATAACACAAATCGAACACATCAACAAATTTCAATTAGTTGATGAGAAAGGTACAATCGTTGACGGATTTGAACTATTAAAGTCATGTGGCATGAACATGGTGCGTCTGAGGGTGTGGGTTCATCCACGTCCCGATCGTCGAGATGGACAAACATGGTGCGACACCCAGGATATGGTGGCGAAAGCTGTCAGGGCAAAAAACGCTGGTATGGATGTTATGGTGGATTTCCATTATAGCAACTGGTGGGCAGACCCGAGCAAGCAGCATGTGCCGGAGGAATGGAAGAACTGCGATATTAAAGCCCTATGCGACTCAGTAGAAGCACATACTCAAGAAGTGTTAATGGCACTAAAAAAGGCGAACGTCTCTCCTCGTTGGATACAGGTGGGCAATGAAACGCCCACAGGATTTATGAAACCCTTGGGTGATGCGACAGAGCACCCTGAGAATTTTGCGCTGCTATTCCAGCGAGGGGAACAAACTTGCAAGAAAGTATTCCCTGAGGTGAAAACGATGGTTCATATCGACAATGGTTTCATGTTGGAACGTACAGAATTCATTCTCGACATCCTTCAGAAATACAAGGTAGATTACGACATGGTGGGATTGTCGCTCTATCCTGCCATGAACTGGCTTGCCAACCCTCCTGTTATAGATTTGAATTGGCAGGTAAAGGCTGATGCTTGTAATGATAATGTGGAAACCATCTATCAAAAGTATGGAAAGGAAACCATGATTGTGGAAATAGGCATGCCTGACGACCACGAACAACTTGCCAAGGAGGTTATAACATATATGATACAACATGCCCCAACACATCTTAGGGGACTTGTCTATTGGGAGCCTATCACCACACCAGACTTCGGCTATAAAATGGGAGCTTTGAAACCATATAAAGACAATCTTTTCATGGCTAATGAGGGCATGAAAGCATTTAAAACCGTTAAAAACCCATAATGAAGGTCAAAGATAGGCTGCGGTTTGGAAATAAAAATAAAAACTTTGTTTTTTATTTTGAATTTCGCTCACCTTGCACTACCTTTGTCCCAAATATGGGAAATGTGAGAATACTTTCTTATTTGGATTAAAAAAGATATAGAATATAAAAACCTTTAGAAGAGTCATAAGAGCAATACTTTGGTTTCTGATAGGAACCACGGTATTGATGTTTATACTGCTACATTTGCCAGCAGTACAGAATTTCATTGGCTCAAAAGTTTCTGACGCACTCTCCGAGAAATTAGGCACAAAAGTGGAAGTTGGAAGGGTTGACTTAGGTTTCCTCAACCGTGTCATCATCGATGATGTTGTCATTTACGACCAAAAAGACAAGAAGATGCTCTCATCCTCACGTCTTTCTGCCAAAGTCGATATTGCCCCCCTTTTCAGTGGCCAGGTTTCCATCTCATCTGCACAGATTTTCGGAATGGACGCGATTTTATATAAGGAAAATGATAAAACACAACCCAACTACCAGTTTGTCATTGATTCACTCTCATCCAAACAATCTGAAGATAAAAATCCCCTTCATCTCAACATTAATTCACTTATTATCCGCAATGGTCATGTGAAATACGACCAATGGGATCAACCCATAGCAGAAAATCAACTCACGCCGTATCATCTTGACATTAATAATATTAGCGGTCACTTCATGTTAAACGAGTTGACTGATGATAAAATTGACCTGAAGATTAAGAAACTCTCAATGCGTGAGACATCTGGTATTGACCTGCGACGTTTGTCATTAGAACTGAATGCGACAAAGGAAAAAGCACTTTTGACAGATTTGCGCGTAGAAATGCCAGGTACATCATTACTCGTCGATACGCTGAAAGCAGACTATACATTCATTAATGGAAAAATTGACCTACAGTCACTTCATTATCAAGTGAGCATGCCATCGTCTGTGGTCACTCCATCCGACCTATCACCCCTCCTACCCTCTCTACGCGAATTTACCGGTCCTCTTCATATCAGTACTTTTGTCAGAGGAACTAATAATTCAGTCAATATTGAATCATTGAGCTTAAGTTCAGAGAGTGATATTCTGCATTTTTCGGGTGATGGGATTATCAGCCATTGGGATACACAATTATTATGCAAAGCAAACATCCATGATTTCAATCTAAAGGCTTATGGAATAGAGAAAATATCCAAATACTTTGGAGAGCAACTATCAATACCTCCACAAATCATCCAGTTGGGAAACATTCAATATAAGGGTGCAGTAGGTTTAAATGGCAAGGAAATGGCTTTGGATGGACAGTTTCGAACTGATGCGGGAGATAGCCAACTATCAATGGTTCTTTCCGACAAACATTTTATAGGTACTGTCGAAACCGCAGGCTTTCAATTGGGACATGTGTTGATGAATGACAATATTGGCAAGTTGGCGACTTCCATTCATATTGATGGGAATCTACCCATCAGTAAAAACATGAAATTAATTGCCAAGGGAAACATTTCTCATCTGGAGTTCAACGGCCACACATATCAAAATATCAATATCGACGGTGTCTATGATGACATGGCATTCAAAGGTCTCCTGAACATTGATGATCCCAACGGGCAAATGGGAATCGATGGAGAACTCAATCTCCGTTCTTACGAACCAACCTTTAACCTCACTGCCAATATCAGACAATTCAATACTGATGCCTTTGGTATTCCTGGCGTCTTGGCAAATAAAAAATTGGATGTTGATATAGACGCCAATTTCAAAGGGACCGACTTAAACAACATGCAAGGTACTTTAGAAGTGAACAACCTTCATGTAACATCTACAGATAAAGACATCATACTCAATTCCATGTACCTGGATGTGGGAACCATGGCAAATGGAGACAAATATATTGATATGAACTGCGATTATGGCAACATCAGTTTATATGGAAAATTTGATAGTTATACTAATGTTGGCAGTAGCATTATCAATGTGTTGCAAAAGAGATTGTCCACACAACCTTTTATGCATATCCCTACTTCTCACCACAAAAATCAATTTACAATTGATGCCACCATCCATGACACAGAATGGTTACAGCAATTTAGCGACATCAATTTGAAACTGGGCCAACCACTGACTATTAAAGGAGAAGTAGATGAACCTAATTATTTTATTAATTTAAACTGTTACTCGAACGAAATTCTCTACAACGATAATATCTTTACCGATACAGAAATATTATTGGATACAAAAGGAGATACACTTGCATGTGTAGCCAAGACAAAAAAAATGAACAACAATGGCAAGTCACTTGATTTGAATGTAAATGCAAATGCCATTGACAACCATCTTCTTTCAGATATTATGTTTGATAATCACGGAGGAAAAGTACATTTGAAAGGCACTTTATCAAGCATGGCTGATTTTGTCAATGACTTTGATGGACAGCAAAAGGTAAACATTACCATGCTCCCCTCACAATTCCAATTGAATGATACTGTCTGGCAAGTGGAATCCTCTGGAATCAGCATTGCAAAAAGAAACATAAACATCAATCATCTTGTCATTGGCAATGGCACTCAGAACATTTCTATTAGTGGAGTTGCTACCAATACTCCTACAGATGCAATTACAGTGCAACTCCATGACATCAGCATGTCGCATCTTTCGAATATTTTACATATTAAAAATATAGATTTTGGAGGATATGCAACTGGAACCGCCAGAGTGTCGTCGCTTTTTAATATCCCTGAAGCTATTGCCAATTTGCAAATTAAGGATTTCAGATTTGTTGACGGAAGAATTGGCGATATGAACATGAATGTGAACTGGAATTCACAAGACAAGAAGTTATATCTTAATGGTATAGCAGATGATAAAGGATATCTTACAATGATTGATGGAGACATCGCACTTTCTCCTTTGGAACTTAATCTCAATGTACACGCCGATGGTACTTCCTTGCAATTTATAGAGAGATTTTGCGGTTCTTTCATGAAAGATATAGACACACGACTTTATGGCGACTTGCGGATTTTCGGGCCTAATAAAATGTTCAATTTGGAAGGAAAAATGGTGGCCGTTGGCAATATTTCGCTGCCAGCACTCAACACTACCTATCTTATGAAACATGACACAATTACCCTCGTGCCCGACCACATCCTCTTTAGTGCAGACACCATTATGGATAGATATGGAAATCAAGCTATTGTCAATGGAGAACTTACGCATACACATCTAACCAATATGAGATACGACCTCCTTATAAATGCCAACAACCTGTTATCATACGACTTCAAGGAATTTGGCAACCAAACTTTCTGTGGTACAGTCTATGCTACAGGCGACTGTCGTATTCAGGGAGAACCGGGAGAAGTATTGCTCGACATTAATGCCACCCCCACTCGAAATACAGTTTTCTACTATAATGCCGCAAGTCCGGATGCTTTGAATAGCCAAGAGTTCATTCAGTGGAACGATAATTCGCCTAATGTCTCGGCCATGGAATTTGAAGGTATGCGTTCCGTTTCTGCAGCGACAGATGTCCAAGTGGGGCAAGCGCAACAAACCTCTTCTCACATCCCTACCAACATACGGATGAACTTCCAAATCAACGCCAATCCCGAAGCCACCCTACGTCTGTTGATGGATGAGGGTACCGGCGACTACATTGCATTAAATGGCAATGGCACACTGCGTGCCAATTACTTCAATAAAGGAAGTTTCAACATTTATGGTAATTATGTGGTGGAAAGAGGCACTTATCGGCTCACCGTTCAGAATTTCCTCAGAAAGGACTTCCAGTTCCAGCCCGGTGGTTCCATCACCTTTGTTGGCAACCCTTACGATGCCACGTTAGCATTACAAGCGGCCTATACCGTCAACGGTGTACCTCTCTCCGACTTGAACTTAGGTCGTAGTTTCACCAGCAACAACATCCGCGTCAACTGTCTGATGAACATCAATGGGACAGCTGAGCAACCAACTGTGGATTTCGACATGGAAATGCCCACTGTTAGCAGCGATGCCCAGCAAATGGTGCGTAGTTTGATTAATAGTGAAGAGGAACTCAATCAGCAGGTAATATACCTTTTAGCTATCGGCCGCTTTTACAATAAAACATATAATGCTGATTTAGATCCTAACCGCCAGAGCCAGACAAGCCTGGCAATGCAAAGTCTGCTTAGTGGTACCATCAGTCAGCAAATCAATTCACTATTGGGAAATATTATCAACAACAACAACTGGAACTTCGGTGCCAACATCTCCACAGGCGACGAAGGATGGAACAATGCAGAATATGAGGGAACCTTGTCGGGAAGACTGCTGGATAACCGCCTGCAAATCAACGGACAGTTTGGCTATCGTGACAATCCCAATGCCACCACCAGTTTCATCGGCGACTTTGACATCCGTTATCTGCTCTACCCCAATGGCAACTTAGCCGTAAAAGTGTATAATCAGACCAACGACCGCTATTTCATCAAGAACAGCCTCAACACCCAAGGGGTTGGCTTGATTTTGAAAAAAGATTTTAATGGCTGGCACGACCTATTAGGTATTAACAGAAAGAAAGAAAAAAATATTCAACCCCAAAACTACACAAAATGAGAACCAAACTATTCGCCACATTATTGGCACTTACAATTCTAATTCCTATGAATGTATCGGCAAAAAACATAATTGTCAAATTACGCATTGTGGAAACGAGCGATGTTCACGGTTGTTTTTTCCCTTACGACTTTATCAATCGCCAACCCAAGAAAGGTACCCTTGCCCGGGTAAGCACCTACGTCAACCAGTTGCGTGAGGAATATGGTGACAATCTGATCATGCTTGAAAATGGCGATATCCTTCAGGGACAACCCACCTGCTACTATTGTAACTATATCAACACCGACATGACCAATGTGGCAGCGGATGTGGTCAACTATTTGGGTTACAATGCCCAAGTCTTTGGCAACCACGATGTTGAGACTGGCCATCCAGTCTACGACAAGTGGATCCGTGAGTTGAAATGCCCTGTTCTCGGTGCCAACATCATCAACACCGAGACCAATCAGCCATACGTCAATCCCTATACCATCATTCAAAGACAAGGTGTCAAAATTGCAGTAATTGGCATGCTTACGCCAGCAATTCCCAACTGGCTCAACGAGGATTTGTGGAAAGGGATGAGGTTTGAAGAGATGGTAAAGTCTGCCAGATATTGGATGGACTATGTCCAGAAAAACGAAAAGCCTGATGTGGTGGTTGGGTTATTCCACTCAGGAAAAGAAGGAGGCATCATCACAGAAGAATACGAAGAGGATGCTTCGCTCAAAGTAGCTCGGGAGGTGCCTGGTTTCGACATCGTCTTTTTCGGACATGATCATGCCACACATAAAAGTTTTGTTAAGAATGTGGAGGGGAAAAATGTGCTCTGTCTCGACCCTTCATGCAATGCCCTTCAAGTGGCAGATGCATGCATTGAAATAGAAATTGGAAAGCGCGGGAAAATCACTAAGCGCATCACGGGCGAGATTGTGGATGTGACCCCCTATGACATCGACCAACGCTATGTATCGCATTTCCAAGCAGCCATCGATAGCGTAAACAACTTTGTCAACCGTCCAATAGGTGTTTTCGAGAGTGCTCTCTATACGCGTGACTGCTATTTTGGCAGTGCAGCATTCACAGATTTCATCCACGATTTACAGTTGCAACTTACTGACGCAGACATTTCTTTCAATGCTCCTCTATCCTTCGACACGAGTATTCCTGCCGGAACGGTCTATGTCAGCGATATGTTTAACCTCTATCGGTATGAGAATCAGTTGTATGTATTATGTATGACTGGTGAGGAAGTGCGCAAACATTTGGAAATGAGCTATGACCAATGGGTAAACACCATGCATTCCCCCGACGACCATATCATGCTGCTCAACGACCAAAAAACCGACGACCAACAACGCTTTATGTTCAAGAATCTTGCTTTCAACTTCGACAGTGCCGCCGGCATAGACTACGAAGTGGATGTGACAAAACCAGATGGACAGAAAGTACGTATCCTGCGTATGAGCAACGGTCAGCCTTTCGACGAAAAGAAATGGTATAAGGTGGCCATGAATAGTTATCGTGGCAACGGTGGAGGTGAATTGTTGACAAGAGGTGCAGGCATACCTTTGAAACAAATCCCAGAACGTATCATCTTCCAATCTGAAAAAGACCAGCGGTACTATCTGATGCAGGAAATTGAAAAGGCTGGACGGCTGAATCCAAAAGCGCATGGAAACTGGCGCTTTGTGCCCGACGAGTGGGCCAAGCCAGCTATTGAACGCGACCGAGCACTGTTATTCAAATAGAGGCTTTAGGTTTTAGTTTCTTAGAGGTAAGTGGTGAGAGGTAAGAGGTGAGAGAAATGTCCCTTTAACTCCTCTTTAACTACTTTTTAACTCCCCTTTAACCCCCCTTTAACTCCCCTTCATTTTCAATTTTCAATCTTCAATGAAAAAATACTGGTTTGTCTTCTGCAAGAATGACGTTCTGTTAGAAAAAAAGCAGGACGGCACTTACACCATACCCTATCAGGAAGAACCGCCTACGGTAATAAAGCCGTGGACGACGATTCATAATATTACCCCTTTGGATGGTGAAGAAGTGAAAACCTATAGCATCGACCTGCCCGTCACCGATGATGTAAGATATAAAATGTGTGGTCTGCGACAGTCGTATAGTAAAATCGAATATCGTCTCTATCTGAAAGCCGGCAAATGTGCCGAGATACTCTATTGGGATTCTACCACCAAATTCTGTGGTGTCTGTGGAGGTCCGATGAAACTCCATACCGATATTTCCAAGCGTTGCACGCAGTGTGGCAAAGAAGTATGGCCACAGTTGGCTACCGCCGTCATTTGTCTTGTCCATCGTGGCGATGAGGTGTTGTTGGTGCATGCCAAGAATTTCCATAATCAAAAAATGTATGGATTGGTGGCAGGATTTGTAGAAACGGGAGAGACCTTAGAGGAGGCCGTGGTCAGGGAAGTGGCAGAGGAGACAGGCATTACCATCACCAACATACGGTATTTTGGCAGTCAGCCCTGGCCTTATCCCTGCGGTCTGATGGTGGGATTCTATGCTGAATATGTCAGCGGCGACATCCACTTGCAACGTGAAGAATTGTCGCGTGGCGGATGGTATCGTTATGACCAACTACCCGACATCCCGGAAAAACTCTCCATTGCCAGAAAACTGATAGATCACTGGATAGAATGTGACAGGAGACAGTAATTAATATAAGGTTTTCAAAGAATGGTAGTTGCAGATAATTTTGATTACCTACTTAAACTTTCGTCAGCAGCAATTCTATATGAAAAATAAAAAAACGCTTTCTTTTGGTTTTTCGGTCATCATGCACTAATTTTGAAAAATAATCAATTATGGAAGAAAACGGCAACATCAACAATCAAGAGTATGACATACTGCATTCCACACGGTACTCTATATACAAGTTTTCTATGCGGGTGTCGATGATGAGTTGTTTTCTTATTACCATCATACTGGTATTTTCTACTTGCACGAGGCAGGGAAAGTCCGATGAGTCTTTGGACAGAGCCGAATCACTGATGAATACTGCTCCTGACTCTGCCCTTACTATCCTCGACTCGTTGGAACCATCATCTCATGATTTCTCAAAAGAAAACCTCCGACGCTGGCAACTTCTGCGCCTAACGGCACAGAATAAGTGCGACACTGTTTTCCATTCCGACAGCCTACAGTTGGAACTGGTGAAATACTATGATAGTCATGGAACACCTAATGAGCGGATGACGGCACATTATTTGTTAGGGCGTGCTTACAGCGACATGGGCGAGTCTCCCCATGCTCTTCAGTGCTATCAGGATGCTGTGGCCTGTGCCGACACGACATCCCAGGAATGTGATTACAATATTCTTTTCCGCGTCTATGGACAGATTGCGTTCATTTACGAGGCACAACATTTGTATGAAGAGGAAATTGACTCATGGGATAAGTTCAGCCATTTTGCTTCGAAAGCGGGAGATGTGTACTGTTATATAAAAGGATTGGAGTACAAGGTTGTTCCTTATTACGCTATGAATGACACGGCAGCATGTTTCCGCATGACGCACAAGGTTCAGAATCTCTATATGGAAAATGGCTATGAAGAAAAGGCTGCTGGTGTATATTATACGGTGATTATGATTCTGCTTGATGACGGCCAATACAATCAAGCGCACGAACTGATGCGAATATATGAAGAAAAATCTGGCTTTTTTGATAAAAATGGAAATATCAAGCCTGGCATGGAACATTATTACTACGCCAAGGGATTATATTTCAAAGGTGTTCATCAGACAGACTCGGCAGAGTTTTTCTTCCGCAAACTCCAGTGTTATCATGTTAACAATAACTATGAAGCATATAAGGGGTTACTCTCTGTGTGTCTTGAAAGACGCGACATAGACTCTGTTGCAAAATATGCCATACTCTGTGAGGCTGCCCTCGATAGCATTCAAGCAATGGATCAGTCCGATGCTGTTGCTATAACCCATTCCCTGTACAATTATAACAGAATGGGAGTAATAGCAAATCAGAAAACATTGGAGTCACAAAAGAGGAAAACATGGATTTGGATGTTGGCCATGATAATCTTAATGGTCACGATTTTGGGCGTTTCTATCTTTCTTAGACAGAAGAGAAAGAAAGAGGAAGAACTTGGTCGGATGAGTTCAGAACATATGGCCGCTGTCCACAAATACAAAAGTTTGGAGCATGAACTTCAGATTCTGGAGCAAGACCATCATTCCGTCATAGAAGATAAAAAACGAGAGATTGAAAAATTGTCAGAAATTATAGAAGAATATAAAGCAAGATTTGCCAGTCTTCCCAATGAGAAATGCGAGGCTGCCATGCAGAATGCCGACATTGTGTTGTCGTTTAGGGAAAAAGCAAAAGCAAAAAGGGGAGGGACTTTACCCACGCCATCAGACTGGGGGCTTCTGAAAGCACTTCTGCAAGAGAATCTTCCACATTTTTATGATAAAATTATCCTCAATGGAGGGCTAAGTGAGCAAGAACTACAGATATGCCTCCTCTGTAGATTGGATTTCCATACGGGGGAGATTGCAGTCTTGCTGGATACTTTATCACAGCGCATTACCAATGCAAAAATCAGTGCTAACCTAAAATTGTTTGGTGTAAAGAAAGCCTTTTCACTAAAAGATAATCTGAGAAGAATATAGTTTCTCTCTACGTATAAAAGGTCATCTCTTATGTACAATTTTGCGCAAAATTTGCCTCAGAAAGAAGAAAGTGTAAAAAAGTGTACAGAAAATATCTTCAATGTTTAAAAATGTTTGTTTTTTCATGTGTTGAATAAACACAACAACTGATAAATTTTCATAATTTTGCGGCATAAACATGAAGATTGAACAATTATATGAAAATTATCATGGCCAGCACAATACCATGGCTGAAGGGAATATTCAAACTTTTGTTCAGGGTATGAGAGAATTTGACAATTTTTATAGGACACATCATTCTGATGATTGGTATAATGCCATGGCTTGGTGGGGAAGTTTATCAAGCTATACAGCAGCATGGTGGAAGTTAGATGATCGTATTAGGAAAAAATACGAGTTAATTCAGAATAATGAACTAAAATATATGAATTATTTGGAGGCAAAGGCAGCCTATATAAGGCATAATTCCCCCAAAAACAAAAATGCCATGATTAAAGCTAAAAATACTGTTGATTGGGAATTGTTTAAAAAAACACGAAATGAATAGATTGAATAGTTTTATAATAGTAACAACGTTATTATTCGCAACAATTATGTATGTTTGTTCATGTAAAAACAGCACAAATGATATGATACCCAAGAACAATGTAGAGGGCACTAAATGTAGAAAACAAATTGATAAATCAATAAACAATAGAAGAAAGAGAAAATATATTGAATATAAAAAAATAACACCATGGAACTATCGTGATACTATACCGTATGATAATTGCTATATTATCATTGAAAAAGACAGTTTGTTTTATTATTATAAAGAGGGAAAACTGGAAGAAGTAAGGAGAATGATAATAGATTCCTTTTATCGCTATAAAACATTTCATTTCAAAGAGAAATCAGATGATATTCTCCAATTCTCACATAGCAACGATACCGTTCACCTATTAAGAGATAGTTATGATGGTAGAACCGAATATTTCATATTTGATAAAGAATATGATGAAGCCTGTCAATGAGTACAGGCTACACACCTACGACCCCCTGAACCGCCTGGTGGCTGCCACCCAGAGCTATGGCAACGGCAATGTCATTGCCACCGACACGCTCACCATGGCCTACGATGACCTCTGGCGGGTCACCTCAAAGAGCCAGCGGCTGTCGCAGACGGGGCTGATGTTCCCCGGCACATTGAGTACGGGGTACGACATGAGTTACCACTACAATCCGTCGTGGGGGAGACATTTCCAGATGAGCGACGTGGCTGAGACACACTACCGTAAAGAGGGAATCCCCACGGCAACAGACAATGTCCTCAGCACGCACCGCTACACATACGACCCCAATGGCAACCTGTCATACGAGACTGTGGATAGAAAGAGGGTTGACAGAAACACGACTCCCGACATCTCGGAGCGACACTTGTTATGGGACTGTCAGAACCGGCTCCGCGGCATCTCGGACAATGGCTATGTGTCACTATACTGGTACGACGCTGAAGGCAACCGCACAGTAAAGGAGCACTTGGGGGGCGAGGCTATCTGGGTGAACGCCGTTGCTGCCGGTCTCAGCACCGACACCGTCACCTACAGCATCTATCCCAACCCCTACATCACCATCAACGGCAACCGTTGGACGAAGCACTATTACATAGGCTCGGAGCGAGTAGCGTCAAGGACGGGGACAATCATGGGCGGCTTCAATGGTCTGCACGACATGGACAGTGACGTGGCCGGAAGCACACTGCAGATTCCTGTCAACTATGACTCTATGTGCGCCACAGAGGAGGACTCCATC